>JBDNFN010000421.1:0-8015 GCA_041689795.1 Fuerstiella sp. | reverse complement strand
ATCGCTGGCAACAGGCCGGCAGCAGTTGCTTCCGTCGTCTGGTGCAGACACTCAAACTTCCTCCGCTTGATCTGCCAGACAAGATCCATTCGCCGCTGGAACTTCTGGTGCCGCTGAACAACACGGGATAATCCGGCAGCGCGACCGCTCGAACAACGAGCACCGCACAAGCATGCGAACCCGCACGTCTCGAACGCATCCACTCACGACAAAACTGAAGACACTTCACGCTGCGCACAATGGACAGCTACCAGGTCGAACACGTGTTGGCCGACACCGCCTAGGACGGTGACGAAACTCGCCAGCGGATCAAGAAACTGAAGGCGAAGGCGTGTATCAAGCCGCACAAGAATCGGAAGGTGAAGAAACGCTATGACAAAGAACGTTACAAGAATCGAAATCATGTCGAGCGGTTCTTGGGGCGCATTAAACAGTTCCGACGAGTGGCCACTCGCTACGAGAAAACACCCGAGAACTTCGCTGGATTCGTCTGGCTCGCCGCATTGATCACAGACGTTTTATGAATGTCCACACAGCCTAGACTGATCCCTCAGTCCCATTTTCCCCGTCACTCTTTTCAACTACGCCGCGGACATCCTCCAAACCGGTCCTGCCCATGATTATTGATTATTGATGTATCGCCGGGAATCAGCGATTGCGATGTTTGCGATTTCGACTTGAAGCAACGCACACTTGATACACGGCGAATCGCCATTGATTCTGGGTGCCTACCGTTTGGCTGCTTTTCGCAACGATGCACGCCTCAGTGTTGCCAAAGAATATGTTGAACTTCCAGAGGAACCGCGGCGCCGTCGTGATTCGGTACCACGCGAGCGGTGTAATCGTTGGCGGGCCGATCTGCTGCGACAGTTGCCGAATAGCAGTAGCTGTGGCCCGCATCCGTCGGTTGCGACTCGCAGCGTTCCATCGGCAAACAACGCGGCCCGGTATCGCTGTTTGCGTCCGCATACAACTGGACGAGAACTGAATTCGGATCCAGCCCGTCCAGGTCAATCAGGACATCAAACCGATGTTCGGATTGACTCGACGCGACTTTCAGATCGTAGAACCGCAGTTTCGGCCATTTTTCACGCACCGAATGTTGCCAGTTGACAATGCTGGTTCCCTGCGTTCCGCCATGCGCCATGCGCTCGTGATACCGCTTAGCGGACGGCAGGTAATGTTGTTCTGTGTACTCCCGAACCGTCCTCGCTGCAGAGTACTGCGGCGTTAGTCGTGCCATGCTCTCGCGCATTCTTGCCAGCCACTTTGTTGGAATTCCAACTTCGTTGCGCTCATGAAATTCTGGAATGACTTCTTTTTCCAAAACGTCATATAACGCTGTCGCCTCAGCCGCGTCCCACGCCGGATCGTCGCCGTGTTCACGTCCGTCACCGATGGCCCAGCCGACATCGGGTGAATACGCTTCCGCCCACCAGCCATCCAGTTCGGACAGATTCATGCCGCCGTTAACCAGCACTTTCATTCCGCTGGTGCCGCTGGCCTCCCACGGCCGCCGCGGTGTGTTGAGCCACACATCGACACCCTGCACCAATCGCTGTGTCAGCAGCATGTCGTAGTCGCTGATGAACATAACATGCGGACGAACTTCCTCGCGCCGTATGAATTGAATCCACTGACGAATCAAATCCTGCCCTTCGTAGTCAGCCGGATGAGCTTTTCCCGCAATTATTAGCTGCACTGGACGTTCCGAATCCGACAGTATCCGCAGCAGACGTTCCGGGTCGTGCAGCAGCAGGTTGGGACGCTTGTAAGTCGCAAACCGTCGAGCAAACCCTATCGTCAGCGCCGCCGGGTCAAACAGGTGCCGAGCCGCCTCGACGTCTTCCGGTGACGAACCCGAACCGGCCAGTTGCCGCGACAAACGCAGTCGTGCGTCGTCAACCAGTTCGTGAGTAGACAAGACACGAAATTCCCACAGGTCTTCATCGGTCACCGCGCGGATATCCTGACCGAGCGTCTCAGTTGTTCCGTTCCAACGACACTGACTGCACGCCTTTGTCCACAACGCGTCGGCCGCCGCGGAATCCCAGGTTGGCATGTGGACACCATTGGTGATGTGCGATACGGGAACTTGGTGTTCGGGCCAGTACGGAAACAGCGGCTCAAAAAGTCGTCGACTGACTTCGCCGTGCAAACGACTCACCCCGTTGATGGCCCCGCTGCCGCGCACGGCTAGAAAGGCCATATTGAACGGCTCGCCGTCGTCGTTCGCGTTGACGCGTCCAAGTGCGAGTAAGTCGCGGACAGCGATGCCCAGGCGTTCGGTCGCGTAGCGTCCAAGGTATTGATCAATCAGCCGCGGGTCGAAGCGATCAAAACCCGCGGCTACTGCGGTGTGAGTCGTGAATAGATTTCCAGCTCGAGTAATGGCCAGCGCCGCATCAAATGATTGCCCGGACTGCGTCATAAAGTTGCGAGCTCGTTCCAGAACAGCAAACGCTGCATGACCTTCGTTCAGGTGACAAACATCAGGCGTGATCCCGATTTTCTGCAGCAACCGCCAGCCGCCTATGCCAAGAATCAATTCCTGCATCAAACGCAACTCCGGCCCGCCGCCGTACAGTTCACTGGTAATGCCGCGATAGACGGGCAGATTCGCGGGATCGTTGCTGTCAAGCAGGTACAGCTTTACTCGGCCCACGATCACTTGCCACGCACGCAACCAGAGCGCGTGTCCAGGCAGTTCAACCTTCAGTCGCAACCACTGCCCGTCTTCTGTCCTCAACGGCTGGATCGGCAACTGTCCCGGATCGTTGTACGGGTAAAGTGCTCGCTGAGTCCCGTCTGCATCAATGGCCTGCCGAAAATAACCCTGTTGGTAAAGGAGTCCCACACCGACGACCGGCACTCCCAGATCGTTCGCGGCTTTCAGTTGATCGCCAGCGACATTACCCAGCCCACCGGAATAGATCGGCAGCGCCTCGCTGAGCATATATTCCATGCTGAAGTAGGCAACGCACTTCAGTGGTGAATCAGCATGAGACTGTTGAAACCAGCCCGGTGCCTCCGCCGCCTCACGACGCGACTTCAACAGCGCGTCGACCGATCTGCGAAAACTGCTGTTTGCAAGTTGTTGTTCAATCCGCTTCCGCGAGGACGCTTGCAGAACAACCCATGGATTTTGAGTCAATCCCCAGAGTTCCTCATCCAACGTCCGCCAGATTTCATCCGTCGCATGATTCCAGGTCGAACGCAGATCGAGCGCAAGTTCGGTGAGTTGGTCAAATCCATCGAGATCCCGGGATAGCACTTCGTTATTAGGCTGCATTGTCAGTTTTCGTATCTCTGTGGCTTCGTTAACTATTCCGCCAACAACCCATTGGTCAGACATTCTTCGGCGTATGTGAACAGGATAGATAGATCGGGACTAAACGATGATTCGGCCTTGTCGCTGCGATCAGGCAGAAACCGCAAATTCCTGAGCAAATTCTTATTGATGCTATTTGTTTTTTGTCGCCCGCCTGCAGGTCAAGTCCTACTGTAATACCTGCAGTCACATTTGGACTGCCAATGTTCTTGATACCTTCTTCAGAAACATCAATTTTGAAGAGGATATGACATGAATGGCTGGCAAACGAGCGCCAGGATGGATGAGTAATGTTTCAGGCGGAGCTTCCGTAGTTGGATGTGAATTCCTGAACCTGCTAAACGTCGCAGACTGGCTTCTTTCAGGAAAAAACATTGGATGTTGAAGTGTTTGAGAATCAGAACCAACGCAGCGACTGCCGGATTGTGTATGTCTCCCCAGTGATTGGCACGTGCCTATTCAGGTCTATGGAAAATCGGTGTTCATGGTGGCCAAAGTTTTACTTGTCGATCACTAGATAAAGCTCCGGAAAAACGTTTCGGCCGCGAAATACTTGAAGACCTGTGTTTAAGTTCGCCACTGCAATCTCGATGCCGTTTAGTGTATATCCGTCAGATACGTGGTGGCCAGATTCGATATCACTGAGACATCGTTTGACGCGCCAATTAACTAAGACAACAGATGTCTCGCGAAAGACCTCATGACTGCAATCGCTTTGTGAACATGTGGGCGATACCTGAAATGCCCCCACCAATCTGCGGTTATTTCACGACCTGAACACAGCCGCCAGTGCAAATTTTATTCACAACATGGAAGTGGGGGAACGGTCAGTGAATGCCACGAATCAGGCGTCTGGTTGAAATCTCATCTGATCGGCCTAGGCACTGATATTTGGAAATCCGATCACAAAGCTCGTTCCGCACAGCTTAAAGTTATGTAAAATGCAAGTCGCACAATTGTGACGTGAGATCAAGCGAGCCAGTTGACTAGATGCGACTCAATCACGGAAGTTCGACGAACAACTGGCGTATGATGAAGTGATGCTTCCGGGCAGCAAGACGATCACCAGTATCGAACAAAACCATTGCGAGGCTCGGATCCCGTCTGTGTTTTCGGTTTGCCATTTCCACGATCACATGGCGTATCCGGTTCTGCTTAGCGGTTCTGCTTAGCTGGGCAGCGCCACTTCTGGCTTGTTCTCGCCGTAAGCTTTGATAGCGACTGTGTGAGGTGGTGACAGTATCAAGGACACCTGATACTGTCGCCACCTCACTTTGCCTGGCGCAACTTTTTTAATATGTCTCTCTCCCGTTCGACACGCCGCAGATCGGCTTCAAGGTCCTTCACTTTCGCTTCCAAAGAACTTGCCACCGGAGCACTCTGTTCCTGCTTCCAGCGATACAAAACGTTGACGTTTGAAATACCCAACCGGTCAACGACCTGAGGTGCCGTGTACCCATCCAGAAGCAACTGCACAGCTTGTTCCTTGAACTCATCTGTGTACTGCTGACGAGCCTGTTTCTTGACTGAAGTTTTCTTCTTCTTCGAGCCATTCTGATGTCCTTTCTATGGACTCAGAATAAGAGATTAAGGTTTCCCTGAAACCTCTACCACATCCATGGTTCTGCCTGCGCAGTTGATCCAACTCCTGCTGAACACCCTGCGAAACCTTCGAATCCGCAGAGGCCAAGTTGCCGTACTTCTGACGCCACTTACGCAGAAAATTAGTGTTGACACCCAGCTCACGAGCCGCCTGAGCTGTCGTGTAACCCTAGTCCTTAATGAGCGAGCCGGCATTCCGACTATAATCGTGGCTGTAACTGCGACGGACTATCTTAACTGGCTTCTTCGACAGCTATTTCGCTCCTTGCGTGCAGCATAGCACGTTTAAATGAGCGCCCACTATTCATACGGAATTCCAGTCTAACCATATCATCTTACGAACCGCCCAATGCCGTTCGAACCAATCCACCCTCAGTAGCGACGACAAATGTGACTTGCAATTTCCTGTGTCTCCGCGCAAATTGCGCAGAAACAGTGCATTTCCCGTCACCGAAAAACTGTTTAGTACATGGTCGTTTTGCCACAACTTCTACCGGCGTGCCACAGCAACATGTGATCAAGCACAGAACTTCAATCGAGTGAGTCCGTCCCTGAGTCAAAGGTGGATTTCCAACAAAGAGGCTGTTTTGTTATAAAGAAATAATGGTGAACGCGCAGTCAAGCGATGAGATTATTGAAGCAACGACATGGATGAACATCGCAAAAATTCATTTCCATCCTGGCGTCTTAGAAATGATTTGGAGTTCCACCCCAGCGATCACGGTGGTGACACATGGGTAATCAAAGACCCATTGAAGCTATCGTACTTTTATGTGGAGTCTGAAGAACTCGCCTTCCTTCGGGGGCTGAACGGCAGTTCAACGTGGGAAGGCGTAAAGCAGGGACTTAAAGACAGATTCCCAAACGTTGAATTCAGCGACGTTAGTCTCCAAAGGTTTCTTGTCAGCGGAGTTAAGTCGGGGCTCCTCATCTCAGATGGTGTCGGCTATGGTGAATTGCTCGCTCGTACTCGACAGGCTGAGCAGAAATCTGCCGTCTTTCGGAAACTGCCATCATTACTCAGCCACCGATTTCGAGGAATTGACCCAACTGCGATTCTGCGGTTTCTGGATAGACATTTAGGGTGGGTCTATGATCGCAGCGTTCAGTGTACTGCGATAGCGTTTGTAGCCATCGTTGCACTTCTGGTAATTTCAAGATGGCAACAGGTGCTGGTTGAACTCCCAACAATCCTGGAACTGTTCACTCCCACCAACCTGGTTATTCTAACTTTGGCGGTTTCGACAATAAAAATATTGCACGAACTCGCCCATGGTCTGACATGCCGTCATTTTGGTGGCGAGTGCCACGAGCTGGGCTGCATAGTGGTCGGTTTCCTTCCCCTTCTATATTGCGATGTTTCGGATTCATGGTTGCAGAAAGCACGAATGCGTCGTGCCCAAGTTGCATTTGCGGGAATTGCTGTCGAATTGTTTATTGCAGCGGTCTTCGGAATATTGTGGGTCGCAAGCGTCCCCGGTGTAACACACTCATTTTTCCTTAACATTATGCTGCTGTGCTCGTTGAACACCATACTCGTTAACGGCAACCCGCTCCTCCGCTATGATGGCTACTACGTGTTGAGCGACCTTCTTCGGATTCCAAACCTTGGACCGGAATGCCGACATCGGGCGGTCTCGCTGATACAGCATGTTGTGCTCGGTACTTCAGCCGATTCGGATCCTGATGTTTCTGCCTGGCGTCGTATATGGATGCCAGTGTTTGGCTTCGCATCAATGGCATATCGGTGGATTGTGTTGGCAACTATTCTGATGTTTATCAACGCCGCATCAAAGCCGCTGCGACTCGAGGGAATCAGCTATTTCCTGGCGATCTCCGTTGCCCTGGGGCTTACAATATCAGTAGCCCACACCGCGAGCCGGATTGCACGGTTGGTCTTCGCAAAGGATGGCGTGAATTTCCGAGCGGCTTCAGGAATATTCGTTGCAACAATTGTGCTGCTGGCTGGAGTTTTGTGGCCACTTCCAGAATCCACGCAAGCACCATTCACTCTGTCGCCTGGAGTCAGTTCACCGGTTTATATTCAAACAGCTGGCTTCGTCACTCCCAAAGTCGCTTACAATTATGTAGTTTTCGATGGGCAACAACTTGGAACTCTGACCAATCCTGGTATCGATCTGGAACTTGCCCGATTGGAAGGTGAATTGGCAGTGGCGAGAGCCCGGATCATTAACCTCGACGGAACACGGCAGGCGACCCCCACTTCATCAAATGCTTTACCTGCGGCGCAGAAAGCTGTCGAGAATGCATTGCAGCGATTGAAACTGGTGCGGGGAAAAGCCCTTCGGCTTTCGTTGACCAGCCCACGCGAAGGCTTGGTTATTCCGCCGCGAAATCGTGTTGCCCCAAAATTCCATAATAACGAACTGCAACAGTTCTGGACTGGCACCCCGCTGGACGAAAAGAACTGCAACACATGGCTGGAGGAACAAACGATCATCGCCTGGATAGGCAATCTTACTGACCTACGGGCACTTTCTTATATTGATCAGCAAGACATCGAATTTGTGCAAATCGGTGCTAAAGTCATTATCTACTTTCACTCGAAACCGAGTCATACATTGACAGGGAAGGTCACGCATCTGACAACAACGCCGGAAACCTCTGTTCCACCCGAATTGAGCGTCACAGGAATGTTGCCCGTGGGAAAAAATGGCAAACCAAGCGAAACGGTTTTTGCGGTATATATCAAACTAGATGGTGACGACCGTCGACAGATTCCACCCGTCTATAGCACTGGCACGGTTTCCATTCAATGCAAACCGCGATCGCTCGCTAGCCGATTTTTGCGAATGCTTAGCCATACATTCGCGTTTGATATTTGACGTTGAACTCCCAGCCTGAATTGCGCACCGCGCCGCAACGGAAAAGCGTTCGCGTGCGTATAAGTGGTTTTAGAATCATCACTTAACACGCACGGGAGGTAAACAATCGCTGAAGTGGTGAATGTGTGATTGGTCTGGCGAGGATTTGGGGGATTCGTTACTCAGCGCGTGATGAGTTCTCTGTTTGTTTCCTCAGATGCGGTTGTTGATCAGCTTCAGTGGCTGAAGTTGGTGGT
>JBDNFN010000420.1:0-5471 GCA_041689795.1 Fuerstiella sp. | reverse complement strand
CCACCAAGACCGGCCCACGCTACACCAAAATCGCCATTTGCGCGCCGCAAGTCACCCCGCACTCTGAATCTTCACCGAAAAACCGACTCCAAACCACAGCCGTTTTCAGCTCAACAACCATTTCCCGACGCGCACTAGCGAAGAACGAAGATGCACGCTGATGTGATTGACCCAGTTCTGGCGGCAATAGACGGACCGGAGGCCGCGATGAACATTCCGCTTGCAGCATACAAAGCACTCGAACAGCTTTGTCCTGGATAACACTTGCTTGCGCCGTTTAAAACGAGCACTACGCAAATGAACAAACACAACGCGTCCCACGGACTGATACCCGGTTCCTTTGTCGGAACGTGGCTGCTGCTGCCAGTTCAGGCTGATGAATCTGCGGATCAGACAACGAATGATGGAACCTGCCGGATCAAGTCATCACGCTGGCCGTTGAAAACGATATGCTGGCTTCCGACGCCGTGAAGAGTCATAGAATTCAGGTCTCGATCGAGGGCGGTATTGTCACGCTGTCGGTTAAGGTCCGTAAGCTGCTGGCAGAAGATATCGCTGTCGGGCTGGCTGAGTCTATTCGTGGAGTTATTCTTCGCCTAGTCGAGGATGATGCCTTGACTGGATTTTTTTTGCAGTGAAGCTCTGGTCTGTGCCTGAGCGGCCGTTTCGCGTGATTGTTCGAGGAGTTAAGGCTGGCTCGATTGACGTTTACGGATGGAGAGAAGCAGGCATTTCGGACGGAGCGTTTCGAGCATCTGGATCCGCGAGCAGAAACCGCGATGGCCAATCTGTCCTGCAATAATTGTTTTGTTCGATAAGAACTCTGCGAGCCTGGATCGACTGAGCTTAACGCGTGTGCCGAGACAGCAAGCCGATTTCCATGTTAGGTGAAATCAGCGGCGTTGATGCCCAACTGACGAAGCTTGCTTCTGAGTGTCACTCGAGAGATACCCAGAATTGCCGATGCGTGAACCTGGTTGCCCGACGTGTGTTTCAGCAGGTTGGTGAATAGTTGCCGTTCGGTGCCGGCGATGACTTTTGCGTAGAGGTCCGTGCAGTCGTCCAGCCGCAACTGTTCGTCCATGAACCCTTGCAGGTCAAACTTCAACGCGGTATGACCGGACGATGTGCCGCCAAGTTCCTGGGGCAAAAATTCGGGTAACAGCACTGAGCCTGTTGTATTCAGCAGTGATTGTTTGATGACGCTTTCGAGTTCACGCACGTTTCCCGGCCACGTAGCTTTCCGCAGGACGTCAACCGTTGCGTCGGCCAGCTGAGTTGCCGTTCTGCCTAATGCCGCGCTGTGTTTACGAATAAAGTGTTGAGCTAGCAATCGAATATCGTCGCCGCGTTCTCGCAGAGGTGGCAGGTTGATGGTGAAGTCACGCAGTCGGAAAAACAGATCTGTTCGAAAACGGCCGTCAGTCACAAGCTGTTCAAGATCCTGATTCGTGGCTGCAATCACGCGTACATTCACGTTGATTGTTTCGGAACCTCCGACGCGTTCGAAATTCCGCTCCTGTAAAACCCGCAGCAACTTCAGCTGTGTCAGAGGTGACATGTCGCCGACTTCGTCCAGAAACAGCGTTCCGTGATCAGCCTGTTCGAAATGGCCGATGCGCCGACGATCTGCTCCGGTGAATGATCCCTTTTCGTGACCAAACATTTCACTTTCCAGCAGTGCTTCCGGAATTGCCCCGCAGTTGAGTGCGCGAAACGGTCCTTTGTTTCGCAGACTGTGCTGGTACAGAGCTTTGGCAACAAGTTCCTTCCCAGTACCACTTTCTCCCTGAATCAACACCGTGATGTCGCGGGCGGCGACTCGTCCAATCGCCTTGTAAATTTCCTGCATCGATTCGCAGCGGCCGACCATCGCCTGCCTGCCATCGGCGGCGGTTTCATCCGGATTTACAGCCGGAGCCGTCTTCACCATTTCGCTCAATCGAATGGCTCGGGCAACAAGCTGTTTCAGTTCGGGCAGTTCCAGTGGTTTGAAAAGATAGTCAAACGCCCCCTGCTTGGTTGCTTCAATAGCGCTTTCAACTGTTCCATGGCCGGTAATGAAGATCACGGGAATGCGACGATCAATTTCTTTGATGCGTTCAAAACATTCCAGCCCCGAGCCATCCGGAAGATTCAGGTCCAGCACAATTACGTCCGGCCTGTCTTCACGTACCGCCTGAACGCCATCGGCGGCTGTTTCGGCTGTCAGCAGTTCCAGTTCAGAATCATGAAACGCGCGGCGAAACGCATGCAGAATGGACGGTTCGTCATCAATCACCAGCAAGCGCGGCATAGATTAGAAAATCCCTGATACTTCGGCCATTGTGGCGGAAGGCAGATAGAGTTCAAAAGTGGCACCACCAGCGGCGCGATTGTACGCGGTCAGGTAGCCGCCGTGTTCTTCGGCGATTCGGCGGCAGATATTCAGTCCCAGGCCGATACCCTGCTTGCGAGTCGTAAAAAAAGGTTTGAATATTTCATCCAGAATAGCAACGGGAATGCCAGGGCCAGTATCTGCAACTCGAAAGCAAACCTGATGTTTAGTGACCGTCACGGCAAACGACAATCGTCCGCCATCCGGCATGAAGCTCAATGCATTCAAACCCAGATTCAACAGAAGTTGCTGCAGTTGAAGCTGATCGGCGTCCAAGGCGACATCTGTTGTCGGATTGTCGATCTGAAGTTCGACTGACTGATTTAAGGCCTGTCCTGCCAGTAGCCGAACGGCCCCCGGAATTAGTTCACCCACCAGGACGCGGTTTCGTTCTGTGCGAGCCGGCCTGGCATAATCCAGCAAAGCATTTACAGACTGTTCCATTCGTCGTATCTGATCTTCGACAATCTTCAGATCCTCAGTTGGCAGCGTGGTCATTTCGTTAACCGACGTTGTGCTTTGAACCAGCATCTTAATGGCCGTCAGCGGATTGCGAATTTCATGAGCTACACCAGTCGCCAACTGAGCCAGAATCGCCATTTGTTGAGTTTGCAGAGCTTCTTTTTCGCGAATTGCGGCAGCGCGTTCTCCTTCAGCTCGATGGGCTTCTGTGAGATCTCGTACAACCAAAACGGCTTCTGACTGTTGTTCGTTGCCGAGCCTGCGAATAGACACAGAGGCCGGAAATTCTTCGCCACCTTTTCGGCGTCCAACAGAGGTCTCAGGTTCTCCGGCGCCAGTGGCGTTCAGGCTGATATCAGGCAACAGGTCGGCCGCAGGCTGTCCCAGAATACGTTCTGTTTCGTGTCCGAATAGTTCTTGGGCACCGGGATTGTACGACAGGACTTTGCCCGCCGAATCGACAGTAATGATTCCGTCTCCGGCGTTTTCCACAATCGTGCTGGACAGGGCCTGAGCTTCCAGCGCAATTCGTCGCAGAGGACTGATGATAATCAACCAAAGTATTGGAGCACTGATGGCCGTCAGCAAAGCCGCATCAATTATGGCTTCCCAGACCTTCGGCAGTTCCGGTGGAAACAGCGTTGGCAGAAACAGCATCACAACAGCTTCAACGGCAAACACCACAATCAACACCAGACTCAGAATGCGCCACGGCGTGCTTAGGAGCCTGAGAAGAATGCTGTCACGCGAGGTTACAGTCGAATGGGAGTTGCCTCGCATCGGAATTTTGGCAATCAAACAACTGATCAGTGAAAGAAAACGGAATCGCACGCCACAGAACAGCATACGCCAAAGCGGAGCAGCGGTCAGACCAGCAAGCACGTTTTCCATACAAAAAACATGACGTCGAATTATCAGCCACGCATCGATCAAAATGGCTCGCCGCGATGTCGCAATCTCCGGCATGGCTCGTTTCCGGCGATTTCATGGCAATCAGACTGCGGCTCAGAACTCATGTTTGTACTGCCGCCGCCTTGACGATGCATTGGCCCGAGCCATCGGCCTGACAACCTCGCTTCTGCATGGTTTGGACGTGACGAAGCCGGCAACTGGGTAAGGTGAATTTCCGTCTGTCACAAACGCGTGTTGCTAACGCTCAAACAACATGATGCTATATGCCCGCATTTTAAAAAATTGCCGCCAGGGGCCGGGACATATTACACCGGAATCTCATTTCAGAATCACCAGGCATTCTTTCAGGCGGGCATGAGTCGCCTGAAAGCCGAGTACCTTTGTGACGGCCTTGTACTTACTATCCGTTGCCACCAGATGAAACCGACCTGCCACAGATCGCAGCATTCGAGCGTCATCTTCCGAAACGGGCGCGCTTCCGGGAATCGCAAGGTAGTTGGTCTAGGCGCCGCTTGGGTCGAGTCGTTTGAGTGCATTTCCTAACGGCATGTCGGCGGCGAGTAGAAGTTCATAGTTTTGTGTGCGTTCAGTCATTGCGATGTCTTCAATAGAAGGGACCGGAACAGGCGTCACGCCATGTTTTCCGTTCTCACCAAAAACGTTCCCCACAACTGAAGGATCGACCTGAAGTTCAACACGGCTGCTTAACCAACACGGCTGCTTAACGTTGTTCGCGATAATTCGAATTCAAGCTCAATACCCTTCATCCATGCGAGAAACGGAAGGTTTTAATCCGCAGGCACTTCCGTTTCATCAAGTCTACTCTGGTGACCCCACGCTGTACTTTTAACGTAAGACGTTGTCGCTACACCGCACAGTTCATACGTTTCGCCGAGCGCACATTGCCGTTCACCTCCCATAATTTATTCTAACTGAATACGTGCCTGGGCGAGATCAAGGTTTGCCGTCGCAGCGAATCGCGACAGCCAGGCAGCATTTTCTCCAGATATTCGTCGGCCTGCGGCCCAGGATACGGCATGCTGGTACGGCCCAACTTCGGCCTGATTAACGTTTCTGACATGCAATTGAATCTGAGAAGCACTGTCATCACTTTCCATCGATAGCTACCTTGACACGTCACGGCTGAGTTCGCGATCGTGAGCCATTAGTTTCCAATGGCCGTCTGTGGTGATGCCCGATAATCTCGAAAGGTTCGGCAACCGCTGTGTCCCTTCCACCATCAGTGAAAACACTCTCCTAACCACCCTGCTTTGCATGTTCAGTGAAGTATCGAACAGACGGTCACAAATCGGATCCGGACGCCGTTCAACCTGGTTCGCATGCCGAATCGGGGCCGATGTACCGAGGTCGCGTGACAGCAGGCTTTTCGTGAAATCCCCACGCAGTTGCAGACCGCTTATGTCGGCTGGTGTGACGGCAGCGTAGGAACGCCACTCGGCAAACGTGCGTTTGCTGAAATCTCACTCTTTAACCAAATCTCCCTTTTCGATGTGGAATGGTACAGCAACGTGACGCAGCCCTGCACAGACACTAAACGTTTTCGGCCCTGCAAGTCGAGCAGTGACCGCCAACACCTCTTTGGCAGGGGAACGCAAAAGGGGAACGCAAAAGCTGCCATGTGGGTGTATCAAAACGAGTGTAACCTGAGTTCAGCGCGTAGTGGTAGCGAGTCCGTCTTGAAGCGGATTTTTTGAGGGAT
>JBDNFN010000419.1:0-7120 GCA_041689795.1 Fuerstiella sp. | reverse complement strand
GCTTCGGGACTCACAGCGATTCGGGCAGTCGCTACCTGGAACGAATCCTGACGGTCTCAAAAACCTGCCGCCTGCAGAACCGCAATGCCTCTGAATACCTTGTTGAGTCGCTGCGATTCAGGTTCGCCGACGGCGTCCCCCATCACTCAGGCTCAATCCCGCCAACGCCATGCGTCGCAGCATGATTCGTCGTACCGACCCGTCAACGCTTACGACGCTGCAGAACAGCGAGTCGGTGCTGACAATCCAACTGTTCTTGTTGATGAAACTGAACACGTGGCTGGGCCGCGTTATTCGTGATTTGAAGCGCAAAGTATCGCGGCCGGATGCTTGTCTGGAAGAGCGGTTGAGTCTGTGCGACCGTCTTCACGCTCATGAGAAGGCAGGCAGGAAGCAGCTGTACAGCCTGCACGAAGCAGGCGTGATGTGCATCAGCCACGGCAAGGCTGACAGGCGTTACAAGTTTGGCCAGGAAGTGTCGGTGACCTGAACGAATCGCGGCAACCTGATCGTGGGGATCAATTTGTGTGAAGGTAATCCGTACGATGATCACCCACTGGCGAAGGCAATCATCACGACCGAGAAGATCACTCGAATCCCAGTGACAGACTGCTACATTGACAAAGGGTATCGCGGCCACAATGACAAAGGTGCTGCTGCCGTGCATCGGTCTGGCAGCAGCCCTCGGAAGCTGACGCGAACTCAGAAAAGTCGACGCAAACGCCGCACTGCGGTGCAGCCGAAACTCGGACATTTAAAACCGACAATCGCACGGGCCGCAGCTTCCTGAAAGGACTGTCGGGAGCCGCAATCAACGCCGTTCCGGCCGCTGCCGGCTCGAACTTACAGTTGCTATTACAGTTGCTGTTACAGTTGCTGTTACAGTTGCTGTTCTGGCGGCTGTTGTCTCGCCTTAAACCTGCGATGTCAGCCCCAGAGAACCGACGAACACTCATCATCACCGCCGTCTGAACCATGTCGTGGATCGCCAATCGCAGTAAAAATCCAGCCGTCAACGCAGTGCTGACATGTTCAGGGACGACCACATAGGCCGTCGGAGTCCAGTCGTCGTATCGATACATCCATCCGGGATTTGCGGGGGTGTAGCGATCATGGATGATACACGACAGGCAGGTGGTTGCGTTTGTGTTTTTTAACCACATTGTTGACAGCGATTCGCGTGACTCCCAACGGATCAAAATGACGCGAACAACGCGTGGAAATCGTGACGGTGCGGTCCGTGATTTTTAGTTCCACTGGTTCTGTGAATGTGGGTTGCCAGACGAACGGTTCAAACGTCTCGCCAATTGGCAGACGCCACGCCAACTACGCGATGGCAGGAAATTCCGACATCCAGCCAGATTCAGGTTGATCAAAGCAGACGGATGACAGGCAATCGATAAGCCTGAAAGCGACCGCCAGTATGAGCGACCTGATGTTTGTGACCTGTCAGCAGGAAGTACAGCGTGTTCGCGGTGAGCGATGCCGCGTGAGCCGACTTGTGAACCTATCCGCTGCGATGTTTCGCGGCTGGAAGCGAGTTTACGGTTTCGTGCTGCTCGTTGTCGGTACGGATTCAGTTGAAGGCACTCGTCAAACGTCGCAATCGCAGCTCCTCCTCAGCGTGTTGTTGTGCTGGACTGCAATTTCCTCAGCCGTCACATATGTGAATTTGACGGATATTGCGCATCGTTCGGAACATGTCAGTAGCTCAATCGGAAGAGCCACGTATATATTATTGAATGCGTGGCGAGGTGGGCGGAAGAATACGATCGTGGGGATCACGTGAAGTTTCAATAGGTTGAGTTTCATCAGGGCGGCGCGCATTTGTGTTGAGGCATTGTTGTCGGTGAAATCATGAACACGCACGGAACCGTTAGTCAGGCTGCCCTGCCAAGGCAACGAAGGAGTCGAGTTGCTGCGGCGGTGATGGTTCTGATGGTGGGGTGTGGAACGGCAACGGTTGACGAACCGCCTGCCTACCGGTCGCGAGCGGCTTCATCCATGAGTCCTCTTCTGTTTGAAGCGCGGGGCCGCGACTTCAAATGGCAGTTCCTGAGCCTCGGACCGGACGGGGAAATCGGCACGGGGGACGAACAGTCACTCGGCAACGAGCTGGTTGTGCCTTCCAACGCGAGTGTCACTTTGTTCCTGACCAGTGAAGACTATGTTTACACTCTGGACGTTCCGGACGGTCGCATCGCGGTTGCAGTACCGGAAATGGTACATACCATTCAGTTTGTCAGTCCGGCTGAAGGCACCTACGAGTTTCACACAGATCCATTGTGCGGATTAAGGTACTTTCACGATGACCTTCTTGGTACGCTGCGTGTGACTTCATCTTTTGCAGGTGGCTCCCTGGCGAATCTGCGATGACACAACGCGGTTGAGCGACTTTTGCTTGAGCGGCTATGCCCTCATTAGGTGACTGGACTTCATGTTTGTACGACCGTGGGGCCTGGCACTGGCCAACATGTATTTAGCAATCTGCATTGCAGTCGCGGGTGTGTCGGGCTGTTCGTCCGATTCTACTCATTCCCCACCGGCACAGCAGGTGTCGGCGCCGCAGGTCATGCATGTGAATCCGGGAGATGACATTCAGCTGGTTCTCAACAAAGCAGCGGACACCAAGTGTCGCAAAGTGGTTTTACATGAAGGCACGTATCGACCAGACACGAAGCGCCAGGCGCTCATTTATCTGAATCGGCGACATGACGGAATTCACATCATCGCTGACGGCGAAGTCACTCTGGAGGCTGGAAACAAAGCTGTGGCAGACGCGACTGATCCCACATACCCCGCGATTGTGAATCACGTCGTCTATATTGGTGACGGTATCACAAACGGCACAGTCCTGCAGGGGCTGCGAATTTCCGGAGCCAACGCATTCCAAACGCGCGAAGGAACGGATGAAATTCAGCCGGACATCGGGTTGGATCGACTTATCTGCGACCAGTTCTTTTTTTCGGACGGAGGAGGAATCAAGATCTTTGGCCGATCGTATCCGACTTTGATCGGATTGACCGTGGAGGGGAACGTGGCAAAGCCGTGTGGCGGCGGCGTGTCTGTGGAACATCGTGGATTTCGTGATCATTCGGTTGTTTTTCAGGACTGCGTGTTTCGGAAGAACAGCTGTCAGCTCACCGGAGCCGCCGTAGACGTTCTGCCGGGCAGCGCTGCAATTTTTAAAAACTGTCTGTTTGTTGACAACAAGGGCAACAACGGTGACGATGACGTAAGCGCGGAGGGCAGACACTACAATTCAGTGCATGGCAGTGGGGCACTGACTGTATTCCCGGAATCCCGGGTGAGCGTCACCGGTTGCACGTTTACCGAAAATCGCAATGGCATTGATGACAAGGGCCGAGGCAACGCGTATGTGGACTGCCTCTTCTGGAACAACTCTGTTCCCGGCGGGACACCTGAGGGAACAAGGTACGAAATGGACATCGTTCATGCCGTCAACGTGCGCCACTGTTTTATTGGCGGCGTTGAGCCGGATCTGCGGGGCTCGCTTGATCCAGACAACAATTCACTGGGTATATCAGACCCGCTGTTTGATTCACGATTTGTTCCCCAGCGTGGTGCTTTGGCTGGCATTGGCTACCGCCCTGCTGTCTCGCAGTGAAAGTCGGTCACGTATGCGTGAGACATTGGATGGGCGTGCTGGATATCCGGATATCCAGCTGGTTTCGCAGTGCGGAACTGTGGTTCGCTGTCGCCTGATATCGCAAGCCCCACAACCACGTTTCTGAACAGGTGGAAAACAATGTTAGATTCGTCGCGATCGTTATTGATGTACAGGTCTCTGGCATTCCTGGTTGCAGTTTCAGTTGTACTGCCCGGCTGTCAAAGAGAGGCAGTTGTGCCCAAGTTACCCCAATCCGCCGGTGTAAGTTCCGCACCGGAACTGGTCGCCGATCAGCCCGCTTCGATGCCTCGCACAGAGGACACACCAACTGTTACAGAGCCAGCCGTTACAGCGAATATCACACTGCCCCCGGACACTGCACTCCCGATGCTGGACACGTTCCCCTCCACCTTGTTCCGGGATCAGGAAGGCGACGTTGTGGGCCGCCGAGACCTGCACGGACGAGTTTGCATTGCACGCGTGTTCCGGAAAAATTCTGAGCGTCCCACGGATGCGTTGCGTGATCTGCTTGCGGGGCTGCGCGAAACTTCGAACTGGAAGTACACCGCCTTTCTTAATCTGTTTACGGATCCAGAGACATCGTCTGAGACATTGCAGCGTGCCACCGCCGATTGGGGCCACAATTCCGACAGTCATTCGCTCAGCTGGGTAGTCGAGCAAGGCACACGCAGCGGTGAGGCAGACCTCAAACAGTATCAGGGCCAGGTGGTGCTCATTGATCCGGTTGGTCGGATTCGGGCATCCTTTGAGTGGAACGATCCTGCCCAAATGAGTGCTCTTAAGCAAGCTGTGGATCAGTTGTGGAAGGAGCAGGTCCCATTTCTGCCGGAGGTCCTGCACTCGTCATGGGTTGATGTTCGCCGAGACCAGCAGATCGAAGCACAGGATCAGATTCCCGTGGAGCACGACTTTCAGTTTTCGGATGTTCGGAAGAAAAGTGGAATTCGATTTCTTCACCAGGTGGTCGACGATTCCGGTGCTGACTACAAGGGAGTCCACTATGACCACGGGAACGGATTGACTGTTGCCGACGTCGATTCTGACGGATTGACTGATATCTACTTTGTTAATCAGCTGGGCGAAAACAAACTCTACCGAAACCGTGGTGACGGAACATTTGAAGACATCACATCCAGGGCAGGAGTAGCTGTTGGTGACCGAGTCTGTGTGTCAGCCTCATTTGTTGATATTGACAACGACGGCGACGCAGATCTGTATGTCACCGCAGTTCGCACCGGCAATCTACTGTTTGCGAACGATGGCAGCGGCCGGTTCACAGACGTTACGGCTAAGTCAGGATTGGGCTACAAGGGACACTCTTCCGGTGCCGTGTTTTTTGATTTTGACCGAGACGGCCTGCTGGATTTGTTTCTTTGCAACGTCGGTCAGTACACGACAGAAAAGACGGGCCGTGGAGGCTATTACGTCGGTTTCAAAGATGCCTTTTCGGGACATCTGAAACCAGAGCGAACTGAGTACAGCCGTCTTTATCGAAACACAGATGGAACGACGTTCGAAGATGTCACGGAGAAGTTTGGGATTAAGGAGGGCAGCTGGACCGGAGACGCGGCTGTTCTGGATGTCAACGGCGACGGTTGGCTGGATCTGTATGTCCTGGATATGCAGGGCAATGACGAATTCTTCGAAAACCAGCAGGGAACGGCCTTCAAACGCAAGAGTCGGGAAGTGTTCGAGAAAACTCCGTGGGGCTCAATGGGAGTCGCAGTTGCGGATTTCGACAACGACCTGGACCTGGACCTGTTCATCACGGACATGCATTCAGACATGAGCAAGGAAATCCTTGTCGACGTTCGTTCTGAAGTGAGCATGAACAGTTTCTTTTTTGAAGAAAAAGACAGGGCAACGATGAAGCTGCCAGAGTCTCTGTTGAAATCGGAAGGCGCCAGCATTTATGGCAATGCGTTATTTCGCAATGACGGTAACGGTGTCTTTGTTGAGATATCAGCCGCCTATAACGCGGAAAACTACTGGCCGTGGGGCCTGAGCGCGGGGGATCTGAACGCAGACGGTCTTGAAGACGCGTTCGTAACGTCAAGTATGAATTATCCCTTTCGCTACGGCATCAACAGCGTCATGCTGAATGACGGCCAACGGTTTTATGATGCGGAATTCGTTCTGGGCGTGGAACCGCGAACAGGAGGACGAACGGCGCAGCCCTGGATTCAGGTCGACTGCGAAGAAGCAGAGGGCTCGCTGATGGAAAAAGTCGTTGCCGGACGGAAGGGAGAGGTCACTGTCTGGGGGGCGTTGGGGTCGCGGTCGTCGGTTTTTCTGGACATCGACAACGATGGCGATCTGGATGTGATTACCAATGAGTTCAACGATGTCCCCCTCGTCCTCGAAAGCGACCTTGCTCAGCGTCATACCATCAACTACGTCAAAATCCGGCTTACGGGCAAATCATCCAATCGAAACGGCGTGGGGGCACTACTGACAATTCATGCGGCAGAAAGAAAACTGCTTCGACTGTATGATGGAAAAGTCGGCTATCTTTCCCAGGGGATTCCCCAAATGTACGTTGGACTGGGTGACGTCACGCAGGTTGACTCCATCGATATCGTCTGGCCGAGTGGCAGCAGGCAAACTGTCAATGGACCATGGGCATCCGGTGAGACCATTATTCTGGTCGAAGACGAATAGCAGCAGCCCGTTGGAAATGGGCCAAGGGCTCCGCCAAGTGTTGTCGAATTCTCGAAACACAGGGGTCACCACCTGTACACTCGTATGGGCAGTCCAGAAGTTGTATGTATGCCATGTCTGGGTGACGTAATTAGGCGGTCGTGCTGCGTGTCCGTTTCCACGATAGTTGTGTCCGTCTGCGGACTCAGATTCCGGACAGGGCGATTGCGTGTTAAGTCGTTATCCGAACAGGACTTTTGCGAGGTAGTCGGTGTCCCATGCGGCGAGAAGTCGTTTGTTTTTGATTCCGAGATTTTCTGATTTTTCGTTTTTCAGCATGCTCGGAGCGAAGCGACGGATCACGCTGAGGTTCGCATCGGCGTGGCCTTTGCGGACTCGGCAATCGTCTTCGCGGAACGTCACATCCAGTTGCCAGTGGAGACTGTTTTCGATGCCCCAATGACTGCGAACGGCATCCGCAAAACGTTTCCCGGAAACATAACGAGTCAGAATGTAATATCGAATCTCGGTGTGTTCCTGGCCGTCACGAACGGTGATGTTTGTCGCCATGCCGATCGCCCGCACACGCTTCCATCGTTCCAGATCTTTGACGGATTCAGGAACAGGACCGATCGCATACACGCGGGACTCTTCCCGACCATGTCCTTTCTCTGACGAGTCCATCCAGCGTGTCAGTGAGCGCTTAAAACCAGCCATTGATGTGCGGGTTAAAACCGGCCACTGAGGGGTTGGGTATGTTGATCAATTTCGGCACGCGAAGTGTCGGGGGAGGTCCGCATGTCGAACCAGCTGTCAATGGCGACTCAT
>JBDNFN010000418.1:0-11914 GCA_041689795.1 Fuerstiella sp. | reverse complement strand
CGGCTCCGAGTCTGTGTTTATGCGACGAACAAAACATTGAAACAGATGTTTCGTTAACGGAAGTCGCTCCGGGCGAATGGAAAAGTGCTCTGTATCTATTCGACACCATTGAAGGCGGCGTCGGCTATGCAGAAAAGATCTTCGAAGTGTTCGGCGAAGCGCTGAGACTGGCTCAGACAATCATCGATGACTGCGTCTGCGCCGCCGGTTGCCCAGCGTGCGTAACTTCGTTGCCGCCGGGAATTGAAGACGAAGATCTGGAACAGCTGCTGGTTGAATCAAACGCTTCGGTGGCGTGCACAAAAAGCCTGATTACGGCGCTGCTAACCGGTGAAGTTGTTGTGCCTGAAGTAACGTCCTTTGCGTTGGGCGAAAAAATGGCCGTAGTTCCGCCGCAGCCTGATGAAGAGCTTGAAAAGCTAAAAAACAGACTGGGCAAGGCCAGTAAGATTCTGCAGCAAAAACGTTCTCGAATTCATTAGAGCGTTGTACGAAACGACGTAGCGAAAATCGTGTGGAGCTTCGGCCGGTGCAACTGCAGTAGAAGGCCGAAAGTCTTGACGACTTTCGCTACGAGTAAACCTGGGTTTTCGTAAGTTGCTTTAATAAACTTTTGCAGCTTCGTTCTAATTGCGAGTGGCTGTCGCTTGCTGAAATTCAAATGTCTTGACATCGAAGTGTTCTGGAAATATTGGCCTGAGAACAGACATTCGAGCTGTCGTTTTAATTCGACTCTTCGAATAGTCCGTGTTGCAAAAACGCTCCATTCGGATGCGAGCTTGTAGGCTGTCCAATTAAACGGTCATTCGGCGATTGACAAATGCAAAGACACCCTGCGAATGGAGTCGCAGAGTGTCTTTCTTGTGGTTCTCATCGACGAACATCATGTAACTGCGTGATGCGTCGCAGTTCGTAACCAATCCCACTAGCTGCCGAATTCTGATGAATCTGGCTACTGCCGCGTTCTACGTGAGTTTGAGCTTGCGGAGGCCGCGTTTCTGCAGGCGGTTCAAAACTGCAGATCAAAATCAAACGTGGTGTTGGCTGAGGAAACGTCGACCGTAAGTTCTGATTTCTTATTGTATTTGTCAGGTACGAGTTCTGACTTTCGTTCCTTAACCGTCGCTCCTTTTCCATCGGGTTCGACTTCGTCAGCTTCTTCTTCTGAACTGCCTTCTTCGCCGGCGTTCAGCCCCAGAATCTTTCTGGTCGTGCTGATGCGGACCACTTTTTGTCCAGGAACGACGCCGGACTGCACACTGTCCAGCTGCAGTGAATAATTTCCACTGGAATTTGTTTGTCCGTAAGAAAACTGACTGGTTTGCAGGTCTTCAAAGGTGACAACGGCAGCATCCAGCGGCACGCCGTCCAATGTGATTGTGCCTGAGACATTTACAAGTCCCAGTTTTGAATAGTCAGCACTGGGCGCTGTGCTGCAACCGGCAACCGCCAGAATCAGTGAAAGGCCAGCGGCGTTTCCAAAGAAGCCACGTCGGCTGAAGTTTGGAGTGAATCTCATGACGAAAGTTTGTGAGTACATATCGAGAATTTCAATTCGTTTATGTGTTTGCGAAATTGCATAGTTGCCGATGCCAGAAAACGAGAACCAGACACTAACCTTGTGTCTGGTTGTGATTGTGTTCATCCTGCACCATCCGTTTGGCTGCTGCAATTGGCCTGAACCATAATGGTGATCGAATGTTGGCCCGGCCCGTAAGTGTGGCCCGAAAGTCGATTCCGGAAATTCGTTTAGCCCGACTCGCAGAGATGTGTCTGGCACAATAGGAAGTCCGCTACGAATCGCGTGAAATGGTGAACTGTTTCGAGACCGTTTCGTTGAAGGCCAGTCGCAGTTTTCTGTTGCTTCAGATCACGTTCAAAACGAATGATTAGTATTCGCTAACCACTTCGCCGCCCTGAATGGATCCCAGTGATCGGTAAACACCAATGTCAACGTTTTCAGAAATGAAGCGGACTGAACCATCAGCAAGAGTGAAGTTTGCTCCACCCACGTGGTAGCTTCCGAAGCTCAGTTCAGCGATTACTCCGGGGACTGTTGGGTCCAGTCGCGAGTTAATTTTTCCGTACGCTGAACCAAGGCCTTCTGAATACTCGGTGCCGCCGAGATCGCCTGGTTTGCAGTCCCATCCGCCAGTAGATGGCGCTCCGAACTGCCAATAATCCATCGCCTGGCCGTCGCGAACATAGGACGGATCCGTAAACGATTCTCCAACCATTAAAGTTGATGAAGTTCCGTCTGTGATATCGCGAATTCGAGTCTTACTGCAACCGTAGAACATGCCGTTCAGTCCAGTCTGTTGCTCAAGTGCAATTTTTGGAGTGTAACCGGATGGAATCGTCGACAGGTCGTCTGAAATTGCGTTGCTACCGGATACGGCACGGTAGCTGACGGGAACGCGACCGAGAATGCCGTTGTTGTTGATGTGTTCGGGAACCGCCATGCTGGCACAGCGAAAAGCAGAAATCAGAGTACCGCAAGCTGCTTCGTTAGCTGCGTCGGAATCCCAGTTGCCAATTGTGCCTTCCTGCCAGACCAGAGTTTGATACAGGTTGGCCTGTTCAATCTGAGGCAGAATCATTGTCGACCAAAGTGTTTCGCGTTCGTCAAAACCAAACGGAAATACGCCGAGCGTATCGTGGTAATTGTGCATCGCCAGCCCCAGTTGCTTCATGTTGTTTTTGCACTGAGTTCGGCGAGCAGCTTCGCGAGCCTGCTGTACGGCGGGCAGTAACAGCGAAATCAGGATGGCGATAATTGCAATCACCACCAGCAATTCGATCAAAGTGAATCCTCGAAGTCTCCTGTTACTTACAAGTGATGTTGTTAGTTTTGTAGTCATGGATAATCGACAGTCTTCTAAACTAAGTGTGTTCATTCTATTTCTCCATCAGGTATCAAACGCATTATGAAATTGCTGCCTGGCAGACATTCAACGACCGGTTTCAATTGTTCTTGTTCCGGTTGTTGTTCGTCGGTACTCGCCAGCAACAAATCGTTCTCAACACGGGACGCAATGTTCTCCGAACGTATTAAGAATCGCAGAAGAACTCGCCAGAAATTGACTTATATTGAAGTTTGGAATTCAGCTCGCTGAACGCACCTGTGACAATGCGAAATTGCGGTTCGGACAACCTTCGGCAAACCACGAAATTCGGTTTACTGACTGGCTCTACACGGCAAGATCAGGCGAACGTGTCTGATCGCTGCTGAACGTTGCGCCGGCGTTGCGATTTGTGCATGTTGGTCGGACGACTGATACCTGCGTCGAACACCGCTGTTGTCCATCAGTTAATCAATTGTTGTTGACGAATTGCAGCTTGCTTCGTGTCAACGCTGGCGAAACGCGCGTTGCGTCTGGAAATCGCAGTTGATGAACGGCATGACACATGGGAATTTGTTATGCTGAATTCAAATCGTTCACTCAAAAGCCCCGGATTGACCATTGAAGAAATCCAGACGATTGTCACTGGTTAGGGCATACCGTATTTCAGAATTTCATCAACCGTTATGTCGAACACTATTCCGCTAATCGAAGCCGAGAAAGTAGCCGTTGGACGTTCTGCCGAAGTTGTCGCGGAAGGGCGAATTTTTGCCGTTTACAACGTGGACGGAGAATTCCGAGTGCTCGACGGAATTTGCGCCCACGCCGGTGGCCCGTTGGGCAAAGGTATATTAAATGGAAAAATCGTCACTTGCCCCTGGCATGGGTGGCAATTTGATGTCACAAACGGACAACACTGCCTGAACAGTCTGTTGTGCCAACCCAGCTATGCAGCCAGCGTTGTGGACGGCATGGTTACGATCGAATTTCCCTCCACTACGTCATGAAACAGCATTCAAAATTCATCGCGTAGCCTGGCTCCGCTAACGGTGACCTGATTAGTCTCTGCTATCTGATTTTGGTTTTTCCCGCCGCCAGGTTTTAGCCGTGTGGAGTTTTGACGCGACAGCGCATCAGTGGCCGCCAACTGGAATTTTCCTCAATGAATCGTCTTCGTCTCGTCCCCGTTGTCTTATGTCTTATCGCTGCTGCGGCTGCAAACGCCCAATCCGGGGATGCAGCGGCTACGGGTAAATTGTTTGGGCCTTACCTTTATGAGACCAAGCCCGATCACGAAGCATTCAATGTATTCAATCCTCGCAAGGCCCCGAATCGCGGAGACCTGCTGTTGCAGGAAGGTGATTGTCTTGCCATTTGCGGCGATTCGATCACAGAACAGAAAATGTATTCGCGGCTGATGGAAACCTATCTGACAGTCTGCGTGCCACAGCTTAAAGTTACCGTGCGACAGTATGGCTGGAGCGGTGAAAAGACGGATGGCTTTTTGCGACGCATGGACAACGATTGCCTGACGTTTAAACCGACTATTGCGACATTGGCATACGGTATGAACGATTCTCGCTATCGCCCGTTTGACGTGACTAACGGGCAATGGTACGAAGATCACTACGCTGCGATTGTGCAGCGTTTTAAACACAACAACGTTCGAGTTGTCGTGGGGTCTCCCGGCTGTGCAGGAAAAATTGCGGAGTGGGTGAAAAGTCGATCCGGCACACTCGAGCAGCACAACCTGAATCTGTGTGCGTTGCGAGACATTGCCATCGGTGTGGCAGAAAGTGAGGGCGTTCGTTTTGCTGATATTTTTTGGCCGATGCTGCAGGCTCAGGTGTTTGCTCCTGGTCAACACGAAGCCACCGACGAAAATCCATACCTTGTCACTGGTCAGGATGGCATTCATCCCAGCTGGGCAGGCCACGTGATTATGGCGTGGTCAATGCTGAGATCACTCGGGCTCGATGGCGAAATCGGTACCATCACTGTCAACCTTCACGCTGGATCAGCAGCCGCATCATCGGGGCACAGCGTTGACGAGTTTGCGGATGGCAAACTGACTCTGATCAGCAACCGCTTTCCTTTTTGTGCAAAGGGCGATTTGAACGATCACCGTTCCATCCGTTCGGGTATGACACTGGTTCCATTCGCCGATGAACTGAATCGATTTATCCTGAAGGTCGATGTGCCGACAGCCGGAAAGTACCGCGTTACCTGGGGCGAATGGTCGCACGATTACGGGTCTGAAACACTGACTGCCGGTATCAACCTGGCGTCTGAATTTCCCGAGAACCCATTCAGTGAATCGTTCGATCGAGTGGACAATGCTGTCGGCCGGAAACAGGCATATGAAACGACTCAGGTCAAGAAGATGTTTCACAGTGCAGAAGCAATACCGAACTTCGCAGCTGTTGTGGAAAGTACTGAGGCGGAGCGACAGCCTCTGGCTGATGCAATCGCCGCAGCAATGCAGCCTGTGACGCATACGATCCACATTGCTGCCGTAACCGAATAAGCCCTAGCGGTCGGATTAACGCTGTCAAATTCGGCTGGCCGAAAGCAGTGTCTGCCAAAGGTGGTCATCGCCGGCAGGGGCATCTCTGGGTCGGCGTAGTTTCTTCAGTGCCGGCCTGGAGTTGTCTGACCTACTGAGATCCGGTTTGGCAGCGGTGATCCATTATCGCCCGTTTTTTCTGATTATTCCGTATGTTTTGCCCAATCGGCCCGCAGAAGTCTTCGCTGTACCAGATCCGTTTGTGGTTCGGTATACGACTTGGCCTGCAATCGCGTATGCTTTCCCAGTACCGGGGCGGTGGAGAATCCGTTTTGGTTGAATTGCCGGTCTATTGTTGGGAGATTCGCTCGAGCAGTAGCGGCCCGTTGAAACGTTTTCCCGACTGCTGACCAGATTTTTTAGAACAACAACTATCCAGTTCGCGCATGTTTTTGGAGCGCCGCAGTCGCGTTTCCGAGCGGTCGCTCGATTTGGGTTGAGGCTTGGCCTCATTGGAATGTATCGTCTGTGAATCCGCTGATTGAACTTCAACAATTGTGTTCGCTGTTTCCGGAACCGGATGGCGAAGCTCTGTATCTCAATGCCGAACACGTGGCTCGTGAATCGACTCCCGAACCGTATCGACGAATGCTGGTGCATGAGCATCACATGACCATCACAATGGAAAGCTATCACGATAGTGCCGTTGAGGTGCAGGTGGTGGATTCCAAGTTTGTTGATGGACTGTACTGTCGCAAGATTTTGCTGAACAAAGCAGGCACGGATAAAAACGTTCAGTTTGGAATCGTTCGTTTCAACTTTGAATATGTGACCGATTCCGTTCGCGAACAGATTGAATCCGAATCGATTCCTCTCGGTCGAGTGTTAATCCAGCACAATGTTCTGCGGCACATAGATCTGGGGGCCATTGTTAAGTTTCAGGCCGGACCAGGGTTAAGTCGGTTTCTGCAGATGGAAATCGGTCAGGAAACCTATGGGCGAATGGCTACGATATTCTGCAATGGTTCACCAGCCGTAGATTTATTGGAAATTTCCTGTCCACTGACATAAAACGCAGACAGTTTGATTTATCCGGTTCGGCAATAATATTGTCGGTCCGAAAATTGCCACTAGTTGAAACGACGTAAACGACAGGTGTCCACACTGTAATGTGTGGGTAAATGAAACTGGATCGAGCCGCCGGGAGAAAACGGTCTAGAGCTCGGTGAAACAGAATGTCTCATACATCCAGCTATTAAAATCAGCCTGCCCCAAATTATTTCCCTCCGAATCTGTATCTTCAAGGCGAGTATCCAACCTCATGATTCAGCCAAACCCCGAATCTCCGGTTAACTACCTTCCTTCGCTCGAAAATCACTATGACGTCATTGTTGTTGGCGGCGGACCGGCCGGAGCATCTACAGCGGCTTTAGTCGCGGAACACGGCCACAGCGTGCTATTGTTGGAGCGTGCTGAGCTGCCGCGATTTCATGTTGGTGAATCGCTGATTCCGGAAACCTATTGGCCTTTGAAAAGACTCGGCCTGCTGGAACGTTTGAAGAAGTCTGCATTTCCTCGAAAGTACAGCGTTCAGTTTGTGAGCGAAGGTGTTAAAGAATCTGCTCCGTTCTATTTCGACATGTATAACGCTCACGAAAGCAGCGTGACATGGCAGGTAGAACGTGGACAGTTTGATCAGATGCTGCTTGAACGGGCTCGCGAACTGGGAGCTATTGTTCACACGTCGGCTCACGTAACTTATGCGATTTTCGAAAACGATGTCGCAGTGGGTGTGAAGTGTCGCCTGTTGAACGAAGAAGGCGGTCGAACGGAACGCGAAATCCACTGCAAGGTTGTTGTTGATGCGACTGGTCAATCTGCTTTCATTAGTAGTCGGCGCGGACAGCGCGATCCTGATCCTCGGCTGAAGAAAGGCACCATCTGGACTTACTGGAAAGGTGCTCAACGCGGGGAAGGCAAAGACGAAGGCGCGACGCTGATTATGCAGACGCCGGATAAAAAGTCGTGGTTCTGGTACATTCCCTTGCAAAACGACATCGTCAGCATTGGTTGCACGGGCAGTCTTAGCTACATGTTTGGTAAAGAAAATGGCGACGCAGAAACCGTGTATCAACGAGAACTGGAACGCTGCCCAGCCATGCAGAAACGTCTGATAAATGCTGAACGCCACACAGACTATTTTACCACAAAAGACTTTTCGTATTACGCTCGGCAAGGCGCCGGCAACGGGTGGTTGCTGGTCGGTGACGCCTTTGGCTTCATCGATCCCGTGTATTCCAGCGGAGTGTTTCTGGCACTGAAAGGCGGAGAATTTGCAGCTGACGCTATCCATGATGCTCTGGAGCGAGGCGACTTAACGGCTCCGCGACTTGGCCAATGGCAGCCTCTGTATAAGCAGGGTATCGAAAACTTCCGGAAGCTGGTCTACGCGTTTTACGCCGAAGACTTCAGCTTCGGAACGTTCCTGAAAGAGAATCCTCAGTACAAATCCAACATGGTCGACATCCTTGTCGGTGATGTTTTCAAACCCGGAGTCGCTGACATCTTCGACGCCATGGGAATTGTCGAACCAGCACTGGACACTCCACTAAAACCCGCCATGGCTTAGCCGGGACGCCGCCGCGGGAGATGGCGTTGGGGTGACAGGATCGGTTGAACCGTGGGCCGCCGTTGTTGCTGTTGAACGATGGGGCGAAGATGTGAGGACAGTTGGACGGCGTGATTTAGTTGACTAAGAAGGCACGAAGGCTCACTTCTTTGAGCATTGGATAGCGGTCGTAAAAAAAGCACGTGATGCCAGCAAGTGAGTGATTCAGTTGCCACAGCTGGCGGTGTATGATCTATTCGGCCTTGAAAATGGGCATCTCTGCAAAAGAAATGGCGTCTCTGCGGTGACGCCATTCTCTGTGAGTACCCCAGCAGATTCGTAACTCAGCCTGTTCCTAATCCGCGGTCCATGGCTTCCAGTTCGCGAGCGTAGCTTTCCGTGCTGGTTTGCAAAGTCTCGTGGCTGATTTTCCATGTTGGATTATCTTCAGTGAACTTGTTGCAATGTTCCGTCAGCAGACGATAGATAAAGCGGAACAGATGGCGAGGAACTCGTAGCTTTCCGAACTTGCTGATCAGTTCTTCCGTTTTGACGTCGTCGGCAAACAGATCCTGAATTGTGATTTGCTGATTCGCTTCATCGACCATGCATGCTCGCAGCCGGTTAGTGGCCATGTCGTACAGCGATTCACCCGTCCATTCCAGCCCCTTGATCAGGTTTTGTTTGTCCAGTCGCGAACGTTCGTAGAATTCTTTTTCTTCGCGATCAAGGTAGAACACAACATCCTTGGGCAGCAGCATTTTGAAGCCAATGCCAGGGTGTTTAAGGAACTTGTTGTCAAACATTGACCACAGGAAATCCTTCATGCGCTGAGCCGAACCGTTAATCAGATGTGGTTCGTCAACGCGGTCCACCAGTACCATAATACTGGTGAAACCTAATGGCTTCAGAAGACGCTGCAGCTTTGAAAGCAGTTCATATCGGTCGTCGCTGCGATCGCGAGACGGCATGGGCTGATCGTCAATTTCCTTTGGCGGGAAATGAGACAGAATCTTTCGCATAACGCCCGTGCCGTGATCGAGAATACGCACCTGTTTGGCAATTTGTCGACCGCGCCACCACAATGCCACGTAGCGTTTGGCCCACGGAAACCAGCCAGCGGCTATCACGACATAGATCCACCACTGCTTCAGGACCGCAAGCCCGTTTAGACCATCTTGGGGTAGTTCGCGAAGCGCGAATCCCAGAGTTGAAAGCGTTACCAGGACACCAACGATAAACCGCCAGTAAATTGTGGGAGTGAAAAATCCCAAACGCCATTTTATGCGTTTCCAGCGACGGAAATGTGACTGATCGGAAGACTGATCGTAGAACGCGGCCAGCATCAGCAAATCGCGTTTGCGAAGTCGTGGAAGCTCCTTCAGTTGCTGCATTTCGAAATCCGGGTCAGTCGCGTGTTCGTCGGCGATGACGTTGCACAAACGCCGTGTCGACAGTGTCAGCAACGCATCCATGTGATCCCACAGTCGCCATTCCTGCAGAGCGTGATCCGGCAGACGTTTTTTGCCGTGCAGTCGGTCGCGAAACGTGTCAAGAAACGGATTCAGGTCGTCATAGCTAATCACGAAGGCTCGCTGCTGCGGATGCTGCTGGTTGTGTTCTTTGATGGCATTTATCAGTTGCAGTCGGATGGCTGTTTTGCCGGCACCTTTTTCGCCAAACACAATTGACGTGGAAGGATTGCCCAGGTCACCCACAACTTTATCCCACGCCGGATGATAAATATCGGTGGCGCAGTGTTGCTGAAAGATGTGGTCTGATTGAGCGTCTTCTTGACTGAACGGGTTTATTTTAACCCCGTAGTGTTCAAGTAGTTGTTGAATCTTCATAATGCGAAAGTAGTCTTGGGGCGGCGACTGGCCAGGTATGCTGGATTAATATTTTGTTTAGATGCCAAGGCTGCGAGGCTGTTTCGCAGTGGCACAGTTTTTCTGGTGTTCGGGCCAATTCGATCGTGAACAAGCAAAAACCATCGAGCAATTGCGATCCGGTTTTCTGCAGTGGCGCTGTACCAGTGTTCATCCGTTTTTTTGAAGTCGCAACGGCGAATTGCTGCGAAACAGGGAAAACCAAACGCGTTAAGGGAATATAACAGTTCTGCAACGATGGTCGATCGCGACGACACGCGACAAATTTGCAACAAAGGCAAAAACGACTCTCATTCCGCAGTCAGCTGGGATTTTCGGTCTGCACTTCTCCAAAATTGGACAGACGTTTCTCATGAATATACGAACTGCCTTTTTAACAGCTCCGCGTCTTCCTGCTCGGAGCTTCGTTTGTGGTTTTCCCCGCGTGATAATGGTGCTGGCACTGTTCTGGTCAGGGCTGCATTCTGTTGTGCCGTGTTGGGGCCAGACGGGTGGGAATCCGGGCGGTGGCGGCGGAAATCAGGGTGGCGGAAATCAAGGCGGCGGCGGTTTTCCTGGCGGCATTGTCATAAACGCTGATGGAATCATTAGTAGCCCAGCGGCTCGGCGCATCAACCCCGCTCTGGAGCAAAAGCGATTGAAGGCTTTGGCGGAAAAAGTTCTTTCCAGCGATATCGCCGTGGCCAGTGAACTCAGGAAGGTTTCACTGGTTCGACTCGAACAAGAACTGCGGCAGGCCATTGACAATGGTCAGGAAGTATCACTTCCGCTGCGATACCTGGCCGGCATTACTCAAATTCAATATCTGTTTGCCCTGCCTGAAACCGGTGATCTGGTAATTGCGGGGCCAGCCGAAGGATTTGCTGCACTGCAGGACGGTCGAGTTGTCGGAGTCGAAACAGGGCGGCCAGTGTTGGTTCTGGATGACCTGCTGGCGTTGCTGCGGCTGTCCAACATCAATCAAACTCTGGGATGTTCGTTCGATCCCGACAAGCAGCGGCTGGCTGAGGCCAACGCATGGAATAATACAAATAACTCGCCGACCAGTCTGGCTGCTGCTAAGCAACGTTTCTACCAAATGGCGAAAGTGCTGGGCCACTGGGACGTCACTGTGTTTGGGCTTCCGGAATCCAGCCACGCGGCGGTGCTCACTGTGGAAGCTGATTACCAGCTGAAACGGCTTGCCCTGGGATTGGACAGGCCAAAGATTCGCAGTTTCCGCAGTCACCTGGATATGGCGCGCCCCGGCGAAAACACGATGCGTCGCTGGTGGTTTGCTCCGCACTATGAAGTTATCGAAAAGTCGGTGGACGGCAACTCGTTTCACATCGCCGGTCCACGCCTGCAGCTGCTCTCTCAGGAAGAACTCGTGGACGCTCAGGGCAATCGAGAAGACGCCGCGTTCACTGAAATCAGCGCGGAAAAATACACTCAACAATTCAATAAACACATCAACACACTTTGCGAACAGATTCCCTGTTTTGCCGGCGTGCAGAATCTATTTGACCTTGCCGTTGTGGTGGCGTTGATTCGCCGAGACAACATGGCTCAGAAGGTGAACTGGACGCCAGGATTGTTGTTGGACAACGAAGCGTTTCCAATTCAAAGCTACAACGTGCCGACGGAAGTACCTTCTTTGGTGAACGTAAAAACTGCAGGCAGCAGTTTATTAATCGGGCTCATTGGTGGCGGCGTTACGATTTTTCCAGGCAATGTCATTCGCCGAACGAACGAACTGTCGGCAGAGAAAATTCCAGAAATCATTGCTCCGGTAGGTGAAGATGCTGCGTGGTGGTGGGACTAGCGGAACAATGTCAGGCTGGTGTTTTCCGCCGCACCGGGTAGGCCGAAGAGTTAAGTGATTGGTCGGAAATCATGAACTGCTTGTGCTGGCGGCGCTTGGCGTTAGTTCCACTGAAAGTGGCGGCCGGGTGCGCTCATAGACGATTGCGCGAATAGAGAAGATGGGTTACTGTGGTGTCTTCGTATTTTTTTGCCATGGAGTCCTCCCGATGAATTTTGAAGAATTGAGTCGCGCCGAACGGCTGATTGCAGAACAAGCTGTGCT
>JBDNFN010000417.1:0-6245 GCA_041689795.1 Fuerstiella sp. | reverse complement strand
GGCCTTAAGATTGGCGGATGGTTCTGCTGGAGCGTCTTCCGGAAAGAAATCCAGAACAAGGTCGTCCACATTCAGCTTTCCTTCCGACACGGCCATGCCTACGGCAGTTGATGTGAAACTTTTACTAAGTGACCACAGGATATGCTGTTTTTTCGCAGACTCAGGTTTCCACCAGGCCTCGGCAACGACATTACCATGACGCACCAGCATCAAGCTGTGCATCGAATTCACTTTCTGATCCGCTTCTTCAATGAACTCACGAATTCTGGCTGACGACATGCCTTGAGATTCGGGCGTGCTGCGAGCCAAAACCGAATCAGTTGCTGCAACCTGAGCCAAAACCGGATCAGGACCTACGACCGCGACTAACAAAAGTGACACCACGAAAACGAATGATTTCATAAACAGTCTCGCCATTTCAGAATATCCAAAACCAACCTAATAGATCGCCGGCGCCAAAGTATCTGGCGTCTTCGACGCTGGAACAGCTGGGCCAATCAAGCCGAATACAAATCATGCCGCACAATGTCACGTTCGTCCAGCATGTGCGATTGATTCGTACTTGCTGTTAACAATCAGGCTTATTTCGCGAGTTCATTCAGGTCAAGTCGATACAGTACCTGATTGTATTCGTGACGTGGTGTGGATTCTGAAGCGGCGGAAAATGTTTTCGTGTACGTAGCTTCAAACAGCAGAATCGGTGAGTCCGGCGAAGTGAATTCGGGATGCAACTGCGGGTTATAGAATGTGTACTTTGAATGCGTTGCAACCTTGACTGCGTCTTTCCACGGTCCGGTCGGTGCATCAGCTTCTGCGTACCATATCTCCCCCAGCAACGATGACTTGCCACCATACTGTGTAAAGACCGTCACCCATTTTTCCCGAAACTCATTCCACGCGATCGCACCTCGATGAGGTGTCACGCGTTCCGTGCCGGCTTTGGCGGGAACCGACTTCTGAGGTTCAATCTGTTGCCACAATTTCAGATCAATATAGCCTTCGTACGTCGCCGGGCACTTTAGCGATGGAAACGGATCGCCAAACAGAACCCATGACTTATCCGATTTATCTGTCCAGACAACGGCGTGACCGTGGGGGCAGACTGGTGGTTTGGGTTCGCCGTCCGTTCGTTTCCAGATTACACTTGTACGATCAAACACGGACCGCGATTCATCCCATGTGCAAAGGCCGACTTCGTAAACTTCCATTGCAGATTTAATCTTCGAATACGTCGCCACCAATCGCGACTTTCCGGTGATGTCCGGCAGACTTGCGTAGCCTCCCAGCCAGGTCGGCCCATCACCGGGCATTTCGGCAACGTTGCGAACTCGGTCCGTTTCGTTTCGAAAATAGTCGTAACGCAGACGGACGGGCGGCTCAAACGATGCCAATGGTTTCAGTTCAGTGGTTGCTCCAATCATCTGAAATAACCCTAGCGGATAATGTGCCAAAACCGTATCGCCCCACCCCCAGAACAAACGTCCGTTATGAGTTGTGGTTTGAACACTGTCGCAGCCAAGAATCCCCTGTTCCGTCCAATCCTGTTCCAGCCCAAGCTTTTGGATCTCGCCGAAAATTCCTCCTCCAGTAATACGCCCCAGTCGCTTCGCGGGTAGTTGTCTTTGTACTTTCACGGTCAGAGTTTCACCGGGGCGAGGTACGACTCGAACGCCGTGATAACCGAAACCATCTGCGGGCACGCTGTAACCGTGGCCTTCGATAGTAAACCATGTCTCGACGTTCATCAGTTCGGGCAGATCGAACGCAATCACACCAGCGTTGTCTGAAACAAATCGCACATTGTGAGTTGTCCTGAGTTCAACCAATGGAACGGACCATCCGTTGGATTGGTCAACGATGTTGATCCGGCACGGTTCGATGGCAAAGGCAAAGCTTCCGAATAGCTCAACACTCAACAAACCCACAAACAAAAGCAACGCTGAACGACAAAACGATTTAAGCACGAACCGACTTCCTGAATCTACATGTAGGATGGCTGACAATGCGTCATGGAAAATTACCCCGCACCATAGCAACCAGCGGTCTGAAATAGTCCAAGACGTCACAATAATGCAAATGCTTCCCTTACCGATTGTAAGCAGTTCTGCGACACAAAATGTGCCAATCTTGTCTGTCAATCCAGCATTCGCAGTAGTACGTTTGTGCGGCGAGCAATTACAATCGACGTCCTACATTTTTATCCCACCCCAACATCATTCAGTCCGTTCGCCTGAATGAACAATAGACTTCACGGGCGACCTTTCGTGAAATAGTCGGCTTATCATGAGAAATGCCTCGGCCCTCATTATGTTTTTTTTCGCGGCCGAAATTGTCGCGGCGGACGATTACACGAGGGACGTCTTGCCGTATCTCCAGAAGTACTGTGTCGAATGCCATAACAGCAAAGTACACAAGGGCGAACTCGATCTGACGCGTTATATAAACAGCCATGACGTAACGGACAGTTTTCGCCGATGGAACAACATTATTGAATTCATTCGCAACGGTGAAATGCCGCCGAAAGATGCTCAGCAACCAGGAATCGTCGAAAGCAACAATACGGTTGCCGCAGTCGAAACAATCCTGCTGGCTGAAGCAATTAAACATGCCGGTGATCCTGGCATCGTTCTGCCGCGACGACTTTCCAACACAGAATACGACGCCACCATCCGCGATCTAACAGGAGTCGACATTCGCCCAACCAAAGATTTCCCCGTGGATCCCGCTGGAGGCGAAGGCTTCGATAACACAGGCGAATCGCTCGGCACGTCTCCGAACCTCGTGAAGAAGTATTTGGCGGCCGCACAGCATGTGGCCGATCACATGGTACTGAAACCGCATGGAATCTCGTTCGCTCCGTTTCCGGTGACCTCGTACAACGAACGAAAAAAATTAACCGAACTCGCGATTATCGACTTCTATGAAAGTCACAGCGTCGACACGGCGGCCTACCTTGATGCCGCATGGCGATTTCGTTACCGAGATAGTGATCAATTAAAACTGACAATTGAGCAATGGGCCATCCAATTCAAGCTCAGCGAACGATACCTGTCTCTCGTGTGGAATACGTTGTCGAACGCTTCGGCCGGAACCGGGTTTCTACAACAACTTGGCGAAATCTGGAACGCGGTTCCAGCGCCAGCAAACAGCAACGATCGCCCGCCAGAGTTTAAGACGCTAAACGACTTTGTTGAACTCGGGCGACATATGCTGACAGCTCCGGAACAACAACTCATCAAGGCCGGTGCCGGTAACTGGCCAATTAGTCATTTGGTATACCGAGCAAACATAGCTGCCGCGCGCGACAGCTTCGAACTCAGTTCTTTGAAAAAACGAAACACTGCTGCACATCGTCAAAGTTTCAGTTCAGAAGAACAGCAACAACAATAATCGCCTCTCCGTGTTCCTCCGAATTGACCCCGCGTTTGCAGATAACGAAAACTACGTGATTGTAAAGCGGCCTCTGTTCAGTCTGGCAACCAGCCTTCCCAAAAACGAAGCGGACGAAAACGAACATCACAAAGTTCAGACACTAAAAAGCGTATTGGAAAAGTCGGATCCAGAGCTTCTGAATTCGCTGAAGTTTGGCACACATCCGAAAGGCGGCCAAATCGATCCCGAATGGTTTGTCGTCAAGGCTCCGGTCGTCATTGAAGTCTCGCTGTCTGCTGACGTTCAGAAGGAACTCGACGGCAAGCACCTGCTGATACCATGTCAACTGGATCCCGAACACAGTCGTGAAGGGAGTGTTTTCCTGCAGCATTCAATCCACGAAGCCATAAAAGACAAATTTAGCAAGCACACTGAACACCTGATCTTCAACGATGGCGAAACGGCAAAGCAACTCGCCGCATCCGCGGAAGTGTTTTGCAACACGTTCCCTAACCGATTTTTCTATGTGGATGATGTGCGAGGCCTTGCGGCCGGTTTTCATCTTGTTGAAGGATTCTTTCGAGACGATATTCCACTGGTGCGAAAAGTTCTGAACGATGGCGAGAACGCTCAACTGAATCGGCTGTGGCAGGAACTCGACTTCGTCACCAAAAGTACAGAAACTTTGCTTCGAGGCTTCGTATGGTTTGAACGATCAGAACGCGAAGTCCTTCACGACAGGCGTTTCGACTTTCTGAGATCCGAAGATCCTCAGTTGACTGAAGACAGCCTTCTCAGCAAGTTTGAAAAGCTGTATCTGGACAAAATGGGAGTCAAACGCATGGGTGACACTCTTGAGGCTGAGTCGCCGGATGCCAGGTATGAAATGATTCACGCATTTTTCGAACAAATTCGCAGGGGGCTTCAGCGGCAAAAGGACTTAACAAAGCAGTCAGAACAGCGCGCTCTGACAGACCTGGAACAATTTGCTCGACAGGCCTTTCGGCGTTCACCACCGCCCCAGACTCTTCATTCGCTTCGCGGTTTGTATGATAAACTGCGAGAAGACGGGCAGTCTGTTGAAGCGTCAATTCGCGGTGTGGTCATTGCGATTTTGATGTCCCCTGATTTCTGTTACATCCACGCCGGTCGCCCCAATGGCAACGGCATCTATCCGTTGGACAGCGACGATCTGGCAACTCGCCTCAGTTTTTTCCTGTGGTCTTCACTGCCGGATGATGAACTGCTGGCCGCCGCCGCAACCGGCAGACTTGAAAACGAAAGCGAGCTGCTTGCACAAACAAAACGAATGCTGAATAACGATCGAATCGAAGCATTCGCTCGCGAGTTTCTCGGCCAATGGCTGCGTTACCGCGATTACCTGGAAAAAGATCCGATCAATGCGGAAGCATTCCCCGGTTATACGCCAGAATTACGCGAGGCCATGTTTGAGGAGCCAGTGAGACTGGCGACGCATTTGATTCGCACAAATCAACCAGTCACAGATTTGCTAAACAGCAATGTGACTTTTGTAAATCGATCTTTAGCCAGGCACTACGGTGGCGAGATTGAACGACAATACAACACCACCACAGGTATCAAAGATGACCAGACGTGGAAGTCTGTTACCGGACTGCACGATGCGGGCCGAGGCGGTTTGTTTGGAATGGCAGTTATTCTGACAAAGAATTCAGCAGGTGAACGAACGAGTCCCGTCAAACGCGGATTCTGGAGTGTGCATCATCTGCTCGGCCAGCACTTTCCACCACCACCAGCAAACGTTCCCGAATTGCCAGCGTCAGAAAAAGCGGCAACGGCAACCATTCGCGAATTACTGGCGGCCCATGTCGCTGATGCTCAGTGTGCCATGTGTCATACGCACATTGACGGTCTGGGGCTGGCGATGGAAGGTTTCGATCCGATCGGAAGATCACGTACGAAAGACAGCGCCGGACGAAACATTGACAACGTGGCAACTCTGCCAAACGGGCAAACAGCCAAAGGAATTCCGGGACTTATTGAATATGTTGAAAAGTACCGGCGGCAGGATTTTGTCAGAACACTGTGCAGGAAGTTTCTTGGATACGCTCTCGGGCGATCTGTCAATCTATCGGACCAGCCACTGCTGATGGAAATGGAACAGGCCCTGGAAAAGAATGATTATCGATTTTTAATATTGTTTGATTTGGTGGTCCGCAGCCCTCAATTCCGCCAACAACGCGGACGAGATTTCCTGACCACAGAACGCTGATACACGTTGGCTGCCGCTCGTTACAGGCGGCTCACTAACTTCGAAGATAAAGCCGCACGTACGCTTTTACACGCTGTCACGAAAGAGCCGACTGATGAGATCACATTTCCGAAAACAAGGCGTTTCTCGACGTGTCGTCTTAAGTACACTCGGCGCCAGCATGGCACTACCCTGGCTGGAATCGTCCCGACTGCTGGGTGATGAATCAGCCCAAACACCGCCGAAGCGATTCGCGTTTCTGTTTTCGGAGACGGAATTCATCCGCCGGAATGGTGGACAAAAGGTAGCGGCACCTCGCTTGAGTTAGGGCCTGCGTTTGCTTCGCTGGAATCGGTAAAGCAAAAGGTCAACTTCCTACATGGTCTGCGACATCCCGACAACGTCGTCGGCGGGCATGCAAAAGGTGCGGCAGGAATTTTAACTGGAATTCAGCCTCTCGGCGGCCGAAAAATTCAGGCAGCAACCAGTATGGACCAGCTTCTCGCTAGTGCGCGTCGGGAAATGGTTGTTGAGCTGAAAACGGCTGTGGTTTGGAGTCGGTTTTTCGGTGAAGATTCAGAGTGCGGGGTGACTTGCGGCGCGCAAATGGCGATTTTGGTGTAGCGTGGGCCGGTCTTGGTGG
>JBDNFN010000416.1:0-6567 GCA_041689795.1 Fuerstiella sp. | reverse complement strand
GGAAGAATGGGAGCATCTCTCTGGAAACGTTCCGATCTGGGGGATGCGACATTTCAAAGAACGAGCAAAGGAAACGGACTTCAGCGATCTTCGATACTCAACGGGTTACGACGCCACCGGCATCGCGTTCGAGATTTCTCCTGACAAAGGCAGCGGAACAATCGTCATCCTGAATTGCAATCCGAAAGCCATTGAGGGCATGCAGAGTATCATTCGAGATTTTGTCTATGCAGGTACGGTCTTCACGGAAAAAGACAATGGAACACTGGTTGCCCAAATCGACTGGTCCGAACAGCCGCCCAAATCTGCTCAGCGAATCCAGAGGTTGTTGGGGAGTTGGATACGAATGTATTTCGGTCACTGGTTCGCGATTTGAAGCATCAAAGGGGTCAGGTCTCTTTGTTAGCCTCATTCTTTGGTTCATTTGGAAAACGAACTCGTGGTCGGCCTCGGGGACGCATGGTGGATTCAAGGTTGAGCCGTCGTGCCATTGATTCCACCCAAGCTTCGTCGCCCAGCGGCTTGCCTCGCTGAGCAGACAGCCGAACGGCATCGAGTTCCTGCTTTGTGAGACACTCGTTGACGCGACCCGCCCAGCCCGGAAGCCTCGGCAATGGCCACGGTGACAGCAGTTTGGGATCTGGTGCCGGTTTTTGCAACCAACGCCACAGCGAGCCCCAACGCCAATTTTCCGCCCGTTTCACCAAGCCAGCCCGAAGCGCGTTTCGTTCCACGTAACGACACACGACAAAGAAATGTTCGTCATCCTGAATCGGAAAACTCTTGTAACGTTGCTGGTAGACATGGCCCATGCCGCCGGTGTGATAGTGGGCGTGGTAGCGCATCGTGTGAGTGCCGCCAATCCAGCCCATGAACCGACTCATCTCACCATCCACCAGTGGTCGCAAAACCAGATGATAGTGATTCGACATCAACTGGTAGGCGTAAAGTTCGACGTCGTGAATCTCCAGCCCTTCGTGCAGAATCTGCTCGAAGGCAGCGAAGTCCGCGTCCTTCTTAAAAATGTCCGCACGCAGATTGCCACGATTCAAAGCGTGGTACAATCCTCCGGCTTCGTCAGCCCGTGGTGGTCTTGGCATCGCAGGTTTCCTAGAAAGTGTCGATAGAGTCTATCAACGCCCAGAGACACTGTCAACAAAGAGACCTGACCCCTTTGACGCTCTGCGTATTCGAAATCATTGGTCTGAATGACTCCGGACGCCCGTGAGAAGGCTGTGTCATGCGAGACCTCAAACGGATCGACTGCTGCCACAGGGGTAGAATTCAAAACGTCCATTTGCAGAGAAGCTGCAGGACTTGCGGAAACTCCGTCGCTGATCGGGATTACGACTGTGGCATGAGATACGGATCGGCGAACGCGCCGAAGGCACCGAGTCCGCCGTCCACTTCCAGATCGGTCGCCGTTACAAAAGACGCATCGTCGCTGGCGAGCCATAGAAAGGCCGACGCAATTTCTTCCGGGCGCCCGATACGACCCAACGGATGACGGTTGGCCAGTTGTGCTGCGCCACCTTGCTCACGCAAAGTTGCCGCCACGAGCGGCGTATTGATCGCACCGGGCGAGACAGACACGACTCGAATTCCATCACGGGCATATTCAACGCCCCATTGGCGTGTCTGCAGCAGATTGGCGGCCTTGATCGGCCCATAACAGCCCACGCCGCGAGTCGTCCGATGCGCCTGACCGCTGGCGATGTTGACAATCACACCGCTGTGCTGTTTCAGCATTTGAATCAAGGCGTATTTTGCCAGTAATGAATAGCCTGTGAAGTTGATTCTGACCATGCGTTCCCACAGCTCTGCAGGAAACTCGTGGATTGGTTTATACGACAATGGCGGTTGGATCGCCGCGTTATTCATCAACACATCAAGACCACCAAATGTCTGAACGGCGAATTCCACAGCGTTGCGACAATCGTCTTCGCTCGACGTGTCCCCGGCGACAAAAGCAATTCCATCAGGCAGATCAGCCGCAGAGTCAGCATTGATGTCTAGGCAGACAACAGTCGCACCTGACGCCGCAAATGCTTCGCAGATTGCACGTCATCGAGATAACGCGGGGTGCTGTCTTCAGCCAAGGTCGGAAAACCGATCGCCAGACAACAGACGAACATCGACAATATCAGGACCAGATTTCGCATTCCAACCTTCCTGCTAAAGCGGGATAAGCCTGTCAATCCGTGCTGCTGTTTTTGACTTATACCGTAACCGTGTGAAGTGGCATTCACCTGAGCCAATAGACACCACAAAATCCTGAGTGGCGTGCCATGGCACTTACCTGATGTTTTCAATGTACCACAATTGCATTCGATGGCAGTCATTGTACGTTGATTACTGCATAGTTTGCGGTGTCACGAACGGATCAGTGATTGTGTATTTTTCTATGGCTGCGAGTCGAACGGATGACTTTTGTCGATTGCCCCGGTACGCGGCGCCGCAGCCAGGTAAAACGCGTCTCAGACCGTTATGCTGCACGTTCGATTTCCTTGTAAACGTGTGTTTCCGGCAAATCTCTTCCCCATCACATCCCACCCCGACTGTATCGACATGACTAACCGTCTCCGCGGCGCCATTGTTTCTCTGGCGCTGATCACCACCTCGAATCTGTGTGCTGACGACTTTCCAAAACCGTTGAATACCGAGGCTCCGGAGGCAAAACTGACGTCTCCCGAAGATGCCCTGAAAGGGATCACAGTACCCGACGGTTTCAAGGTGACATTGTTTGCCGCCGAACCCGATATTAATCAGCCCATCGCTCTGGCTACGGATGATCGCGGTCGATTATGGGTCGCAGAAAACTACACATACGCCGAACGCCCCACCAACTTCGACGATCGCTTGCGTGACCGTGTCGTGATTCTGGAAGACGTCGACGGCGACGGCAGCTTTGACAAACGCACGGTCTTCTGGGATCAGGGCAGGCGTCTCACGAGCGTCGAAATCGGGCACGGTGGTGTCTGGGTCCTTGACGCTCCGAACCTGCTGTTTATTCCTGATGCGGATCAGGACGACGTACCCGATGGTGAACCAATCGTAATGCTGGATGGCTGGGACGACGGCGCTGCGCGACACACCATAGTGAACGGACTGCGATGGGGACCGGACGGCTGGTTGTATGGTCGCAACGGCATCATGGCGATTTCAAACGTGGGTGTGCCTGGCGCGACACCCGATCAAAGGCTGCCAATGGACTGTGGAATCTGGCGGTTCCATCCAACGCGACATCAGTTCGAAGTCGTTTGCGTAGGCACAACCAATCCGTGGGGCATGGATTGGGACGAAAACGGACAGATGTTCTTTATCAATACCGTTATCGGTCATCTGTGGCACGTTGTTCCGGGAGCTCGATTTCGACGCATGTACGGTGAACACTTCAACCCGCATACGTACGGAATCATCGAACAGACGGCGGACCACTTTCACTGGGACACCAAAGAACTGTGGCACGACATCCGCAAAGATGGAGTGACGATCATGACCAAAACAACCGACGAAGCCGGTGGTGGTCACGCGCATTGCGGAATGACGATTCTGCAGGGCCAGCCATTCGCTGAATCGCTGCAGGGTTCCGTTCTAGCGCTCAATCTTCATGGTCGGCGAATCAATCGAGATACGCTGCATCGTCACGGAGCGACCTATACAGCGCGACATGCTCCGGACTTCATGAACGTTGCAGATCCATGGTTTCGTGGCGTTGAAATCATTACCGGCCGAGCTGGCGAGTTGTTCATCGCAGACTGGTCAGACGTTGGAGAATGCCACGAAAACGATGGAATTCATCGCACATCTGGACGCATCTACCGTCTTGCGCCCACAGCGAATCCACAGACCAAACACCCAGACGTTGGCCCGGCAAATCAACTCAGCAATCAACAGCTCGCAGAACATGTGGCATCAGAATGGGAGTGGCTGTCGCGAAAGTGTCTGCTGGAACTGGCCGAACGTAATGCGTATTCACCGACCGACCCGGAGCTCCATCAGTACCTGCTGAAACAATTCCGTTCGGACGAATCTAACCTGAAGCGGCTGCGTCGACTCTGGGCACTGCACGTTACCGGCGGGGCGACCGCCGACTTTCTTACCAGCTGCCTTGACGATTCGAGTGAACACGTTCGATGCTGGGCGATTCAGTTTCTTACCGAGGAAACCACTTTGTCACGGGCTGTGCTCGCGAAATTTCAATCCATGGCCCGCACCGATAAATCCGGCCTGGTACTAACATGGCTGGCGTCGGCGCTGCAGCGACTGCGACATGAAGACCGCTGGCCCGTGGCATTGGCTCTTGGCGGTCACAAAAAATATGCCGATGACAGAGTACTGCCGCTGATGGTGTGGTACGGAGTCGAGCCCGCCGTTCTGGCAAACCCGGATCAGGCCATCGAAATGGTAGCAACGTGCCAGTTGCCAATTGTTCGTGAATACATCACTCGACGAGTCACTCTGGAAATCGAACGACAGCCGTACATCCTCGAACGTCTTCTAAAACGTCTGTCAACCCAGGACACAGATTCATTGGCCGTCGTCGATGTCCTGCACGGTATGACGGAAGCGCTACGAGGCTGGCGAAAGGCAACGCCCGTGACAGGCTGGGACACTTTTTCTGCTGCCAATGCCACCAACGCAGATACGGAAGTTCGAAGGTTAAATCGCGAACTGTCACTTGTCTTTGGAGATGGCCGTGCTCTTGACGAACTTCGAACAATCGCTGCCGATGGCGGATCTGAATTGTCAGAACGCCGCGCTGCAATCCGTGCACTTGTACTGGCACGAGACACAGACGTAGTGCAACTTTTGCAAACACTGCTCGGAGATCGTGATATGTCGCGGGACGCGATTAACGGACTTGCGGCTTTTGGTCACAAAGAAACTCCCATGCTGTTGGTTTCAAAATTCAACGGATTCAACGTAACCGCCAAGCAGGCGGCGATCACGACGCTTGTGTCGCGTCCTCAGTTTGCGAGCGTCCTGCTGGATGCGGTTTCAAACGGAAAGATCGATCGATCACTTGTTTCGGCGTTTCAACTTCGCCAAATGCAAAATTCCGGTGACGACGCTCTCAGCGAACGCGTCGCCGGGATGTGGCCGGAGCTTGCCGAACAGTCAAAGGAAAAGACTGCTCACATCGCTGAACTCAGAGTAATGCTGACGTCGGAAACATTGGACAAAGCAAACGCTTCCGCGGGGCGCGTTCTATTCAGTCAGTCCTGTGCGAATTGCCACACACTGTTTGGTGAAGGAAAAAAGATTGCTCCCGACCTGACCGGCGCACAGCGTAATAACCTTAACTACCTGCTCGAAAATATTGTCGACCCCAGCGCCACGGTCTCCAAAAACTTCAAACTGTCTATCGTACTGCTTGAAGACGGTCGGGTTCTAAACGGTGTCGTTGTCGCCAGTACAGAGAAAACTCTGACGTTGCAGACGGCAACGGATCAGGTTGTGATTCAGCGCGAAGAAATTGACGAAATGCATGAATCACCCGTGTCAATGATGCCCGACAAACTTCTGAATGTACTCAGTGATCAGCAGATTCAAGATTTGATCGCCTATCTAATGTCACCAGCTCAGGTGCCACTACCGTGAACCGTGAAAGTTCCGCCGTGAGCCGCTACGTATCAGCGGCCGCGCTGAACTTTGTCTCGGAGTAAAACAGAACTCAAGGAACGCGGCTCACGCCACCTTGTTTTTTGATCGCGCCAAAGATTGCATCAGCGATCGCACGCATGCCTTTGTCACCGGGATGACCGGCGACGCCAGCGTGATCGATCTTGCGTTCTGCGCTGGCCTGATGCGACTTATCCAGCTCCAACGCAGCCAGGCTAACAAATGCAACTTTAGCGTCATCAGCGGCCTGCTGCATAATTTCATCTTTGGTTGGATTGGGCCAGAACGAACTCCGCACATAAATCTGAGGAGCACCGTGACCTTTGAGCTGCTTCAGAAGATTTCCGAAAGCGGCCGCAAACTTTGCCTTTGCCTCATCCGTTTGTGGTTCGCTTGTGTTTTCGCCGATCGCCACAACCACGATGTCTGCGCTAAATTTCAGTTCGCACTTCAACTGTTTCGCAATGTCGAACGATTCGTATCCACGCTCAAAATCAGCGATATTCGTCACCATCGTAGTTGGTTCAGAACCGGTGGCCTTGGCAATGTCCGCAGTCAGCAGATGTACATAGTCGTGCTGCTGAGTGCTGGCCGCCATTCCCCAATTCCCGATCCAGCCGATATCTGGAGCGGGGCTATGCAATGTAATGCTGTTGCCGAGAAACAGAATCTTCACTGCAGGCAGCCGGCTGATCGTCGGTATTTGCGGCGCCTCGTCGCCGCTTAATGGTGCTACAACGAAAAACAGGGCACAAAAAGCAGTTAATTTCATTGTCACAAGTATCCTCTTCGGTGGAAAAATAGCTAGTGCGCGTCGGGAAATGGTTGTTGAGCTGAAAACGGCTGTGGTTTGGAGTCGGTTTTTCGGTGAAGATTCAGAGTGCGGGGTGACTTGCGGCGCGCAAATGGCGATTTTGGTGTAGCGTGGGCCGGTCTTGGTGG
>JBDNFN010000415.1:0-7595 GCA_041689795.1 Fuerstiella sp. | reverse complement strand
CTTCGTTGCTGTCTTCCGTGACATTCGCGTCAGACTCCCTTCCGGGCTGAGATGTTTTCAGTCCGCACGCCACATGCGGGAGTCTGGTTTTTTTCAGGTCCCGTCATTCTTCACGACCCCGCTTTTTGCCGCAACAAAATATTTAACGGCGTGGGCCTTTGGTCTGTATCCCAACCCGACGCTGATCTACGTGGGCGAACATGTTTTTGTGGACGTTGCGGGTAACAAGGATTCGCCGGACGAGTTTAAGGGCGGAGTTGTTTTGCAGGTCGCTATTATCTGGCGTTAGCATTCCGATGAATTGCGGCTGTAGGAAGAAACGTATTCAGCCGCCACAGTGCGTTTATCGCGATGCATCGATTTGCTCAAACGTGACATTGCCGATGCGGTATTTCTTCCAGTCTTTATAGTCGAAGTGCCACCATTCGTATTCGTAGATGGTGAATCCTTCGGCTTCCATAGTGCGTCGCAGCAATTCGCGGTACCAACGTTGGCGAGTTGTTCCGCCGGGGTACTGCGGAAACGAACGTGGCGAAAATTCGTCGTAGCCTGCGACCATCTGAATTGGTTCTCCGGACTTCAGATCGTACAGTGTAATGTCTACCGCACAGCCTCGATTGTGCCGTGAGCCGTTGGCTGGATTGGCGACGAAGTCCTTTAGATTATCGGGCGTGGCGTCCCAGAACATATTTGTTACGTGCCAGGGCCGATAGGCATCGTGAACAAGTAAGCCAAGGCCGCGTTCTTTTAGTCGAGCATTAGCACGGACAACAGCTTCCGCTGCCGGACGCTGCATGAAGGCTCGAGCCTGTTTGTAGAAAACGGCTCCGGTAAAATTGTTGGTTGATGCGTAGCGAATATCAAGCTTGATGGTTGGGTCGAGCAACGTCAGATCGACCAGGTTCGGATCGCGATAGTTGCCAGGTTCAGGCGGTGGCGACGCCGCCAGAGCAGCGGCTCGAAGATCGTCGATTGGCTGCAGCGGAGTAATCTTAAACGTTTCGCCATCTTTGGTGCCAACTTCGCGTCGGTCAAATTTCACTTCCGCCGCAGTCACCGACGTGGCCGTGCCCGAATCGTCGCGAACAAATTGCAGCCCTTCGCCGTGATACAGGCCGTAACTGGGGAATTCGTAAACATCGGCACTCACTTCCGTCAATGGATAGTAGTAGAACCATTCAATCAAAGCATACAGCTGGCCGTTGTCTTCCAGAATGTAGAGCGTGTTGTGGTCCCAGCCGTATTCGCCGATCAGCCCTCGCCAGTGCATGGGTATGTCGGCCGGCCGTTCATCAGCAAGACGCTCAAAAACATCGGCGCCGACCTGCAGTCGACCATCGGCATTCAGTTGAACTTCGGTACCAAACCCCGTTTCGTCATCGGTGATGATGCGTCCGTCGTCGGCTGCTGAATGCAGTTCGTAACGAAAGGAGCCTCGCAGCATGAACACGTCGCCATTGAGTTCGCTGATGTGCGTGAATCGGTCGCCATCAACTTCGCGAAACGTGCCAATCAGTTCCCGAGCTCGTTCGGGCGGAACCGGACCGGTCATCGGGTACGAGGGCAGCGGCTTACCATCCTGAGTCGCGATCATCAGTCGCAAAGCGTAATCAGCAAGTCGCCCAACAACGCCGTTGGTGCCATCCATCGACGCCGCAGCGGCAACGCCAAGTTTTCGTTCGGGCAGAGCTTCCAATTGAGTCGAAAAGCCATAGACAGCTCCTCCATGGCCAACCTTTTTGTAGCCGTCCAAATCCTCTATATGGAAGCCCATGCCAAAGCCCTGCGGCTTGCCATCGGCGTCCGTAATTGGCGTAGTCATTTGCCGATACGTTTCCCGTTTTAGAATCCGTCCGGTCGCAGTTTTTCCTTCATCTAACATGCAAACCATAAACCGGGATAGATCCAGTACGCTGGAATACAGATTGCCAGCAGGTCCCGTGCCCAGCAAAAACTCGGCAGCTTCAAAGCGGCGTCCGTCGTATGTCCGCATCCAGCCGGTGGCTAACTTTGGTTCAATTGCGGCAGTCACCACAAAGCTGCTGCTGTCCATCTTCAGCGGATCAAGAATGTTTTGTCGGACTCGTTCCGGATGTGACATTTCCAGTTGTGCTTCAAGAGCAGCTCCGACCACCGCCACGGCCGCATTCGAATACTTGGTCTTCGTTTCTGGTTTGTAGACCAGAGCCGTGCTGTTCAGACTTTCAACTGTGGCAGCCAGGGTTGGCTCTGTGGGATCAAAGTAATTGCCAACCGGAGATTCTCGTACCAGACCGGACCGATGCGACATCATCTGCCGCAGAGTCAACGGTATGCCAGATGAATTTTCGGGCTGCAGATTCGGCATGTAGTCCTGAATCGGCGCGTCGAGATTCAGCTTGCCGGTTTCCACCAGTTGCATGACGGCAATGTTAGTGAACAGCTTCGATACAGAGCCAACTCGGTAGACCGATTCTGCTGTCGCGGGAACTTTCTTTTCTGCATCCTGAAAGCCGAAACCGTCGGCCCAAACGACACGATCGTCATCCACCAGCGAAATTGAAAATGCGGGCAAATGTTTGGCCTCGACTTCATGTCGGGCCGCATTTTTCAGTTTGTCGACGGCCTGACTGTAGTCAACTGTGTTGATGACTGGTGCTACGACATCGGCAATAGCAACAGCGGTCGCCTGCAGCGAAACGCCCTGCAGGTTGCACATGATCGCAATACTCGTGCCGGTGTCTGGAAACAGGACAAGCACCGTTGCTGTGCCTGCCTGATCGCCCGGGTGGGATATCATCTTTTGACCTGATCGCTGAGTGATTCCCCAGCCAAGTCCGTATTCGGTCTCTTTGCCATCGGCCGTTGCCTGGCGCGTCCAGATTTGCTTGCAGGTTTCATTCTTCAGCAGTTTGCCAGTGTTTAGCGCGGTAGCAAAACGGACAAGATCTGAAGATGTCGACAGCAGGCCTCCGCCCGGAATTTTCATGCTGGTGTCGTGCAGCGGAGCGTTGTAAATTTGCCCAGCCTTCAGGTTGTGATCATTTCCCAGCAGCATCAACATCGATTCAGTGGCTTTCAGGTAGCCTCGCGTGCGACCAGGCACAATTGCGGATTGATCGTCAACTGCAGACTTAGTCATGCCTGCCGGATCGAAGACCAGGGTCTGCAGAAGACCCATGAATTGCTGCTTGCCGACTGCTTCGGCCACAGAACCAAGCAGGTTATAGCCAAAGGTTGAATAACGGTACTTTGTGCCCGGTTCGTGCAACAGTGGATCATCGGCAAACGTGGGTAAGGCCGACTTCAAACTAAAGAACTGCTGCGTCGACTTTGCTTCTGCTGTGTTTTTGTAGTGACGAATTCCGCCCAGATGCCCCAGCAGCTGACGGCTGGTTACGGGCCAGCGTTTCGTTGAAAATTCCGGTACGTAACCGCTGACGTCGGCATCAAGATCGATGTCGCCTCGTTCGGCCAATGCCAACACGACAACTGCCGTCATTGACTTTGCTATCGACGCCGTACGAAATCGAGTTTCAGCAATTACGGCCACATCATTTTCAAGATCAGCCAGACCAAAGCCGCGTTCGTACTGCAGTTGATTACCCGTGGCTACCGCGACGGAAATCCCAGGTGCCCCGGATTTGTGCATCAACTCAGTAACGACGTATTCAATCCTGTCGATCGATACCGCTGATAATTCTGCGGCCGCCGCTGGCCGCAGAATTATGACAAGGCCGACTGCGGCCGCAAGAAAACGATTAAATTTCATGGGTTTGATTCCGGTTGCTGTCATGAAATAGTCTACGAACTATGGCGTGAGTCCGCGTCCCGGTTCACTGAATTCGGCGAGTCGTTCCGAATTAAGTTCTGCACCGCAGCCGGGACGATCAGGCAGTATGACTCGTCCACGATTAATTCGCACTCCGCTGGCTGGTTCGTCTCGCAGTAATGCGGCGCCGTCCAGATCGGCATAGTCCAGCATGGGAAGCAACTGAGCAGCGCCGCTGATGCCGACCGAGCTTTCAACCATGCAGCCGACCATCGTCTGCATGCCAAGCTGCCTGGCTTGTCGAAGCATGTGCAAAGCCGGAGTCAGGCCGCCACACTTGCAGATTTTTACGTTCACTCCGTGATAGAACGGCTGACAACGTTCGACGTCATTCACTATCTGGCAGTCTTCGTCGGCGATAATTGGTATCGCCGACTTTTTAAACAGCAGTCGCTTGTCATTTGCTGTGGCCTTGATTGGTAGAGGCTGTTCGATGAATTCAACGCCAAGATCAGCCAGTACTTTCGAATTCGCGATTGTCTGCCTGGCCGTCCATCCGCAGTTTGCGTCGACTCGAAAGCGCGCATCCGTGTGACGACGCAGCTCGGTCATGATTTCGAGATCCTGCGACGTGCCAAGTTTGATTTTGTAGATGCTCCAGCCTTTCATTTCGTGCAGCTTTCCAACCATCACATCAATCGTATCGATGCCGATGGTGAAGCTGGAATCGGGGACATCCGTCCAGTCCAAACCCCAGTCGTTCCACGTCGCGATGCCCAGTCGTCGGCCTCGCAAATCATGAGCAGCCATGTCCAGTGCCGCTGCGGCAAACGTATCACCTTCCACGGCGGACATTAGTTCGGGCCATAGATCCAAAGGCGATCGGTCAGGATCGGCATAGGCCGGTAGCAGTGTCTTTGTTTTCTGCAGCGAAGCGATAATGGAATCAAACTCATGGCCGTAAAACCGGTTTTCTGTCACTTCGCCGTAACCCGCGACGCCGTCGTGTTCCAGCTTCAGCACAAGGCTGTTTTGAGTGGTGATTGATTCACGCGAGATCCGAAATTCATGAAGCAGCGGCAAGCTTAAACGATACAGGGTCATCTTCATTGTGCTGCAAGCTCCTTTTGTATTGCCACGCAGGCTTCAATCAGCTTGTCGGTTCCCGTGCGATACACATCACAGGCCGGCAGTTTGAATTCGGTTTCTGCCCGTTGAATCTCCGCTGCCGCTTCTTCATCGGACAGGTATCGAGTATTCACGGCGAGCCCGATAAAACGACAGAGGTCACGCAGATTAGCAAGCACTTCATACGCTCTCATCTATTCTCTCAGCGGCGGTATGTCGACGTTGTTTAATCCCTGCACCTGATCACGTTCCGCTTCGTGACAGAACACCAGGCAATCCGGCGCTGCTCCGTGCATCAGTCCCAGGGTTACGGCCGAAAATGATGGATGAGAAATAATTCCCTGTCCTTCCACCAACAAAATAATCATGCTGTTCATTTTGCTTCAGTAATTTTCAAACGCGCCGTTAACGAAATCGGATGCGACGCAATCAGCGGGAACGCCTTCGCCGGAAATCATGATTCACGTTTGCCCTGTGGCTACAAATTTGGCGTCGTGTTCCAGCTTTTCCAAGCCACGTTCAAGTTCCAGTGTGGTTACCATCTTGCCCACGCTACAGTCATGTTCGACCGTGTGAATGCTGACGCAGTCCTGTCGAAACAAATGTCGCCTGGCAGTCGTCTTTTGTCGATTGCGACGCACATCAAACAGACAGCCACCACCCGCTTCGGCCGCCGTCAGATATTCGGCATCGTCGGTTAAATAATCATGCAGGCCTGAAACCAGAGCCATGCGACGTTGTATAGCTTCCTGAATCACGGGCCGCCATTCTTCGGGAAGTTTTCCGCCCGGAGGAGCGATGCCAATGTACAGCGCGTCGGCATCGAGCACGTCACTCAGCGACGCCACGACCGGAATCGCTCCACCAGCACCAAGTAATTGCTGAGCCGTCTGTCCAACGGCCGTTCCGTCGATGACAGCCACAATATGCTGCTGCCGATACCGCAACAGACTAATAGCCTTCTTCGCAACAAAAGGCGTGGAATAGCCATCCCTTAGCACCAAAAGTTTGTGATCGAATCGCATTGATGTATACGTCCAACTCGTTTCAGCCGAATCAACGCTGTTTGTGCCGGCCATACTTTCAACTCTCTTGCGGACGAACAAAATTACTCACTCTTCGCGCAGATTGACTTATCAGCACGAAGTGCGATTCCAATCGTTCTAGATCTGTGCGGTTGCAGATCTTAACCGTCATCAACTATTTGCACGTGCGCAATTGCGCAGTAATGCGATTATTACGCGCAGAGATTTTCCGCCAGATCGTATCTGGATAAATGGCCTCAAGTCCCCGGCGTTGTCCTTCTGTAGTCTGATTGATTGGCATGCCAAAGTCTCGTCGAGTTGCCATCCTGGTCGAAACTGATGAAAGTTGGGGGGCGCGGAATTGTTGTTGCTGCTGTTGTCAACGCAGCTCGGCATCATCAATGGCGATTGTTGATTGCACCGCGGGATGAAAAAAATCGCCTGAAATCACCGCGTCGCTGGCAGAGTGATGCAGTTTTGGTGTCGCTGCGTGACAGGGCTATGGCCGAACATCTTCGACGTTGAGGATTACCGACCGTCGACGTGTCCATCATGATGCCATCCGTAACATGAATGGGGCGAGTGGCCGCTGATGATCATGTTCGGGCGACCATGGCGTTCGAACATTTCCGCCAGAAGGGTCTTGAATATTTTGTCTGCGATGCCCCTTCGGTTGGTCGCTATTCACCTGCCCGTGCAAGTGCATTTTTTGAGGTTGATCGACAACACGGCTTTCCATGCAATCTGTATTCTCAGTCAGACAACAAGCACGACTGGGAAATTGATCATGATGACATTCTGCAGTGGCTTTCTACGCTGCCTCGGCCGTTGGCATTATTTGATGCAGACCCTTATCCGGCCAGGCAAATCGCCGCAGTCTGCGACTGGAATAACATCGCTGTACCCGACGGTGTTGCCATTCTGTCCGGTGACAACGACGACCTGTTATGTTCTGCGCTGTCGCCACAGCTTTCCAGCGTTTAGTTGTCCAGCGAAAACAATTCGGCAGCGAAGTCTCACGTTTACTGCAGCGGATGATGCCAGGCCAACACACACCGGAAACGCCGTTCCTGATTCCGCCAGTCGGCGTACTTGCGAGTACGGTCGACGGATATTTTTGCTATCAATGATTTGGAGCTGTTGGCGATTTTGCATTTTATGAACGAACGGGTAAGCAACGGAGCAACAGTCAGTGCTGTGCTGAAAGCATACCCCATTTCGCGAGGATCATTGGAACAAAAGTGCCGACGACTGCTCGACCGTTCACTCGCCGAACACATCCGCCTGCTCCGTCTGAAGCAACTGATCACAGACACCGAACTCACTATTACAGAAATTGCCATGCAAATTGGTTTCCAATGCACGGCTGGGCTCACTCAGCAGTTCACGCGCCACTTTCAAATATCCCCAACTCAATACAGGGCAAGCGTGCGATAACTTGCGTGAAGTGGGCAGAATCGAATAGGCTGAACCCTTGGGCAGGCTCCGATTTACTGCGACTTCGTATACGGCGATGCAGGCTTCATGGTTCGAGCTTGTGTCTAGCGGCGTCTAGTGCATTGTCAGGGATGAAAACTAGGGTTGCGTCGAATTGAAAAATCGGCGCTCATCCACAGAACCAAATTAAATCCACGGAGGGTTTTGTGATGAGTGAGAAGAAGTATATCGTTCGTTTGACGGATTCGGAACGG
>JBDNFN010000414.1:0-3018 GCA_041689795.1 Fuerstiella sp. | reverse complement strand
GCTTCGGGACTCACAGCGATTCGGGCAGTCGCTACCTGGAACGAATCCTGACGGTCTCAAAAACCTGCCGCCTGCAGAACCGCAATGCCTCTGAATACCTTGTTGAGTCGCTGCGATTCAGGTTCGCCGACGGCGTCCCCCCATCACTCAGGCTCAATCCCGCCAACGCTGCCCTTGACAACGGCTAATTCTTCACAACGAGCCGTGAACGCTTACCCACGCCTGACCTGACGTCGAATTCACAGCAGCATAGTCCGTGCATCACGTTTATGGTCGAGTTCTTCCATTCACGATAATTTTCTCCAGTTTCGCCTGCAGCTGCATGGCAACTTCCGGATGAGCATCCGCGACGTTTATCTTTTCTGTCGGGTCGTCATCCAGATTGAATAGTTGATACGAGGGAACCTTTTTGTTTGCGAGTTCCGTTTCGACAACCACGTTTCTTGCGGTTTTTTTATCGTGCCGTTGCAGCTTCCACTTGCCGGCACGCAGTCCATAGCTGCCGCTGCGGCCGTTGTCCTGCTGTACAACGTGATCGCGGCCGCTGGCTCCGACTTCACCCAGCAGGGCAGCGTGAATGTCAAAGCTGTCGAGGCAGGCGTCTTCGGGTAGTGACTGACCACTCAATGCAGCACAGCTGGCAGCCAGGTCGATTGTACAAACAACTTCATCACTGACGCCCGGCTTAATACGACCTTTCCAGCGAGTCACAAACGGAGTTCGCGTGCCGCCTTCGTAAACGCTGTACTTGCCACCGGAATACGGTCCCGCAGCGCGATGATTTCCGATTTTTTCAATTGCGCCATCTTTATAACCGTCGTCCAATACTGGACCGTTATCGGAACAGAAGACAATCAACGTGTTTTCTGCCAGCTTCAGACGATCCAGAGTTTTCATAAGTTCGCCGACGCACCAATCCAGTTCCACAATCGCGTCACCTCGGAAACCCAGTGACGTCTTCCCCTGAAAGCGTTCGTGCGGGATACGAGGCACATGGATATCGTGTGACGCGAAGAACAGAAAAAACGGTTTATCTTTGTAGGCCTCGATGAACTCGTTCGATTTCTCAACCCACTTATCCGCCAGATCTTCGTCCCGGAATCGTGCCGCGTGACCACCGGTGTAAAATCCGATTCTGCTGATGCCGTTATGGATTGTGGAATTGTGTCCATGTGCCCAATCCATCTTCAGCGTGTCGCGGTGCGTTTGTCCTGTTGGATGATCGGGACTCGGCTTCTTATCACCTACCCACAAAGGATCAGCCGGATCAAGATTCAAAACTCGATGATTCTGAACGTAAACCTGCGGAACTCGATCGTTTGTTGTGGGCAGAAGAAAACAAGAATTGAAGCCGATTTCCAGCGGTCCCGGTGTCAGTTCTCCATTCCAATCCGGACCGCCGGGGCCACCTAACCCAAGATGCCATTTGCCGACAACTCCGGTTGTATAACCGCCCTGCTGCAATACCGATGCGATTGTGTGAGTGCCAGGTTTAATAATCGCCGGAGCATTCGGCGGCGCAATTCCCGTTCGATCGCCTCGAAACGCATAGGTTCCGGTCAGCAGCGAATATCGCGTTGGAGTGCACGTTGAAGCAGAACAGTAACCGCTGGTAAATCGCATGCCTTCTGCTGCCAACTGATCGATGTTTGGCGTCTGCAACGATGTCGCCCCATAGCACGAAACGTCGCCGTATCCCAGATCGTCAGCCATAATCACCACAATGTTCGGCTTCTCGGCACAAACATGCTGGTTGAAAGAAATAGAAACGACGGCCAGAACAGCCGGTAGCCAGAGTCGGTGCATGGTTTTGATTACAGCGCAGCAAGGAATAAAAACGAAACTGAATTGCCAGCATGTTAGCGACAAACAGCCGAGCTTGTGAACCGAGCGCTGCCGAATGGCAGCGTGGCACTGCCCAAATCGCTAACGAAACATTCACATCGACAGCACCGTGTTTCATTCAGCGGCAGGTTTCCGAGCAATAATGGCGGTGCGAGTAAACTTGGCCGGCAAATGAGTCAGACGCAGTTTTGTGACAGATACTTCGCAGCCAGCGTCGCTAATCACATCCTGCATGCGCTGCAGAGGAATGTTGCGATAGTGGTAGCGGCGAGAAACGAAACGACCGGTCGGGCTTTCGTTCATTTCAAGGTTAATCAAATAACCACCCGGCACCAGCAACTGCAACAGTTTGCGGATGCTGTCTTCCGTATTATCTGCGTAGCCCACGACCGCTCCCAGGCAAACCAGATGAAACGAATTATCAGTAAGCGTCGAAGGCGTGCCATCCAATGCTGTCAGATTCTGAGGACTGGACACATTCGATACGCCGACTGAAATTCGCCGCTGGTCAAGTCTTCGTTTGCCTGCGTTCGCCAGTGTCGCCTGCAGAAAATTGGGTTCCAGATCCGTCGCTTGAAGAGTCGAATCCGGAAACCGTTCCAGAAAGTGCAAACCGACTAATCCGGTTCCACAACCCACATCCAGAATACGACAGTCATCCGGGCACTGCAGATTCAGCCCGCGCAGAAAGCGATCGATGCCACTTTCGTAGCCAAGAAACTTCATGAAGAAATCGTACGTGCGACTGCTTTTGTAGAGTTTGGGACTGATCATCAATCAACGTGCTGCACAGTTAGCTTTTAAACACAGATCAGCGCCACGACTTCTTTGGTGACGCCAACTCCAACCGCCCAGTCTAAGTAAGCCGAACCCAAAATGGGAGCGTGTTGTGGCGGATGCTATCATCTGGTGGTCAGCACGAAAATATTCTGCCGTAAAGGCGGATTCCGCAAACAATGCGGTCTACGTACTGTTTGCGGTTCCTGACGAACGTACGCTCCGAAATCCGTCCATCCATTGAACCCAAATGGGGCAGCCCTTTGAAGGTGAGTTTTTAGGTGTTTCTTCTGGCGAGTAGCTTTGCCGTGGCGACGTGTTGTCCGTTGCCGGAGTACTTGCGTTGGGGTTGCTGGCGTTTGGGTCCGCGTTTGCTTTTCTGGAATTTCGCCAGCG
>JBDNFN010000413.1:0-4146 GCA_041689795.1 Fuerstiella sp. | reverse complement strand
GTCATTGGATCGGCCACAAGGGAGGCCGTTGAACGCGTCTGGTGTTCGCGACATAACTGACGCCCGACCGGCCCACGCTGCTGCGCCATCATCATCAGCCACAAATTCGGGCAATTGCACGTCTGCCGGAAGGACGCTGAATACATCATCTCTTCTACTGGTCTGGCGTTCGTAACTCGAATTAATTGAGTTGCCACATGCCCCCGCAGGCCTACTTCAACAAAGCGATTTCCACATTCAGGCCGGGGCCAAAGCCCAGCATCACGCACGGAAGCTGCGCGTTTTGCGAACGAAGTTTATCCAGAATAAACAGCACTGTCGGAGACGACATGTTTCCACAGGCCTGAAAAATGCTGACTGACGGATTCATCATTTTCTCTGAAAGGCCAGCAGCTTCTGCGGTCGCCGAAAGAATTCTGGGACCACCGGGATGGATGGCCCAGCTTTGGATGTCCGCAAGATTCAGTCCATTGCGTTTAAGAAATTCTTTCAGAACTTCGGGCAGAACCCGTGTGATGACACCGGGTACTTCGGGAGATAGAGACATCTCGAATCCATTGTTGCCAACTCTCCATGTCATCATCTCATGAGTGTCCGGAATCACATACGAAGCGCTGTCGACAAGACAACCGATGCCTGACTTATTCATGGAAGGCAGATCGCCAGAGTCAGCAGGCAATGTCGCTGACGGCTTGATTACTGCTCGTCCAATGATCGCCGCGGCCCCGTCCGCAAAAAGTGAATTGGCAACGATCCGCTGAGGATCCCAACCATATTGATGATGCAGCGTACAAAGTTCTACGGCGCAAAGCAGAACGACAGCGTTGGGATCAGCGGCGGCAAATGCATGAGCAACACGCAACCCATTTAAGGCGGCGTGGCAGCCCATGAAACCAACGTGAGTTCTCGCAACGGACTGGGAAAGCCCAAGATCTCTGATGAGCGAAATATCAAACCCTGGCGCGCTGAAACCGCTGCACGAAACAGTTATCAGGTGCGTGATATCGCTGGCTGAGACTCCCGATTCCGCGATCGCCGCTGACGACGAACTGAATGCCAAACGGGGCGATTCCTGTTCGAATCGATTCATCCGTTCGGCCGTCCCGGGACCATGATCATCGGCGTCACTGACGAACTTAAAAAACCGCTGGGCTGTTGCTTCATCTTCCGAAGAGCTCTCCAGAAGTACGCTATGACGACTTTGCACTCCTGCCCGCCGATACAACACTTCGATCAGCGCCGAGGGATTTTTTGATCCCGTGAGTTCCGGTAGAACACATGTCGCTGCAAACGTTGCCATGCTTTTCTGGGAAATCGAATGTTCGGGCAACGCAGTGCCCAGTCCAAGAATTTCAAAGCCAGTCATTAGGAACTTTCCAATGCATCAGGAACGCGATTTATGTGACCGACAATCCGTCGAGTCAAAGTGGGAAACAGTTGGCATGTCGTCATAAGCGGGTGCAACAACCACGGTCGCCGAAGCGAGGCCGATAGAAGTCTGCAAACTTTTTGTTCCCTGCTGACGATCTGGCGGAATATTTGCCGCCACCGCGCGGGCATATCGTCCGACCAGCCGTCCTGAACAGCACAACGAACGAGCGGAATAATGGCTGACGCGGCGCTCAATGCCCACGCCATACCTTCGCCTGTGAACGGTTCGATGTAACCAGTTGAGTCGCCCAGCAGAAAAAGTCGATGTCCGGCAATCCGTTCAGCTGTTCGGGTCAGCGAAACTGTACCTTTGATCGAAGCAGTCGGCAGGTTGCGTGGTGCCGAAACACCGGCGGATTCAAAAATACTCTGCAGCGCCATAAGAGGCGACGTTGTTTTGTTTAGATGTTCCGGATCAATTGCTGCTGCCAGATTTAATCGGTTGTTTTCGATTTGAACAACACCTGCGTAACCATGCGATCCAATTGCCATGACAACTTCCAGAGGCCGAATCCAGTCATCGGCCATGGTGCGATCAAACACCGCACCGAGGCCGATACGTGAGCCAGCGGTTGCCGGTGCCAGAAAACCCTTAAGTCGATGAAGACTGGGATGTCCAAGTCCGTCACATACGAGCACAACTTTTGCCGCCACTGGACTGACAGGAATTTTGCTGTTGGTTTCCACGGAACCATGCTGCGAATTTCCCAACACAGAACTTGTGGCACGAAGTTCGACAAATCGCAATTCGGATGACTGACCTGACGATTTTAAATCAAAAGCCGAATACGAATTCGCTTCGTTCAGCATGGTTGCGGTGATTACTGCCCCGCGCTCGCCGGAGCATGATTCGCTGGCAAAAACTTCATCGTCAGTGGGTTTAACCGTTGCCGTCACGTTGTCAACGAAACAGCAACCGGAACTAATCGCGACTTCAACCAGATATTGATCCAACGCTCGACGCGAAACGGCAACACTGGTCGGCATCGGCAGGTCAAGTTTTCGGCCGCGATATCGAATCGCCAGTGCCGATGTCGTCGAGGGGTTCAACCGCATAACGCCTGCGTCGAGTGCAGCCATTTTCAGCACTTGCATCGCACGACCATTTAGACAACATCCACAGACTTTATCCCGAGAGAACGATTGTCGATCCATCAGTACAGTCTTCAATCCCGCACGTGAACACAGAATCGCGGACATGGCTCCGGCAACGCCGGCACCAATAATCACAACGTCAAACTGTTGCTGCTGCAACGAATCAGTAATGCCCATCTGCGTCTCCGACTGAAGGAGACCAGCTTAGCAGAAACCGCTGCGGCCAGTGCCGACTAATCGATGCGGTTTCCAGACCCGCTTTGTTCGCGATGCCCTGAGCTTCTTCGATAGTGAAGGCGCCTTCAACCGACATTGGACCATCGACATGAACGACGTGGCAACGAGTCAGAATGCGACAACCGATCCACGCCATCCAATATCCGATCGACGTTCTGCGCAGGTCGTCAATCAGGACAAGTTCTGACGCCGCTGACTTCATTCGGCGAAGAAGTTTTTCGGAATCGTCAGATGCCAGATGGTGCATAAACAAACTGCACATCACGACATCGTATTCAGGCTTGGGAAACGGCTGTTCAAGTGCATTACAAAGATGAAAGTGAAGATTGTCCAGATTCGCGGAGGCCGCCTGTTCGGATGCAAAGTTGATGGCAGTCTGACTGATATCGCAGCCATCAACTGTAATTGAAAGGCGATCACGCCTGGCGGCCTTTGCAAGTCGAATCGCAAGGTCGCCGCCGCCGGAAGCAATATCAAGAATGGTGAGAGGTTGGTGAGAACCCCGAAGCATGGCAAGTCGTCTAATCCGTTTCCACACGGCAAATTTCGAACAGCTTAACCAGTTGATACGGCGCAATCCCATCAATGCATGACGGTGATCAGAATCGTCGATGAGAGGGTCGTCCATCAATTCTGACTGATGATTTCGAGATCGCAGATTCAATGCCATTTTCGTTCGTCACAACAGGTTTTCTGACGTAATCATTCGTAAACGAGTCAACCAGTTTGAACTCACAATTGCACGTAGCAAACGGCAGGCTCAGATTAGATTTCGCTCATATTACTGTCCATCTATCCAGTGCAACACACCGTGGATAGCACGTAAACAAAAATACTCAAACTCGATTGCTTCCATTCTTTGGCGGAGTCTTTTTGCTTCACTCAGCACCTGCTAAGCAGAGACGCTTTTCAAGCTTGCCTGCGACGATTCTCAAATGATTGCAAGTGTGCCAATTGAGCAATAGTGGTCTCGACAAATACAAGACTTCTAATGCAGTAATCTGCCGGAACTGTCGTTGTTCGACAGTGTGACGTGAATCGCCTCTTCAAACGCACAAAGCTGCGACATAACAGGTGCTGTGTGATCGCAGATGCGATGAGCAGCGTCCTCATGTTTCCACCAGCCCGAGCATTTCTAACATGAGTAAATTCTGGTGAAACTTCAGAGTCTAAATATGGCTGCACAAGTTCGCCGGGCAGATTTCCCAGAGCAGTCTTTATTCTGCTGGCTGCAGCGACTGGCTAGTGCGTCTCCAAGCCTAAGAACTGGGGTTGGTGCGAACAGCGTTTTGATGGGAAACTTCTTGTAACAAGGAGGTTCCAATGAACAAAAAGTATATCGTTCGGCTTTCCGAACAAGAACGCCAGGTCTGCAAGGAAGTT
>JBDNFN010000412.1:0-5197 GCA_041689795.1 Fuerstiella sp. | reverse complement strand
CGGTGGCTAGGCGGATCTACCACGCGGCGATCGCAGCGCTTGCAAAAATCCCGTAAATCCCCGTGGACAACGCCATTCACCACAGTAACCCATCTTCTCTATTCGCGCAATCGTCTATGAACGCACCCCACGCCTCGACCGGCCAGTGCCAGATGAGTGGCCGTAGCAATTGCGACGAATGTTTTGCCTTCCCCGGTCTGCATCTGCGTGATGCGGCCCTGAGCCAGATTCAGCACTGCCAGAAGCTGCACGTCATACCGTTGAATCCCGTGTGCTCGCCGCAGGGCTTCGACGGCCAAAGCAGTGCCAGCCACAAGAATCTCCGGCGCGGCCTGATTGGCGTTTCGTGAAAACTGAGCGCAAAGGCCTACGGCTTCGGAACGTAGTTCATCATCGCAGTCGCTGCCGAGCTTTTTCGCCAGTTCGCAAATGTGCGAAATCATCGAAGCAAACGTGTGGCCTTGACCAGTCACTCGTTGCATGTTGCCGAACGTCGTTTCTTTCAACGTAGACATCTTTGATTCTCAACAGCAGGTTACGGTCGAGTCGGCCGCAACGACGAATCGGGCAGTCGGCCCCACGTGGTAGGGAACATTGGCGTTGGTCGCGTTTGCCCCTGAATTTCAGCTGGTTCAGTGGAAGATCTGGTATCTGTGGTGGAACCGAAGTTTGGTTCGTGACCTGAAGAAATCGGGACAAAACTGCCAGTGTTTGTTTCTACATCGGCTGTGAAGGAAGTCGATGTTCGTAGCGGGGCTGACGCTGCAATATGACTTTGGACCGTTGAATCCAGGCGGCCCTGCATCCATTCTTTCTGAGTGTCTGCGACATCCGGTCGGGAATCGCGTGATTTCAGCAGCACTCCTAATTCTTTCTTCAGCTTCACCAAAGCAACGGCGTGATCGACCTGTGCCTTAACGAATGCCGATTCTTCGTCAGCGAGTCGTTCAAATGAATCCAGCAGGTCTTCCAGCAGCAGGATGGCAGAGTCTTCGGACGCCGGTAGAACTTCGAATCGGTTTTTTAGATAGCGTGACTCGTTTTCTGAGGCCTCCATCGATTGATAGTGACTTGAAATTTCCGAGTACGCTGTCCGAACTTCACGATTGGCAATCTCAACGTCAGTCAATGACTTCTCGACTGTCGCCCGGAAGATATTGATAGAACGCTTTAGTTCCCACTGACGCTGTTCCAGCTTGGCGACGGCTGCGCGATTTCCGACGGGCACTTCAAATTCCAAACCAATGGTGTAGCCTGGCCGATTGTCCAGCAATTCGCCGCTAATGGCCCGACCAACGTTTGAATTCCCAGCAAGATCGGCAACGTATGTTTCCACAACCAAGTCTAGTCGTGGCAGTAACTCTGTGCGACTGACACCCAGACGTACACCGTCAGCACGCATCTTGCGGATTGCTTCAGAAATGTCCGGCCGGTTGACTAAAGCCGTTTGTAAAATACTTTGCAGTCCGGCATTTTCAGTCACCATTCCCGGAGCTTCCATGGGCATCAGTTCTGTTTGCCCGCCGCTTAACATGCTCGGAGAATTCACTAACAATCGCAGCTGTGCTTCTGAGTCCTGGACCCGGGCAAACGTACGTTGCGTACGAGTCTGCGCGCGAGCTACCGCCGCGCGGGCTCGCAGCACCTGTCGGGGAATTGTGTCAACCTGACTTCGGTCTTCCAGTCGCTCAAGCACTCCGATAGCAGAGGCCAGTAGTTTCTGTCGCTGAAAAAATTCAGCTCGAGCCCGATACAACGTCCAATATGCCTCTGTGACTTTGATCAGATGACTTTGCAGAGCATCAACAACTTCGTCTTCCGATGCATTCGCCTGAATGCGTGCCAGAACCATTTCGCTTTCGTTGTAGGTTCGACCTGCACCATCAAGCAACGGTTGTCGATAGCTCAGTTCCAGACGGGCTGATCCCTGATTGTTGGGTACGAAGAAAAGCGAATTCTGATTTTCGTGACCTAGATTTTGGGCAAGCCGAATAGCATCCCCCTGCATGTTTTTACGACGAATACCACCAGATGATCCGACCTTCTGAGTCAGCAATCGATCCTGTCCGTTGCCGGTCGTCAAGTCGTTACCAACCGGATCGTTCAGGTTGTCGTACGTGGCTTCCAGAAAGGCGGTCCAGTCAAACTTCGCTTCTTCCTGAGTTATCACACGGTACTGAACTTCCGGTTCCGTTTTGATTGCTGTGACCTGAGGCGAATACAACATGGCGTCCTGCAGTAGCGTTCGAACGTCGACCGCAAGCGTTGTGGTCGACTGGTTGACAGGATGTTTGACGGCCGTGTCCCACCATGGTCCATAGCCAGCCGGTACCGCAGAGACTCGCTGGTTTGGATTGCCGGTTACCGCCGCCAGAACGCGCGCGTTATACGGGGCCATCCACGGTTCTGCATCAGTTTCGACAGTCGCTCTAAATCCGGAAGTTCCCGGAAATCTGTTGAAAATAGAATGCCCGAAGTTTGTGCCCGGTGTAACGTTAGCCACAGAATGCCCGAACTCGTGTGGAATACCAAGCGGAGGGATTTCGCCGTGAGTTTTTGAGTATGGCGATAATTTCAGAGGAATCGCTTCAATTGTCGAGTGATTGCGGCCGTATGATTCTGGCTGATCACCAGAATCTTGCAGTGGAATCGGAGAACCCAGTGGCGGTGCCGTATCGCCCGTTCCGTTTGTCTGCGATGATAAGGTCGGTTCACCGTTTGAAATTGGTCCTGGCACCATGGGAACCGGCTGTATCGGTCCATTCGTGCTGCGGGGCTCTAATTCAGAAGCCGGGTTCACTGTCTGTAGAGGGCGGCTCAGGGTATCGCGGGACTGTCCCACCATGATCGGCAATGTGGTTGAATTCTGAACTAGCGAGTGCTGACGTGTTTCCTGTGAGTGAATCAAAGGAGTGGCATAAGCAGTGCCCAACAACTGATTCGGTGATTGTCGAAAATCCGGACATTGAATCAGGTTGGCGTTTCTGTCGATACGCTGCACTGCACCAATGGCCGGCATTGGTACTGCATCAATGCTGCGGCCCGTATGGGGATTTTGCGCACTACCGCTCTTTGACTGAGTTTTTGCAACATTCGTTTCGCGTGTTCTCCGATTGGCTGGAATGCCGATTGCATGTGCCGAACGTTGATTTTCGTTAGTTTCCTCGGTGGTCAAGGTGACGTTCGGAATTCTACCGTCTGAAACCTGTTGCATCTGCTTGCGGGAACCAGAATAAGTCACTCGCTGTGTGTGAGAACTTGCCAAACGTGGCTGAATCAGAATCGTTGATGATCCGCCTGCTGTTACCAGCGTCGGGTCGATCAGTTGCAGATTCGCGTTTTTCGTTTTGCCTGAAGGCCGGGGTGTTTCGGCGATGAGTGTCGTTGCTGAATTTCCCGCTTGAGCCGTGGGTGCTGCTATTGCGTTGCCAGAAAAGTTTGGTTGCCCAAGCTTGATTGACACGCCCACAACGATGGCCAAGTTATCACTTGCTGAAAGGTCTCGTCGACCAGCGAATATGTCGTAACTGGCCGTAATCACGACAACGGCCAGCAACAATTGCACCTTCGTGGTTGCCCTTGTCGTCAATCGTGAAAAATTTGAGTGCGCGGCCGGCCACCGATTTTGTTTTTCAGAGTGCTTACTCATTTAACCTTGGGAGCCATAGATTGATTGTGCTCTGTGAGACCCTCTCAGTTCGGAAATTCGGCACAACCGAACTGCACAGACCACCAAAACCAAGCCAGCACAGCCGTTAGAAGCCGGATGAGGCGGACACTTTACGCAGGCTTCCCACTTCAACATTGTCGGTCTAGTCATATGGCCGTTTTTAAGTAGCCAAGGTCAACCAATGGTTGACCATCACGGCAGACCAATCTTCGGATATTAGTGCCGGCACTCTGGCTCAGCGCGAATTGGTTTGGGCAGAGAGGCTGTTCGGGATGTCACAGACGCCGTCGTAGCAAATTTGGGATGGCCTCAATCGGCTGATCGCCGTCAGCGGCGCCACGGGTGGCGCCTTCTGCACAGAGGAGCGCAATGGCTGTGTTGCAGATTTCATTTTCTTCGCGCGGCGGCCGAAACCTGAACTGGCCGGGTGGCCGAAAGGGAAAACCTCAACGGGAAATGAGGATCGCTGTAATTCGCTCAATAATCCGCAACGCAGCTATGCATCACCAAACCAGACATCCGCGGTCAGCATATGGTTCGAACTGCAAAGCAGGGATTGCATTTCTGAATCAGTGGGGCCACACCATAAAGCTGATTGGGCTGATTCTAATTCGAGTACAATATTGCGAAATTCAAGTTCCAGGCTGCGTGCATCCTGGTGACGAAGATCGGGATCGTTCTGGCACGTTCGGTCAATACAGGGGGCAAGACTTTTAGGGATATTTCGACACTGTTCGTTAACCGGTGGAACGCAAAGCTACGGCCGGATTTTCTTGATGGTTTCGTAGTCTATTTCACCCCACAGTTTTGACCGGTTGTCAGTTCATGAAGCGTTACGCCTAGTGAATAGATATCACTGCGTTCGTCCCGACATTCCTTAAATACTTCGGGATGCAGGTAACGCGCAGTTCCAGCCCTGTCAGCGAGCGGCTGTCCCTTTGGGCCGCGACGCATCCGGGCCAGGCCGAAATCTGTCAAAAAAGAATAGCGGGTGACCGAAACAGGCAATTACCGCTTGGTCCAGTTTTCCGCAGCCTCAGCGAGCTTCGTTTCCGCTGCGGTTGTTTGCGCCGGGCGACATTCCATTTGCGCCGCCGTCAGCTCTGGGCAAACGCCTCCATCGGGCGGCACGTTTTGCGAAACGAATCGTTCTTGCCACCACGGCGACAGTTCCCCAACGTCTTTGGCAAAGATGTTGATCAGTTCTCGTTTGTTGACACCAAAGTGAACGGCTTCATGGCCAGGGATGTCGATGAAGCCGGTCTCAGATGAAATCCATCGAAGCCTTGTCTTTGGAAAGGACAAAATATTGCCAACCAAGCTGCCGGAAAACCAAGGGAGCATCAAAGGGGTCAGGGTGTGCCGGGATAAAACCGGTTTTGAATAGAGAATGAAAGCGTCTTACGAGGCAAGTTTAGCCAACTACTTCGGCCTTCCACGGAGGGGCGGATCGGGTAACCGGTCTGTCTTGAGCGTCCGTTCGAAGGGTAACGCAGGCCAGCCATTGAGCTCCCCCCCCCCCCAATT
>JBDNFN010000411.1:0-4359 GCA_041689795.1 Fuerstiella sp. | reverse complement strand
CCCTGGTCAATTGTTTCTACGCAGACAGATTCAGGAAAGGTCCAGCCGCCGAGAAGTTTAGCGATCAGGACGTTCAGCCAACATTCCGATTTCTTTCAACGCGGCCCCATCACAACAAATTCTTGTCGCGGTCAACGCGAGCCCTCACGCTGCGCAGATCCCGGCAAAAATTAACGGCAGTGCCGTTCCGGTCCCAGGTGATCAATCTGTGATGGCAGCGATCATTCCGCGAGTTCGAATGTTTGCTGGGCCCAATGGAGAAAAAACACCATTCGCGTGCCGTTCGCCGATCACGATTCTCAATTAAATGAACCGTCCCTGATTTCGCCGTCCACTTTCGCAGCGTACGCTCAGCGAGGCAATGAGTACAGGACGTTGCGTCCTTCAACAACAAGGCCGCAGGTGCCTATGGCGACATCGGTGATTGTGTTGGTGTCACCCGAAATCCACTGGAAGCTGACTTCGTCAATCGTCGATTCCGCCCCAAGACCAAAGACGAGTTGACGTTCGTTGCTTGCCTGATAGCCATCACCCATCGTGAGTTGCCGCACGATATTCATTCGCGGTGTCTTCAAAGTCACAACGCAGCCGGCTGCATCCCGCGCGTTCACAGTTCCGACAAGTCGAACCGCCAGAAAGTGGCCGCGATCAGATGTTGTATTTGTGAGCAATGCGACAGGCTCATCCAGATGCGAGATCACAACGTCCTCCGCGTGATCCAGGTTCCAGTCCAGTCTGGCCATACTGCGTCCAAGATGGACTCCCTTGAAAAATTCTCCCAGTGTTTTGGATTCAACCTCGCGAAATCGAAGTCCGTCGATGTTCCTGAAGAACTGAGCAGGCATGCGATAAGGCACTTGCTTTTCCGAATAGCTGTCGACATGACCGTTGGTCACAACAAGATCCGGACGTCCATCTAAATCCGCGTCAATAGACTGTGCTCCAAACGCAAGCATTCGAAGGCTGGGGACGGCAAGCCCCAAACTGTTGGTTGCATCCACAAACATCGCTACATTTCCCAGGCTGCGATACAACGTGTTCGTTTCGTCCATAAAATTCGCGACAAACAAATCCAGGTGACCATCCTGATCAAGGTCTTCCAGCACGATCCCCATACACGCTTCAGGCTGCCCATCAGCGTTAACGGCAAGGCCTCGAACCATTGCCGACTCTTTAAACTGCGAGTCAGAGGACGTCGATTCCGCAACATTCTCGAAGAAGAAATTTGGTGCGCCATCGTTGGCAACAAACAGATCAATTTTGCGGTCACCGTTAAAGTCGCCAGCAACAACACCCAGTCCTTTTCCCTTTGGAATTTGAATTCCGGAATCAGCGGTGACATCTCGAAACAATCCATGGCCTTCATTCAAAAGTATCTGATCCTGAGCGGCTGAAAAATCGCGGGGCGAGCAGCGACCAAAACGCCGTTCATCGTCACTGCAAATTCTGGTCAAAGCTTCCCCCGCGAGATAATTCACGAAATACAGATCCGGAAGGCCATCTTGATTCAGATCGCAAATCAGGCAACTTGTTGTCCATTCATCTCCGGCCCCGTTCATTGCCGAACTTACGTCCGCAAATGTTCCGTCACCATTGTTCTGTAGCAAGCGATTTTGTCCCACGTTCGCGATCAACAGATCAGCGAATCCGTCGTTGTTGAAATCGCCGACGCTTACGCCCTGGCTGTAGTCAGCTTCGAAAGGAATCGCGAAGTCGGTGACGTCTGAATATTCTTGCCCTTGCTGATTAAGATACAGGCGGTCCCGTAAATCAGCAGTTGGTGATTCGCTTGTTCCGGGCAGAGTCCGCGAGCCTTGTGTGAAGAAAATGTCAGGACATCCATCCATATTCGCATCAATGACTGCCACGCCGCCGCCCGTAAAATCATAGGGGCGAATCTGAGCGACACGCGGCGTTATCATGCCGTTGTCATATCGAAAAGAAAGGCCGGCGGTCGATGCGTCGTCAATAAAAGAAATGCGGACCGACACCGCAGAATCAGTACTTGCCTCTTCAGTTGCAGTCAGTGAGAGCGTCTCCAATGACAATGGATGTGGGAACTCACTCAGATCGATCGTCAGTGCCGGATTGAATTCAGGATCTGTTCGCTGCAGCGGGATGTTTGAGAGTCTTTCCCTCAAAGCCTTGAGAGAAGGTCGCGCCCATGCCGGTGAGATCGGGGCCTGAGCAGCAATGAGCGACCACGCGTAGGCTTCCCATACTAGTCCCAATGATTCAGCAGTTTCTTTTGCCTGCAACGCACTCAGGAGAAAGTCGTTAAACGAATGCGGCGAATCAGAGTGAGCCGATCCATTCAATTCGGCGTTCGAGTCGAGTTGTTTTTCATATTGTTCCAGGCTCGCCGAGCGAAGCAGAAACACCTGAGCATCTGGCAGGCGACCGAGCCGAATCAAACATTGGCCCAATTGAAAATTCGAACTGACTGAATTGGGATCAATACGAAGTGACTCCCAGAAACTTCGCGCTGCCTGATGCAAGGCTCGATGTCGCAGCGCGAGTTGTCCGGCCGTGTTGAGTACCTGCGGGTGTTGCCACGCCGAAGCGGGCAAGGCCACGTACCATTTGATTAGCTCTTCGTTAGTGCCAATCTGCAATAGGATTCTCCCTAAACGTGCGTGTGCTTCCGGAAAATCTGGCTGCAACTTAATCGCGACCCGGCACGAACGCTTAGCCTCCTCGTAGCGTTTCGACAGGAACTCGATATGTGCCTTCGCCAATGCCAGGCCCGCGCAATCAGGATCGGAAGACCGGAGTTGTCGGACGTAAGATTCGTCCGGATAGGCAAGTTCACCTCGCATCAGCAATTGAACCTTCGGAGCCGATTGTGATGACTGGCGCAACACGCGAATTTGGTGCGGAATCAATTCCCACGACCTCGCCTGGAGACTCAACACATGCACCATTCGCTCGTTGGCAACCAGATTGTCGGGATCACTGGAAAGGACTTCGCGAAAGTGTGCCTCTGCCTGAGAGACTTTCCCAAGCCGCTCCAGCGAGATATTTCCGGCCATGATTTGCGCATCTCGGAATGCTTCCCCATCGTCGGGCAAGACACGTTCACAAAATGCGATTGCTGCTTCAAAATCTTCGAGTTCTGCCGCAACAACGGCGGACAACAGAAGCCCCTCTGGATGAGTTGCGTCCAGTTCGAGAATCCTGTTCGTCAGCCTGACGACGCGTTTCTCGTCGTGTTGATCGATCGCCTCTTGCGTCTGCACCACAAGTTCATCAATTGTCGGACTCGCCATCGACCACCATGCAAACAGTCCCGCGACAATAATTGTGGAAATGACGACGTAAGAATTGCGAAAAATGTACATTTGAGGATGTGGCCAGCAACAAACAAAAACGCCAAAGGTTTCATTCTCTGGCGTTGTCGTTTAAGGAGATCGCAAGATGTTCATCTAACAACATCGCAGCTGTTATTTTGAGTTCATGCCTTTTTGCATCAGATCCTGATCAAAGGCAACTCCGGCATTGGGATCTTCCTCTGTTGCGTTTTGGGTGTCAGCTCCTGTTTGGGGAGGCGGCGCGTCTCCGGAACCTGTTCCTCCACAACCAATTTGAGCCATGGTACAAAGTAAAGTAAGAATGACACTTGCAGCAGTTTTTATCGCAATGGACCTTTTTATTAAAACAACGGACTTAACAGGACTAGTTCAATGCGATTGTTTTTACGAACTTTCATGAATTCGATTCCAATCACATCTTGCTCAACATGACAACCCCATCCCGGCGAGGCGTTGTTTGGCTCGGCCATGAGTGGATTGAATCCTGAGGCACGTCCGTAAACATGCTGCTGCTTTTTCCCTGTCACCCAGAATAGGTGCGGCAGTACCAAGTCTAAATAATATCGCGGGGGTTTCCGGCGTCAACGCATTGGCAGACTCAAAATGCATCCGGGCCGATTCGGCGTCATTGATAAATGGAAAAGGGTAAAGGAAAGAAAGGAACCGTTAATTGACAGGATAGTCCACTTCACGAAACAAAGGTTCCGGCACAACCCTCACTCACGGAACCAAATATGACACGTCGAGCATTGTTTTTGACTTCCCTGACTCTACTCTTTTTACCTACTTGTTTTTCGCCGCCGCAGGAGACGGCGGCGGTAGATCTTTCCGGCACCGTCAGCCAAGCCGAAGGTCAAGAAAGATTGAAGAAAGTCCAGCAATTCCCGGCCTTCGCTTTATGGCCTGAAAAAGTAGGGCAACTTGATCTTCGTTTTCGTAAACGCAGCGGGCAAGATCTCTGCGCAGATCCCTCAGTTTACTCCACAGGCAAAAGGAATTGCCAATCAGGGGCCTGTCTGTCAGCAAGGTACGCAAGGATCTCTCCGCT
>JBDNFN010000410.1:0-3705 GCA_041689795.1 Fuerstiella sp. | reverse complement strand
TTTTCCGAGACAAAATGCCTGTCTCAAATAACCTTAACCCGCGCCCACTAAATCTACGGAACTTCATGAGTGAGTGAGTGAGTCCCGCAATGATTGTGTCCACGTGCTGGCGCCGCGTGTTTGTAAATTTGCGATGTCAAGACCGCGTTTTAGCACAGAACAACGCGTACCGAGCCCGTTTCTCCAAACCGCACTATTAATTAGTATGCGGGCGTTTGGGAGTGATCGCGTGAGCTCGCCCCGCCGACGTCATGCAACCGGCTCCGCGTTGACTGCTTCCCGGATGAAAAGTTCCATCCGCATTAGTTGTCGCATTGGCACGCAGTTGGCCTCGTCGATACGATTCTGACATCATCCTTGGAATTTCGGCTTCGGCCAGTACGACTTCCGCTTCGTATTCTCTGGTCAGTGCCACCATTTCCTGTTCGCGAGCAACAGCCATCGACCGGCGTTCTTCTGCGTGTGCTCGAGCAATGCGGATATCGGCATTGGCCTGATCGCTTTGCAATCGAGCTCCAATGTTTGCCCCCACGTCAATGTCGGCAATATCGATCGACACAATGGCATAAGCCGTGTGCGAATCCAGCCCCATCTGAATCACCTGCCGAGTAATCAGCAACGGATCAGCCAGTGCGTCACGATAGCTTTCACACGACCCAATGGAGGAAATAATTCCCTGGCCAACTCGGGCAATCACTGTGGATTCTGTTGCACCGCCAACCAGTTGCTGCAGATTTGTCCGCACTGTTACGCGCACTCGCACCTTCAACTGAATTCCGTCGCGAGCAACACCGTCCAAGGTTGTGCCACGCCCGGCATTGGGATCGGGACAGTCAATGACCTTCGGGTTTACGCTCATCTGCACGGCTTCGAGAATATCTCGGCCAGCCAGATCAACGGCGGATGCTGTCGTCCAGTTCAGTTCAATTCCTGCTCGATGAGCCACAATCAAAGCCAGCGTTACACGTTCAACGTTTCCTCCTGCAAGGTACAACGCTTCAAGTTCTTCGGTCGAAAAATCATCAAGGCCTGCTTGAACTGCCATCACCTTGCACTGCACAATCACGCTGGGATCGACTTTGCGCAACGACATGGATATCAGAGACAACAGGCGAATGCGTGTCCCTGTCAGCAAAGCCTGCAGCCACAAAAAGAAGTAGCGACTGATGACTATTAGCACCAGAACAGCAATAATAACTGCAGCAATCACAGCGATTCGAATGATCAAGTGGATTTGCCTTCCATGGCATTATTCTTTTCGGTCTTGCTGAATGTATGTCCGCATTCACAAACGGCCTTTCGAGCGTGCCGGAGCAGTTGACACCTAGGGCAGTTTTTCTGCCATACGCTCTGTTCGATCTGCGGCACACGAGCAAGCTTTAGCCGGTTCATCCGCACTTCGTCCGCTTGGCGAACAGCGCACTGAGGATGAATTCCAGCCAGCGAATAACTGGTTTCATTACACACGGGACATCGTTCCGGTTTGCGTCTGTCGTACAAAGGCTGTGGCTTTCTAGTTGTCATGAAGGACACGCTTTCTTTGCTGGCTCAAGCACTATTGATCTGGAAACAACTGATCCAAAAACGGTGTTGTCAGCAGTAAACCGCTGATCATAGAAATACCTGCAACATCTAATTCAACAGCGCCACTCTTTTTAAAGTGAGGTAGTGCAAGCTAGCGACGCAAGCAATCTTACTGGAACACAGACAACTCACTCGCGTGCGCTGCGAGCCTACATCCACCAAGAACGTGGCGATGTTGGTCTAAGTGACGGGCGTTTCTTCTGATCGAGCCAATTCAAATTGTTCGCAGCGTTGACGAACAGATCGGTAAGGCATGCCTTCACTGAGCTTATAACGCTCGGCACGGACAAACCAGAACGCAAGCCCTCCAGTGTTATGAGCGGCCGTTCGTTTCACACCTGTCGCCCGGACTCCTAACGAACCTTTGCGGCCGGTCTTCTGCCAACCACGCTGCTCCATTATTATTCGTACTAAGACACCCGTTGCCTGGCGCAGCCGCGTGCTGCGACGTGCGTGCACACCTGTCAAAAAACGATCAATCTTAGGATCCGATTCGAGCTCACGAACCACTCCCGCCAACGGTGAGCGATCGTGATGTAGTTCGGATTCTTCCATTCGTCGCTGCCGATCAACGCTGTTGAAGAATTCCAGAACGCGGTCAAAGGGCTGTTCCGCATCGTTTAGCACGTCAGCAAATGTCTTCCCCAAAGGGTCATTCAGAAAGTCCTGCCGAGAAATACTAATGCATGCCATTTTTACAATCCCCGATTTGGTCCGCGAAGTGCAGTTGCAAATTGTGGACGTGCAAGTATTGTAACTGCAACACTGGAGAATGCAATGATTTCAGCACTCGAACCAGACGCCCGCTACCAGAATTCATGGCTGGCTGATGTCGGACCAGAAATTCAGGTGACGCGTTCGCGATGCAAAACTGGCCGGCTAAACCTCTCGCTGACTACTGCGGAAATTGTCACGGAAACTCAAACGCGTGGCCAGTTTTAGGCCGCTCATTTTTAGCGATGGCGACATAGCCGCAACGCAGGTTTCCAGTCGTGAACTTTCCATCGCGGTGATCAAAGCTCCATCAAGTTCAGTCACTTTTGTCATTAACCAAGGAGATACAGCAATGGCCGAAAAAGGAAGCAAAGACAAGGGCAATCGAGAACAGAAATCGAAAGCCGTCCTGAGCCTTAAAGAAAAACGCAAACAGAAACAGGAAAAGAAAAGCAAGACCAGCTAACACATCACTGGTTAACAAATCCATTCGTGCTCGCTTTATCTAGGTGTCACGATATAAATGCCATTTCAAACTCGTTCCCAAGCTCAGGCTTGGGAACGAGTACCTGAAAGCTTCCGCTTTTCCACGCGATCTGGCCACCTCGAATCAAACATAGCTTGAAACGGCAAACGCCTCGGCTGTGTGGCCCCGACCGAAGCCGGAACCTCGGCATAGACGCAACCAAATTTGAGTTTGCGAACGGCGAAAAAAGTTTCCTGGCAACTTTTCATCCTGAAGAAACTCAGTGATTTTTTAAACGAACAATCACTTATAGACATTCGAGTCTGTTCAGTAACCAACCAAAGTACCGAGAAGAAGTTGCATTAGCTCATGAGTAACATCTCCGGTGCACGTGTCCGTCGCTACACAGACGTCTACGCAATTGTTCACCACGGCGACGGACACACCGCCTATCCCATCCGCAAGCATCCAGTCACCACCCATTTCCCCGCACTTACATTTATACGAGGCCTGATAAAGATGTCCCACGCATACCGAATGAATTATAGTCCATTCGTGCGCTGTTAGGTTTACAGCTTCATATCAGCATTTGTTTGTTTTGCTGCGACGGGTTGCGTTCCTGGCGTCGACCTTGGCAAAAATGTTTTGACGGCTTGGCGTGCTCCCCGAATTCGGTACCAGTTAGAATGAGAGTCTTCAGAGCCCAATTCCGGGCGCGGAGATTTTAATGAGCACTACGAAACGAAAGCGTCGCAGCCCAGAGCAAGTTGTGAAGGCTTTAGCCGAAGGTGAGTCAATGCTTGCCGCAGGCAAGGTATCTGCTGAGGTCTACTGGCGTGCCCCAGTTCTCAGTACCACGGTTATGAGAGTCAGTTTGGGTTACGGCTGACCGCAGGTGTGGGGCAGTTTTCTGCTTCTGGAGCGCACGCGAAAGAAGCAGA
>JBDNFN010000409.1:0-5148 GCA_041689795.1 Fuerstiella sp. | reverse complement strand
GTTGCTGTTCTGTGCTCAGTACTTTCATCCATTCACATCTAACGCTCGAGTGTTCCAGGGAACTGTCCCCATCGTGCCTCAACTGCGACAGGCAGGCCGCGTTTTAGAAGTTATTGCAACGCCGAACACACCAATCAAACAGGGCGAAATACTCTTCACCGTCGATCCTGTGCCATACGACAATGCCGTTGCTCGACTTGAAGCGAGTCTGAAAGAAGCCGAACAAAGTCAAGCTGTTGCAGAAGCTTCTATTGATCTCGCCAAAGCGACACTGGATCGAGCAACCGCTAATTTTAAATTTGCAACTCGAGATCGCGATCGACTGGAAAAACTGTTTGCTGCTAAATCAGCCAGCCAGCAGGATTTGGATACATCCAACAATCGATATGCTGAGGCAAGTGCCACCACCGCACAGGCAGATGCCAGCCTTGTTCAGGCAGAACTTTCCGTCGATCTTGCGAAAACAAGAATCGCCCAAACGGAAACGCAACTGGCCGATGCTAAATACGATCAGCAACAGACAGTCGTTACGGCGCCGGGTGATGGCTTTGTCACCAACCTGCAGTTACGAAAAGGCATGATGGTAGGCGGCGCAGGTGGCGCTGCTGTCATGAGTTTCATACTTGACACCAGCGAGCAGAATCGTGGCGTCGTCGTAGCTGCCTTTAACCAGAAGAATTACCTTCGAATCAAACCTGGACAATACACAGAAGTCGCACTGCACGGTTACCCAGGAAAAATCTTTACCGGTCGCGTGCTGAACGTGATTGATGTTTCAGGAGCGGGTCAACTAACAGCATCAGGAGTGCTGCCATCAGAATTAGGCAGCCAGCAACCAACAATGTTCGCCGTCCGCATCAAACTGGATGAAGGCAACGACTTAAGATTGCCCGGCGGTTCACAGGCTGAAGTCGCCATTTACACAGAAGATCTACAGATTGCCGGCATCCCTGTCATGTTCCTGATCCGCACACAAAGCTGGATCAGGTACGTCATGTAAAAACAGACGCGATATATTTTGCGTCGCACAACAACTGCACTCACCATCCGCAATGGCGATATTGCAAACCGACAATACGACACCATCCTGCCAGAAAATACTGGACGTGCGTCTAAATGAAAAGCATAACGCCGGGCGTTCACATTCGCCTTGTGTCAGCAGTTGCCGAACGGCAGGGAAACCTCGCACTTTGGCTCTGCGATTGGCTGCCGCTAATCCGTAGACGTTGTTGATGGCTGCTGGACTCGTCAGCAATACAAACACTGGCCGAGGATTTGTAACGAACAGCAATACTCGCTAACGGTACGTTGGAAGTTTCACTTCTCTTATCGAAGCCTTCCACTCATTGAAACGTTCCAGCAGTGGCACGGCAATTTCGACATGGCGCTGCATTGTGGTCTAACCTATCCCAGTGCATCAGACCCATCGCCTGCCCAGAAGCCTCAGACGCTGTGCGGTAATCTCTGTAGAATCGGTGAAAAAGATAAGCCCCTTAACGCGAACGGCGGCACGGACAAGTAGCTTACACGGACTAACTTCAGGCGATCGGCGGCCGGCCTGAAAATTGCTAACAGTTGACCCGTGGCGTTCACATAAAACACCCGGTTGCAGAATCAGAACTCTCTGATTGCAGAACACCGATACCTTCGAAAGAATGGCGAAGCCTGTTCCTGCGGACACCTTTAGTGCATGAAATGTACAGTGACTCCTCGTGAAGCGTTTCAAAATATTTCAATAGCAATGAATGCTGCGGTGATCCGCCAGGAAACTGTTATTGAACGTTTATTGATTGCGTTTCTGGCAGACGGTCACGTGCTGATGGAAGGATTGCCCGGAGTCGCCAAGACGCGTGCGATTAAGACGCTTGGTAGCTTGTCGAAAGTGATTTTCGCCGAGTGCAGTTTACGCCAGACCTGCTGCCGTCTGATGTGCCATGTTCAGAAATTCATCATGAACACAATGGCAGCTTTGAATTTCAGCCGGGGCCGATATTCGGCAATCCGGTACTGGCTGACGAAATAAATCGTGCTCCCGCAAAAGTTCAGGCAGCATTGCCGGAAGCGATGGAAGAACGCCAGGTGACTGTTGCAGGAACAACGCATAAATTGCCGCGATATTTCTGGTGCTGGCGACACAAAACCCCATTGAACAGGCAGGCACATATCCTTTGCCGAAAGCTCAGATGGACCGTTTTTTCTTTTCTGTAAACGTTCCGTATCCGGCGGCTGAAAATAAAGCAGCGAGCCTGCGTTTGGTGCGAGGCGAAAGGTCTGGAAAGTCGGCCGAAGCCGTCGATCGAATATCACAGGAAGTTATCTTTGCAGCTCGCAAGGAAGTGAATGCAATTCACGTTGCAAAAGCGTCTGAACGTTATATTGTCGACTTGTTGATCGGAACACGAGAGCCACACCGCTACGGCGGTGATCTGGTAAATGGATTCGTCCTTGTGCCAGCCCTCGAGCAACAATCGCCCTTGATGCGGCCGCTCTAGCTCACGCGTGGCTGCATGGCCAGGACTTCATTTCACCCGATAACATTCGCGCCGTCGCACCTGTCTGGCGCATTGCATTCATCTAAGTTACGAAGCTGAAGCGACCGGAAAAACTCGCAGCGAAGTCAGCGAAGCTTTGCTGAAGGCGGTTGTGTCTGTTTAATTTGTGTGGAATCGAACCGCCCAAAGGTGTGAGTATGTTTAACGTGTCTCGTGAAATTCGATAATCGAAACAGGACAGCCAATTGCTTATGACTGCACGTGTCACGATCGACCTTGAACAGTTGATACGGCTAAAGGCTGATGCTCGCGGATTTGGCTTTTCGCCACGTCAGCCAGTGCATTCCCCGCGGACGACGAGGCCGATTTTCTAAAAGCAAAATTCTTCTACCAACAGGCAATGGCGCAGAAGGATACGCCATGAAATATCGTTCCAGATCTGAACACCTTATGCCGCTATGATTGCCTCACGCGGTGCTAAGATCGAAAATTCAAAAGCACACTCGGCAAGGAAGTGAATCGAACCAGTGTGAATTTTTCTTGCTCGCGAGTCGTGCCTGTATTAAGAAGTTCGCGGGACCGGTTTTCGAGGCAGTCCTGAAACCGCAACATCACAAGCGCGCGGCGCGAGTGAATCCAGGCATTGCGAAATTTACTCGCTTGCCCTTCGTGCTTGTATTAAGAAGTTCGCCGGAGCGTTTTTCGGACGGCTGCTTCTTTCTGAACGGTCGTCGAAAACCTGGTAGCCGAATTTTACTGCGGCAATGTCTGTGGCAGACTTGACGCACTTCAAACCGTGCGACAACCTGCAACACTAAAATCCGCGGTCGAACTGTCGGAATTTCAAGACGTTGCCGCACGCGGCTCGATACAAACACAGGTTCGAGCTACTTTATTATTCAAAACAGTTTCGTTGAGCTGACCTGTTCATATGCCACGAACCGGCTGCAGAACCGCCAAAAACCGCTGATTGCTGGAACTAGCCATAGCCATGAACCAACCCAAAAAAAAGGGCACAGCCTTCACTGCACCTCAAGCGTCTAATGCTTTGCGCTGGGGAGTGGCATTGGCCACACTTTGCGGCAGCATGGCCATTCTGTTGATGTTGGTTACATCGCCGAAGACTACCCCAACTCCCAAAACGAGGATCGGAAAAGCTAATGCAGCGGACTTGGCGGAAAAGTTAGATTCAGAAAAAGTCGACGCGGAATACAGCGTCAACGAAGCGTTGTTCGCGAAGACAGTGCAGAACGAGGTGACCAACGCCGGTGAGAGTCAAGAAGGAATGGTGTTGATTCCCGGTGGCGAATTTTCCATGGGTAGCGATTTGAAGTCCGAGTCGATTTGCAGCCTGCCAGGATTATTTCGCGACGCCGTACCCGTTCATCGAGTCTATGTTGATCCGTTCTGGATGGACGCAACGGAAGTGACTAATGAACAGTTCGCGAAATTTGCTGACGCCACTGGTTACGTGACTGTAGCCGAAAGAAAACCGACAGCCGAAGAATTTCCGGGGGCACCTCCTGAAAACCTGATTGCTGGTGCTACAGTATTCGCTGCGACACAAACACAGGTGCCGCTAAATCAACATCTGCAATGGTGGGCTTATCTTCCCGGAGCCAACTGGCGGCGTCCGCTGGGCGAGAAAAGCGACATTACCGGCCGCGAAACATACCCCGTTGTGCAGATCGCCTACGCAGATGCGGAAGCCTATGCAAAGTGGGCTGGCAAGCGTCTTCCAACGGAAGCAGAATGGGAATTTGCAGCGCGTGGCGGCAGACCAGGTCAACTGTATGCATGGGGAAACCAACTGCAACCGGACGGAGAATTTCAAGCCAATATTTATCAGGGCCAATTTCCCGTTGAAGGTGGTGATACAGGACTCGACGGGTTCAAGGGCATTGCGCCGGTTGCTCAGTATGCTGCGAACGCCTACGGACTATATGACGTGGCTGGCAATGTCTGGGAATGGACGTGTGACTGGTATCGTCACGATTACTATCAGACGCTGGCGACCGCCGGTGGCGTGGCGAAGAATCCCCAGGGCCCGGATGTTCCATTTGACCCAGCGGAACCCACACAATTGAAACGTGTTCACCGAGGGGGATCGTTCCTTTGCACCGACCTGTATTGCACTCGCTACATGGTCGGCGCTCGTGGCAAAGGCGAAGTTAGCACCGGAAGTAACCATGTTGGTTTCCGCTGCGTTAAGCCTCTGTCAGCGGTCAATCTGCCATCCGTTGATAAGTGATGCCATAAATTGGCGCATTGCGTTCGGCAATCAGACGCCGCAAAAATTGGGAGGCAAACGACAGACAGATAACACGAACACTTTGAGTAACCGTGTTGGTGAGAAATTTCGCAATACCGATTCGCCTCACACAAATGAACATTTTCCTGACTAGCAGCTTGTCCGGAAATTAAATTCCCGCAGTTTGCATAGCGGTGCTGAAAGTTTCAGATTTTGGGTTTGACCGCTCCCGGTGAGCGACATCGCACGCGAGCGTGGAAAAGCGGGCGACAACGCAGCTGCGGACGAATCATTCCCGAGCGATTTCGGCCCAGATCGCTCCGGCCGAACACTTTCAACTGGTTGTCAGCGCACCGCTTCTGAATAACTTCAGCAAGTTGTGCGTCAGGCACACCAGATTCCATT
>JBDNFN010000408.1:0-6983 GCA_041689795.1 Fuerstiella sp. | reverse complement strand
GGCCTGAACGCGCGCCTGAATAACGCCCTGAGGTCTGCCGAGCACCGCTTTTCTGAACTTCTGCAATCGACTTCGCTTTCGCTGCGTACAGGTTTTACGCTTTGTAACCATTTCTGCGGTCTCCCTGAGTGAAAGTGTTGAATCAACATTTCACACCACCGCAGCACTACGAATCGTCAGAATTTTAAGTCACGAGGATCACGTACCAGGGTGGACCTAACCAGCTTGCACCGGTGCTGGATAAAAAACCTCGCTCCTCCGGCTGCGGAAACAGAGCGCTGATGCTGGGTGATGGTCACGGGAATAGCCGCGGTGCAGTTTGCTTCCGTCAATCTTCTCTGGACCTGCCTGGCGTTCAGGAATATCAGGTTGCCGCGAGACAAACGGAAGCCATCACGACTCTGCAAACGCGGTTTACAGGCGAGTGACGTCTTCCAATATTGGATCCAGCGAGTCACCAAACAGTGGACTTGCCACCTGTTCAGGATTGCCAACGTTCATCGAAGCCTCATCTGTCAGCCTGTCAGCCGCAATTCGCTCCGACTGTTGATCGGCATCTGAGGAGGCATGGAACGACGAAGTTGTGTGGCCATCAAACACGTGCAGGTTGTGGTATTGAAGCAGCGAACCTTTTTCAAGGTGCACGTTCTTAAGAGCTACTGCGTATTCGGTGCGTGACCGGAAGTAGCGCAGTTCGGCTTCGACCAGTTTGCGTTGAGCATCCAACAGGTGGTCGACATCAATGTCCATGTCGTTCTCGTCCTGAGTTTCGTAAGCGGTGAGAACTTCTCGCGCGGCAATCAGGCGATTGATATTGTTCTGGCACGCTTCGAAGGCTCGAGCTGCATCGGTGACGGCATTACTGAGGTTGTGAATGACCTCTCGCTGCTGTTCGCGGTGAATAATGCGTTCTCGACACAACATGATTTCAGCGTTTCGAACAGCCAGATTCCCTTTGCGGTATCCTAGCGGAACTTCGTATTCCAGACCTAGGAACCATTCCTGCTGATCTCCGCCCATCAGGTTTCGCACAGCCGATGTGGGCACGCTCGCGTTATTCCCGCTGCGAATCAGCTGGTCGCCAAAACCTCGGAAACGATAGCGACCAACCGCGTCCAGGCGAGGATTCAAAAAGTTTTTGGCGGCGAGGGCTTCCATTTCGCGCTTCCGGATAGCCATTTGCTGCTTGCGTAGTTCCGGACGCATCTGCATTGCGTCATGCTGAATGATGTCCCAGTCGAAAGCGATGTCCGCTTCTGTCGGTTCGTCAGCAGGACGAATCATTTCACCGTCGGTAATTTTCATTCCAGTGATCAGCCGCAGTCGTCGTTCTGTTGTCTGGACGCCACCGGCAGCTTCCAGCGTTCCTCCTGTGCTGCCGTTTCCTGTGCGGGTTCCCAGAGTGATTCGTCCCGAAAGAGCTTCGTCAACTTCTGACTTAAAGCGATAGTATTGCTCGCGAGCCAAGGCTTCCGCAGCTCCGGATTCAAGCCCCTGTTTTCGTCGAGCTTCGATTCTGTTCCAGGCCTCAAGCGATCGTTTCATCGCCTGACTGCGGGCATCAAGGTCTCGGTAAGCGTAATAGAGATCCCAATACGCGTTGGTAACATCATTTACGTAGTCACGAACGGCTGTTTCGAAGTCCGTCTGAGTCATGTCTGAATTGACTTTGGCCAGCAACACTCCGTTATAAACTCCGGGTGAACTTCCCGGGCCGGCAATGCGATTAAACTGCACTCCGGCGCCCTGCAGCAACGGCTGGCGAATTTCGCCTTCCAACAGTGCGTCCCATGCACTGGTGAAAATATTACCCGGTGCGTTGTTGCCGTTGAAAATGGATGACGATCGCAGCGACATGCGTGATCCTGTCGCAGTATACTTGGAAAGTTCCAACGAGTACTCGTGCAGGTCCTGCTGGAATGCGTTTGTACCGCCCGCAAAGAATGGGTTGTTATACAGCTGGTCGTTTCTGTTGAAGTAGGCTGTTCCCCGTAGCTGAGCATCAAACGCACTTAGCGCAGCTTCCTGACTGAATCGTGGATCCGTGACCGCCAGCCCACCGGTGAATCGAGAATAGATGCTGCCAGGATTTGTCAGCACGGTTCCGCCGAGTTCTCGCAGCACTTCCGAATTTTGCAACGCAATATGTAGAACTTCATCAAGCGGCATGTCACGGTATTGAATCGCAGCGAAATCTTCGCGGTGACGCACTGAAACCGGGGCCTCAGACCATGCCGCAGGGTGGACCTCGGTCATCGGCCGATCGATCTTCTGAGTGATTGTGTCGATCGCCGTCGTGTCATTGGCAATCGTTTCTCGCCAGGCATCCGGCGAGCGGCAACCCACAACAGCAATGGACAGCATCACAGCACCGACAATCATCAACGCTTCAGCGCGTAACACCCCAGCACGCTCGATGGCGTTGTAGCGTCCCGCACTATGTTGTGTTCGTTTGGTATTGATTGAGGCCATGTCCGTACAGCCGGTTATTGCCGCGACGAAACATCCTGTCTCGTCTTCACTTGAAAACCGCTATTCGACTGTTTCGGCATGCACAGCTCGTTCGGGTTGTTACGAATGACGAATGTGCACACACCGCAGGCAGTTTGCCTGGCCGTATGCAGACAGAATGCTAAATTAACCCATCTTTCCTGATCTGAAATTACTAACTCCTGATTGTGACCGTTACAAGCGGAACGGTCGAATCCGTACAATCCCCACATTACGATTAAACGATACATCACAAGCACACCGCGCAGCCGAAGATGTCTGGGAAGGGATACTGCACCAACAAACATGTCTCAACCGTGGATAAATCAATTCGAATCGCATCTGGACGTGCTCGAACGAGAAGCTTCTTCGTCGACCACCGCTTATTCCAGTATACTGCGGTTTGCACAAGCCGCGTGCAGCTGCCTGGCAGACTGCGGCAGCGTCAGCGCTTTCCTTGTCCGCGCCGAGGTCACCGAACGAATTTCTGAGAACGGTCAAACGCTCGTTGTTGCAACGGAAGACCACTCCCGATTGCTTAGCGTAGCGGAATTCGGAGCCACCATCACTGGTGTGCATCGCAGTTCGTCACCCCACGAATCGTCAATCCGACAGCTGACAGTTGTGCATCCACTGGCGAACAATCTCAGTTTTCTGCTGGAGGTTGCGTTTACAGAACTCATCGCTCCTCAGCAAAGTTTTACGGAAGGACTGCAGGCCATTGCGGCGGTCTTGGGGACGTTCGTCAGTCGGCAACTGCTGTCTCAATACGAAACAAGACTGTCACAGCAGACGACACTTTTCAACGTTGTCGCTCGAATGCACAGCTGCGAATCCGCTACGGAAGCGGCGAGCGTACTGGTTCAAGACGGAGCTGCGGTTCTAGGTGATTGTCGCCTGACGATCCTTCTTGAATCCGAAGGTGACTACAACGTCGTAGCAGTCACTGGTGTTAAACAGCCCAAGACTGATTCTGCCTCCGTTTCTGCAACCCAATCGCTGGCGGTTGCGGTAGCCCAGACTCGATTGCCGGACCACTGGATCGCGATCAACGATCTTTCTGATGGCGAGTTCGCCGGCGAAGCCGCGATTCTGCGTCAGAGCGGTGTCAGCAGGCTTCGTGCAATTCCGCTAAAACTGTCATCAGAACGCGCCGGTACGACACCTTCTGCGGCTGAAAATACCGCCGATACGCCCGCAATGTTGATAGTTGAAATATTCAACGGAAGCTCAATTCCCGAGGATAATGTTCTGAACCAACTGGTCGCTGCGGCGGTTCCGGTGTTTCACAAACTTCACTGTTCACCGCGATCGTGGTTTGCCGCCATCATTCGCGGACGTCTTCGGCGTCGATTGCTGATAGGTACTACAATTGTGGCGTTACTTGCGTTTTGGCCCGCGAAGTTCGAAGTCGAAGTCAACGGCCAGATTGAATCCATCAATCAACGAAGAATATTTGCTCCGGAAAACGGGACAGTGGACGAGGTGTTCTTCAAGAACGAAACCGCCGTGCTACAGAATCAGCCGCTGCTGACCATGTCCAATCCAGATCTGGACCTTGAACGGCAGCGCGTATTGGGAGACATCGAAACAACATCCGCAAAGCTGGCTTCTGTTCGAGCCATACAAATTACTGACGGTGATGCACGATCAAGCGGTGACGAACAGCAGCTCGAAAAGCAGCTCGACAATTTCCGCAAACAGCTGGAACTCATTGAGCTGCAAACAGAATCACTGCACGTTGTGGCTCCGTTTGATGGAACTGTGTTTCTGAGAAATCCACGTAAAGAACTTGCTCAACGGCCCGTTCAAAGAGGCCAGTTATTGTTCGAAATTGTTCCCAACGAAGATGCATGGCAGCTTGACCTGAATATTCCTGACCACCTGATCGCTTACGTTGACAGCACCTGGAACAAAGATGGGGCGATAGCGACCGTTCGCTTCCGAATTAAAGCTGCCCCAGAACAGGACTGGACGACCAGCCTCACAAAAGTTGACAATGCGGTTCAGGTTGTGGACGGCCAGTTGGTCTGCCGGGCGACTGCTGAATTAACAAACCTGCCCAGTTCAAAACTGCGCCCCGGCACATCGGTAGTCGCCAGAATTTCCTGTGGTCGCCGAAGCCTGGGGTTCGTATGGTTTCGGGAAGTAATCGAATTGTGGCAACAGTTTCGATTCGCCTGGATGTAAGAGTTATTGCTAAGGAGCATTCGTCCATGAATTACGCCTCACAAAAACATTTCGCGACGGTAACGTGGCTACGTTCAATGCGTGCTGCTGTTGCTTCAGTAGTCGTGCTGATCTGCATCTTTGGACAACTGCAGCAATTGCTGGCATACGATGAAGCAATTCGCGTATCGCAGGTAACCGTCAGCCTTGTGCGAGAAGCCGAGCTTCCGGCACGTGATGCGGGCACTCTTTTCAAAATCGAAATACCTGAAGGCCATCAGGTTCAGAAAAATGACATCGTAGCGGTTCTTGAGAACGAAGAACAAAGCCTGAATCTGAAAGCCAGTGAACTCACACTGCAGGTCGCCGCACTGAAGGCTGACGATCAGCTATCCGTACAGTCCGCGACAACTCACCTACGAGAAACGCAGGCAGCGAAGACAGTTAAGGAAGTCGCATTAAAAATTGCTGAGGCCGAAGCGGTCAGCGAATCAGCTGTCAGTATTGCGTCTGCCGAAACGCAACTGCGAGAACACGATCTTGAACGAGCCGTTAACGCTCGAAGCTCATTCAAGGGCAGCATCTCTGAAGCACACATTGACCGACTGAAGACGGCCGTCGAAAAAGGCCAGCTGGAAACTCAACTGGCAAAGGAAGCTTTGGCCGTACAAAAGATGAAGCCCGAAGCAGAACAGGCAGCGTTGCACCAGAAGATCGAAGAAATCGCTCGCTATCAAACACTGGTGGATCAGGAAGAAAAAAATCGAGTCATCGCGGGTGTAAATTGTCAGCTGCAACGCAATGCCGTTGAAATGGCGCGTTTGAAGCTTGAGCAACGAAATATCCGAGCGCCCTTTGACGGTTTCGTTGCCAAGCTCGAGCGAAACGTCGGTGAATGGGTAGAACTCGGGGCACCTGTGGCAAGGATCATCGACCTGAAGACATTGCGTGCCGAAGGATTTCTTACCGCAGCCGAAGGGTCACCCGACCTTGTCGGACGAGAAGTGGAAATTCTTATTCAGTCCGGAGGTCGCGAAATTGAACTAAACGGGCGGATGACTTTTGTTAGTCAGGAAGTCGATCCGGTGAACCAAAAGGTGCGTTTCTGGGCAGAGTTTGATAATTCAGATTTGCAGGTTCGGCCAGGCATGATCGCATCACTGGTCATTCAGAAATATTGATCCGAATGGCCGAAACACGCTTCGACCTTGGTTAAATCCGATTACAGATTTTAAGCCGCAGGTTCACACATTGCAGTTTCCCTGGATCAAACGCCACGACCTGCTTGCGACGCCTCACGATTCCGGAGGCTGGGTCGTGAAAGATCCGTTAACGCTGAACTACGCTTTGCTGGACGACGCCGAATACACAATTCTTAACTTATTGGATGGACGTACACAGTTCTCCCACCTGCTAACTGTTCTTCAGCAGCGTTTTCCCGATCGTGGTGTCGGCCCAGACGATCTGGCGGACTTTATTCGCGCGTTGGCTGGACATCAATTGATCCGACAAACGGGTGTAGGTGATTCCCAGAGACTGGACCCCAGCGTCAAATCAAATTCGCCAATAAGGATTCTGCAGCCGTTGTTTCAAATTTTGCGACTGCAGTTGCCCCTGTTCAATCCAGCAGGACTAATATCTTCGGCATTGCCATATGTTGCCGGCGTCTTTCGCCCAGCCTTCATCAAGGTGTTGGGCGTAATCGCCTTAATTGCAGTGACGATGGTGGTACTCCGGTTTTCAGATCTTCAACGTGCTCTTCCCGGACTTCAGGAATTTTTGGGACCTCAGAATATCGCGACGATGATACTGATCTTTGTTGCTGTGAAAGTGTTGCACGAGGCCGGACATGCCTTCACGGCTCGCTACTTCGGCGCCGAATGCAATGAATGCGGCATCATGCTGCTGGTGATGACTCCGGTGCTTTACACGAATGTGAGCGACGCCTGGATGCTGCCAAGGCGACAAAGGATGCTGGTAACGGCCAGCGGGATTCTGGTTGAACTATCGATCGCGGCAATCTGTACCATCCTGTGGTGGAACTGTGCAGCTGGTGTCACCCGTTCGCTGCTGCTTAACACAATGCTGCTTTGTTCGCTTAACACGGTATTCTTCAACGGGAATCCGCTTCTACGTTTCGACGGCTATTTCCTGCTGACCGACTGGCTTGGAATTCCAAACCTGAGCTCGCGGGCAACAGCCGTTTTTCAGGCCTGGCTTCTGCAGGTATTTACTGGACAGCGTCAGCCACTTCTGGCATTCGAAGAACGTCGCAGAACCCTTTTACTTTACGGAATGTTGGCGTCCTGTTATCGATTGCTGTT
>JBDNFN010000407.1:0-4655 GCA_041689795.1 Fuerstiella sp. | reverse complement strand
GCGGCCAGTCGAGGCCCGCACTGTCCCGTGGGGACGCCAGCAGGCAGGCTGGCCTGAGTGGTGCTGCCGCAGCAGCAGACGCAATGGCCACGGAACAGTTGGTATTCATCGACGAGGCGTTTGATTGGCGGCAAGTCCCAGGCCAAGTGCCGCTGCGGATCAGCCCCGTCAGGCTGCAGGTCGCCCCCACAGCGACGGCAGCCATTGGGATGACAAGACGTGACGGTGGAGCATTGTTCGACGGGGATGAGTTCTCGCGAGTTCCGCTTGTGACCTTTTTGTCCGCCCTGTTTTCGTTTCTTTCTGAGTGTTGGTTTTCGTTTCCGCTTTGCGTGCGGATGCTCGAATGCTCCGTACAAGGTACAAGGTACAAGGTACAAGGTACAAGGTACAAGGTACAAGGTACAAGGTACAAGGTACAAGGTACAAGGTACAAGGTACAAGGCACAAGGCACGCGGTACACGGCGGAATGGAAGAATTGCGAGGAGTCAGTTTCTGAACTTGATCGGTCAGAGTATCCACCTGCCTGGTCAATCGATCCACCTGGTCAAGTAACGCCAGGACAAACGCTTTAACAGCGGGCGTCATTTCAGCTTAGAGTTCTGGTGGGATCTTGCTCAGGCAGGTATTGGGGCAGAAAACCGGCCTCCGAGTCCAGAACAATTCGTAGATTCATTGCACCGGCCGTGAACGCTTACGGCAGAAGATAGCCCCGGTGAACTCGCAGATTGTGGCAGCTATTGGCAGTTTCCTGACGGCGAATAGCCACCAGACACACTTCTTAAAACAGAAAATCCAAGCTCACGACGGCGACATCGATCGTGTCATCAACGTACTTTTCCCGCAGCGCCTTGCCTCGATGCTTGATAAGCCGCAATAACAAGATCAAAGTTATCAAGGGAATAGCATTCGCGTTCAGAGATGAGACATCGTTCTTTCCAATAACCAGGCAGGCTTTGCCCTGTGTTAGATTACGAACATCATTTCTTCGACGCGCGGAACGCGAAACAGATAATAAACCCTGACTCGGTCGATACGGCAATTTACACATCCACACGACGCTCGCAGTTTGTTCCGTGAACGCGTTTCGTAGTAATGCCCGCAATGCGTTTATGCCCTCGCACGTGCCCGATGCGACGTGTGATTTTTAGCTAACACTGCTCCCGGCAACGGAGTTGACCGCGGGTGATTTTCCGAGCCGATCCAGAGGCAGATGTTTCAGATTGTCAGTGCAACCGGAGTTCAGACCAACTCCTGGATTTCTAATAATTGTACGAATCGTGTCGACGAACGCCGCAAAGAATGAGGGGTACACAGGGTAGGACTCGTCCGGGTGCGCGTGTGCGATTTCCGCCATACGGTCCTTAAGCTGTGAGTGTTTTAGTTTGGGATAGCGATGATGCGGGCCGTGAACGGCGAGGTCAAAGTTAAAGAACGAGATTGCTCTGGTGACGAAATTCCGACCAATGATTGTCCGAGTTCCGTGCAACGGGTCAAAACTGCTGGTGCCGACATGGTCCATCATTTTTCGGAAGCCGTTAGCTATCGTGGCCAATATTGGTGGCATCGCAAAAATCAGATGCTCCCAGCGGAATTCAAATTCTCCGGTCTGGTGTAACCAGACGCATGTGCCGACGACACTTGTCCAGAGCAGAAAGACCGCCAGATACTCTCCCCGCATAACACGTCGAACTTCAGGCGCAACGGGTGAGCTTGAGGCATAGCAGATCCGGCTCCATATAATTGGAGTTGCGATGACGGCAAACAGAATATCGAACCACACAAAGATGCGTCGAAATCGTAGTGAAGCGTTGGGGTCGCCGTACGGCCACATTTCCCAGTCGAGTGGTGTGTTCAGATAGGCGTGATGTCTCATGTGAATCTCGCGATATACCGTGTAAGGAATGCCCAGCACGGTACCGATAATGCGTGCAATCAAGACTGACAGCCGTTTACCGATGTTAAGGTTTTCGTGCAAGATTTCATGCGACAGGCCACCAATGCAGAACCATGAATATGTCAATAACGGAATCCAGACCGCCGAGCTGATCGCATCAGTCGGCGAATAATTCGCCATCCAGAAAACCTGTCCTGCACAGGCCGTTATTGGAAATGCCAGAAGTCGCGCAAACATTTTCAATGACATCGAACTCACCTTGGGTAACAGTTAGTCTGGCCAGTAAAGAAAATAAATATTGCTGGCGATTAAAGAGGCGCACCGGGAATTGGCGATAGCCGGGTCGCTTCAACGCTCAGGCGCTTTGTCTCTTGCTGGCGACCCGGTTTTTCGACAACAGTTGCTGCATTTTCATATGGGGGCTGCAGCTTGTTAGTGAGTGCGATCGACCTCAGGTGAGTCGTGAGATTGTCCAGAAATTCTTCTGCGTCAGAAGAAGAAAAAAGTCTGGTGTTGCGGTTGAGGTGCATAATCAACTCGCCTCCGTAGGTGCCGAAGGCCATCGTGAGATTTGTGTTTTCCCGCACCGGCGCGACACCATCAATTTGCTGAATAATAACGTTGCCGGCGACAGCTCTGCCCAGCTTCATGGGAAAGCGGTTTTCAAAGATACGTCGGACTTCGCCCACATTAGTCATGACGGCTGACGCAAAGTCCGGTTGAATTTCACGAGTCAAGCGAAACAGGCCCGGTATCCAGCGACATAACGCGAAGCCATGCAGCATTGCGGCGCCTTCGTTTCGGTTGATCATCTGGCAGGACCTATCGTGAATTGCCGATAGCAGCGATTCCGATTGCTTAATCTCATGGCGATGAAAGTTGTGAAATACGTAGCTCACGACGTTTGCTGCGGAGATTCCGTCATGCTCAGGTCGCCGCATGCTGACAGGCATCAGGATCCTGAATAAATCACTGGAGCTGGCGGATGGGTCCTCTGTCGATGACGTCGCGATCTGTTGCAGGAAGACCATCATGCACAAATCATTTAGTGTTACGCCTCGTTCGGATGCAGACTTTTTTAACTGCTTTAGGAAAGATCGTGGCAGCACCTGTGTGTGCACTATATTCTGAACTTTCTCATTGTCGATGGGGGCAAGTCCTGTGGAATGCCTGGCAAGCCGATAACTTTTCCGTGAAAACAATCGCCAGGTTTCCCTCAGCGTATGCAAGATCGGGGCTCTTCTATCACGTCCATGCCTACGTTGCCTGCCGCGCAACAGCAGTACTTCAGGATCAGGACTGCGGATCGCCGGCCGTTCATCGTCGCCGGTCGCGGTCTGCTGCCCGTAACGGGCAAACACATCGCCAATAAATCGGATCGCGCCCAAACCGTCAACGCACGCATGATGAAAATAGGTGATTAGGTTTCCGCGCGTGGGGCAAAGCCGGAGTTCAAATTCCACTCCTGCCGTCTGCGTCAGATCGATATGTCGCGGAGTGCAGTCATCTGGCGGGTACTCACAGTGATATGTAACGCTGGTGATTGCAGGTTTATGGTTTCCCAAAAGCTGCCACTTCAGGTGCCAACCGGATTCATCAACGATTGCTCGCAGCAGCGGGTTGTCCTGAAGTGTAAGGTTCAGTGCATCTCGAAAAGCTGCTACGCCGAGAGGACCTTCAAACGACGTTCGGAGAACGATGACCATCGGGTGTTTCGGCGTATCGTCCCGAAACGCGTAGTGCTCAAAATCAGAAAGTCTGAGAGGAAAGATATAATCTGGTTCGTGCATTCTTGAGTTGACCAGCAATAATTCAGAACGTGGCAACTTTTGAGACGGCGCCAGACTCTTGTCTGACTTTTCGAGAAATCCGTACGCCAAAATCCCGTAAGTACATGTCTGTCGAACTCAATTCCAAGCTGTGGCTGATGGTAACAATGTGTTCCAGGGAAACGCAACGACCGAATGACAAATGTCATGGTTAAGCATATTTCGTCGCGAAAAACATTTTATTGCAGAATCGCCAGTGCCACGCCGCTATGGACGTTTTAGAAAATCCATCGTGGGTCTCTGCTTTAGCTAACGTCGCGCAATTCTGTACGAGCGTGCACTTGTACTACTACAGTCGCAGTTCATTGTTTTTGCGTTAGTGAAGCTCTGGCCTTGAAGTGGCATTTGATGGTGTGAGCCTAGTGGGCTCGTCTCGACTCACAGAACCGAACTGTGTGCCAAATGTCAACGGCGACCGGCCAGGCGACTAGAATCAGCAATTTGCGAACTACCGGGAGCGGGAACAGGTAGCTTTTTTTTTCGATGTTCTGATGACAGTGCTTTCGTCGGTTTCGATCCTGACGAAACATCCTGAAACAAAAAACGAAGGCGGGCGACGTTTAGGAAAACGCTGTTCGGTGCCAGAAGCGACCAGGTAACTATACGCCACCATGATTTTAAGATTCTACAGTTTCGGTTTCCACGATCTGAAGACATGATCCAAGTCATTCAGTCAGTGCGCTGGCCCGTCGTTCAGTGGTCCCGCGCCGTGAGCTGCCGACGATCACATCGCGTCACCGATCAGAACCAACGGGCGGCAGTAGATGCCGAGGACGGAACAAAGGTGTCACCCACGAATGGCACTGCCGTTTGGTATCCAAGGGTTTACGTCATGCAGCGGCTTTCAGTTCCTTTCGAAGTTCGTGCCTGGGTTTCTGCATGAGTGCGAGCACCTTGGGTCTGCGTTTGTTGACTCGCGGTTCGGTGC
>JBDNFN010000406.1:0-6963 GCA_041689795.1 Fuerstiella sp. | reverse complement strand
GAGGTCCGCGAGTACGTCGGCTACTACAATTTCGAACGCCGACACTCAGGCATCGAATACTGCTCGCCGAATCAGTTTGAACAGATCATCAATCTCCACAAATAAGAGAATGAACTGTCCCTGAAACTGTCACCACCTCAATGAGCCTGATTTACACCGGCGAGTTGAGCGGAGTCAATGCGTTCGACTATCTGAACCAGCTGCAGCTCAACTCGGCAGAGGTCACGTAGTCTCCTGATCGCTGGCTGCCCTAGAATTATCTCGAGAACCTCAAATCCATTTCCGATGCTGCGTAACACACGACATCGAAGTCGGCCCGTCATCGGAACACGGATCCGTAACGAAGGATATTGTGGCTGATGGCAAGAGAGACAATTGAGATTCAACTGACACCAGAAGAACGCACGCTTCTGATGCGCTACGAATATCCGTTCCAACGCATTGAACAGGCACTGAAAGCCTGTGAGTCAAGTCGTGACATCGAAATCGTCCCGATGGACTGTTTGGAGCTGGAGTGCCTGATTGGCGATGTGTGCCGATCCATAAATCAAATGAAGGGCGGTGCGAGGCAGGATCAACTCCTGGATCTCTGCGATCGGCTGAAGGCCGCCGAAAGATACGGCGACGGCATGCTGGACACGCTTTGAGCCGGACGCCAGATGTGCCCTGTGGCTGGCTGATAACTGATGCCTGGCGGTTGGGCCGCTCTGCTTTCATCGCCTGCGATGATATTCCGAGAATTGCACGCTTACCGGAAAGACACGGTGAACCAACGAGTCTGAAGAACTAAGTCGGCCAGAGAGAGACCGCGACTTAGTTCGCGATTTCTGCCTTCGCAGTTTGTGATTATCAGGTGGATGGCGTTCCCGGCACATGGCGGGGTGGGTTGTTTCCATCAGCGAGTTCTTTAAGCAAATCGGTCTGGACCTGTTGGATTTCAAGCAGTCGGTGCCATTGGTGAGTCATCATCAGATCCAGCTTGGAATGCAGATGGCGGATTTCCAGTTCGGCCTTCAAGTTAACCTGATAGTCGTGTTCGCCGTGCAGTCGGTCTTTGGCGCCCTGACGATTCTGGCTCATCATAATTACCGGAGCCTGAATGGCGGCCAGACATGACAGCACCAGATTCAGAAAGATGAACGGAAATGGATCGAAGGGTTGCTGCAATACCAAAAGCGTGTTGATCAGAATCCACGAGACCAGCATCACACCGAACGCAATGATAAACGTCCAGCTACCACCAAGCCTGGCGACGCCATCGGCCACGCGTTCCCCAAACGTGATGCGGTTGTCAAAATCTTCGTTAATGTTGGCGGCCAGTAGTTCATGCTGCCGCATACTCTCAACAACTTCCTGTTCCAGTACCGACAGGTCTCCGCGTTCAGTTTCCAGAACGCGCTGGACATACAGACTGCGATACCGATTAAGATCCTGCAGGCAGATATGACCTTCTGCTGACCAGTCAGCGTGATCCTGCTGAATCAAAGCCGTCACGCTGGGGCGAACCATCGCACCTGGCAATACGTTGGGGGGGGTGAACTGCCTGTGGCAGACCTGACATTCAATCGTAGCTTGTTTTTTTTGTGACATTTAGTTGTTCAGATTATTTCCGGGATGCATTATCAATTAACAAATTACTTTGCAGCAGTTATTTGTCACTGCCCGGCGAGCAGTAACCGTGCCGCAGTCTGTCGCGCGGTACAGTTTGTTGCAATGAACTGGCGAGAAGTGAACATCTTATTACCGTGGTACCGTCCGAGCACCGTTCACACGGGCGGTTTGTACGGCACACGTTTCTCAGCACATGTTCGCCGAATACCAGATTGATTCAATTTTGCTCGCTGAGTTGCCATGTGAAAACGAGTCGATTTTGTGCTGACAGACCTGCATCGCCTACGTTCGATTTCAAAGTCGGTCGGCCCCGTCCAGATTCTCTTCAGCGGCAAACCGCACGCTCAGAAATTTGATGGCAAAAGGCTGAACGGATTCAACACGTGTTTGAACTTTTGGTTACAACGTGCGAATCGCCTGGCTGCCAGGCTTGTCGCGAACTGCGGCGTTTGCCTTAACACGCCGCGCCCCCGATGGAATCTTTCGGGAAAAGCAGAATGAAGACGGTTGTAAATGGCGTGCCGTCGATGAGCACTCAGGATGGATGGTCGATTGACGGCGTGACTGGCTGGGATATCGAGACTGTTAGCAAATTGCAGGATAATTCCGACGCGGCCATGTCGCTGTACCAAAAGGTTTTAACACGAAATTGTGCCGTTGTTCTTCAACAGTACCGAGCTGCTCAACGAAATTCGAAAATATACCATCGCGACTAATGCAGGAAATCCCTGATCCTCAACACATGCTGTAGCGCTACGTCACAAAGGCCTGCATCGAAAAACGGTTACATTCACTGAACTGCGTCGCATTTATCATAGTCGTGGCAATTTGGGTGGGCACAATCGAGGTAATAGTGACACTATTTGGCTCACTTCATGGAATGCATGCGTCTGAGAATCGCATCGAATTCAGATATGTTTCAGGCCAGCTTGCCGCCAATGCATTTCGACTGAATCTTCGCCGCACGTTTTCTAAACATTCTCCCTAAGTTCATACCTGTGAAGTAACTTACGAAATCTACTGGCAGCTAATGTGCCACGCTGCGCAATTGCCGACCAGTAATTTGATCGTTTGCAGGAGAATCCACCTGAAAATCCCGATAATTGTGAATCGGCGGAAAATGCCGATTATGGCGCGCGGGTTGCTCCTGGTGGGCTCCGTCCCTGAACCCTCGAAGGAGTGATATTATGCTGGTTCTCTCACGGAAGACTAACGAAGTAATTTGCATCGGCGACAACATCGAAGTGCAGGTCTTGCAAATAAAGGGAGGCATTGTCAGGCTGGGAATTTCGGCACCCCGAGAAGTGTCGGTAATACGGAGCGAAATTATTGGACGTGCTTCGAAGCGAGAGTCCGAAGCGAGTGCTAACGCAGGTGCTAGCTCGGGATTCAGTCTGAGCAAAAACAATTCGTGCGGTGAATCTATCGAGGCCCCACTTGCCAGATGGTTTGAAAGACGTTTGTCATGTGCTACGTCAGTTCGGTGTGCTGACCCACAAGCTGTCAGTTCATGACACGGCAGATTCAGAGTCGCGGACAGCAACAGCCCGGTGTGTGACGTCGACAACCTGAAACTTTTTCAATACAGTCGGGTTGTCTTTGTCTATCATACCGCAGGCAAACGTCTATCATACCGCAGGCAAACTTTCGTATTTACAACTTCAAACGGTGACGTTTGCGGAGTGGATTTAACGGTCGTAAAGTTTGAATTGTTCCGCAGCTAGTTCCTGCATGATCCCGGAAGAAATTGCATTATCCCATGACACACTCAATTCCTCAGAACATTATTGACGAACTCACCGTTGCCTATTGGATGGAACTTGAGACGGTGATGAATTACATCGCTAACTCAACAAATCTTGACGGTGTACGTGCCGAAGAAATTAAAAAAGCTCTGGCCGCAGATGTTGCTGCAGAACTGGGCCATGCACAAATTCTGGCACGACGGATCAAAACGATTGGTGGCCATATTCCAGGAAGTCTGGCATTCACGGCAGCACAGAAAAGCCTGCAACCGCCTTCCAAAACAACAGACGTTGTCGCTGTTATCAAAGGTGTGATTGACGCAGAAAACGGCGCGATTACTCAGTATAATAAACTGATCAAGCTGTGTGACGGAATCGACTATGTAACTCAGGATCTATGCATTACAGCGTTGGCGGACGAAGAAGAACATCGCCGGGAATTCATAGGTTTTCTTCGCGAATACGAAGAATAGAACACCCCACAGTAGCACGCCAGCATTTCCAGCACGCGGTGGGACAGGAATCATCACGTGAAACGTGACGTTAGCGGGCAGAGGTTGGCTTAACACGTTATGTGCAAATCACAGCCTGGATATTTGTGCGAGAACGTAATCACTTGGGTTGTTTGCAAATCATCATGACCGCGACTCTCGCAGAATCGGCGGTTTTTTTTTGCGTCAACAAGTATTGCCGGTGGCAGTTTAGCATCGTATTCTCGGCGCCGGAATATGTCTGAACAAGTCTTCGCATGTCAGAATACAGAGCAGACGTCGACAGGGTTCAGTGGAAGAGTTGCTGTTTGCTGGCTACTCGCCGGCATCCGGCTTTAATGCCTCAAAGCCCGTCACGACATCCATTAGTTCTTCCGTCATCATGGTCTTGGCGTCGAGACCCAGAGGTCGACTGCAATTGGACCAGGCGATCCTTGATATTTCGTTCGGCCGCCTGGATTGCCGCAATGTGACTGGCGTTTTCGCCTGCCATCGACTCCGAGCAGGCTCGAAACAGTGAAACGAACAGGAACTGTTTTACAAGTCGTGAAAACAAGACGCTCGTGTCCATCGTTCAGGTTGGCAGCGAGCGATTGGGTGTGGCAGAATCGTGCGGTGCGTGAGTTTCGTGCAAGAACCGATCCAGACGAAGCGACAGCAACTGCATAACAAATGGACGCCCGGTGGATGCGGATAACCGCCGATTGTGAAACACAAGAATACGGTTAATTTCATGAGTGGCTCGCCACCTGTCGATCATCGGCAGCAAGTCCTGAGCCAGCGAAGTAATGCCACCAGCGGAACCCGACAATCGGAATACACTGTCAACGACAAGACCACCGCTGGTCACATTGTCCGAAACACGATGGCCGACGCATAGCACAGCACGGACTTTTCGCACCTCATTCGCCGCCCGTGTCAGGGAATCCACGGCAAAGCTCGCGATCTGTTCGTTGAACCGACCACACATTCCTTGATCAGAACCGAAAATAATTCCCCCCGTAACTCCCGTTGGGGGCAGCTTCGGAACATGGCGTTTGGGTGCATGCTCGTCGGCATGCTGCAGCGTCCGCAGATCCGAAATTGCGGTTTCTTCAGCAAGAACCGCGCTAACGCTGCCAAATTCATTTGCCGCAGTGTGAACGTCTGCTCCGACTCCGGCAGATGCAATATTGTTTCTGTCTGAAATCGACAGGCGGCTTAGCACCATTCGTAAGCCTATATCGATTGTTCGAGAATACTCAGTCAGCGATTCGGTCGCCGTTTCTTACTGGCGAATGCTGACTGCCGCCATAGTCTTCATAGTGCGAACCATGCTGCCGAGGTCTTCCGCACTTTCGATACTGCGTTTCAGAGTCTCAAGCGTCTGCATTTAAAACAGCCTTCGGTGTTGTCGCTACGGCTTCTACATCCGCAGCAACATTCTGTACGTCATCAAGTGTGTTCCGAACATGATCGTGAATTTGCTTGCGATCAGAATCCGTCAGTTTTTGCCCATCGATCATACGTTCGCCGACATCGGGCAGACTGGCTGGCACTTCTGCGCAAATGCTGCCTTCGACATTGTTGATGTCTGACAGCTTCACCGCATCCAGCAATCCGTCAGTAACTGCGAGCAACGCAGAAATCTGTTCTGGTACCGACCGGGTTTGCTATTGTGGTTGCTTTAGAACTTCGCGAACTCGACGACGGCGTTGCCGAGTGGCCTGAGTTTCTTCGTCCAAACGACTGCTGAATCGGGAAAACGCTTGCAGTTCTTCAACCTGTGAATATGACAATCGCAGGTCACCAGCGACAGCTCGATAAGCGGGCAGCTGCGTCTTACCGCCGACTCGAGAAACCGAGCGCCCGACGTTGACCGCTGGCAGCATGCCTTTCTGAAAAAGTTCCGGTGACAGGTAGATCTGACCGTCTGTAATAGAAATCAGGTTGGTTGGAATGTATGCGGCAAAATCCTGGGCATTTGTTTCTGCAATTGCCAACGCTGTCAGCGATCCGACCCCGAGACGTTCGGCTAAATGAGTCGATCGTTCCAGCAGCCAAAGCAGATGCGCCGCTGGGAAGTTGCAGCAGTTCTTCGGATTGAACGTGAGGCAAACCAGTGACGCGAACGACCCCACGAGAAACGCTTGTGACTATGCCAACTTCCGTTTCTTTCAGGTTGGCCGTATACGCGTTAAGCACTTTGCTAACGATGCTACGTGTGGATGCCAGAACCTCTGCGGCAATTCCTGAACTCATAATTCAGGTCCCGTCAAACCGGCCGTAATCACAGATAGCGCATCCTGGGCTGTGCCATCTGCAGACGGTGTGGATGGAATTGCCTGATCAATCGCGTCGATCAAATCAGATTCCAGTTCTGCCAGCGATTCGCGAACACTCCACGCCACCTTGTTTCCTGCTGCACGCAGTTCGATTCCACAGACCAGCCTGGGGCTGACCCGAAAGTCCAGCAAAGTGTCTTCTCCGGCGATGGCCTTTACTCCTGCAGAAATCTGATCACGATCGGCAGCAGTGAGCTCCAGGGAAGTTTCGACCAGAATGGCGGACGAATGCTGGGCTGAACGCAGCGTCAGTTTTGTATCCGCATCCGCAAGCAGATTCAGGAAACGACCAATAACCTGACTTTAAAGGCGTTCGTCCGGCAGCTGTTTTAACAGGTGTCGACTGATATCGATGTCATGCTGGCTTACCTCAAGTTGCAGCAATGCTTTTTTTCGCGAGCCAACCCGCGGTGCCATTCTTTGCGAGCTTCCTGAACTTCACTTTTGGCTTTACTGAGACCAGAGATCCGCTTCGTAGCCTGCAACGATTCACGAGTATTGGCAAGTTCTTCCAGCTTTTCGCGAAACAGCCGATCACTTTCCTCGGCCGCCTGCTTTACGTTCGTCGCTTCCGTCAGGCGATCTGCAATTTTCGCTTCTCGCTGATTCGTGGCAGAAATGATGGGACCGTAAAGAAATCGCTGCAGCAGCCAGACGAGAACCAGAAAGTTCACAATTTGAGCAACAAGGGTTAACCAGTCAATCTTCATTGGGTCTGCGGTGTTCAGATCCGCATTTAGAAACCTGACCACCGGGCTTCTCGGTTCAGTCACATCACCGCTGACACAAAAT
>JBDNFN010000405.1:0-4511 GCA_041689795.1 Fuerstiella sp. | reverse complement strand
CCAAACTTCTGCTTGAACTGTTCCACCAGGTGATCAGACAGTCGCTTACTCAAGTCGAGTCCCCCCAGCATTACGTCCCCGTCTGTCGCCAGAACGCGGAAGTTGGTCGGCGTGTATCGGACAACTGTTACGTCGAACGTACCGCCCCCAAGGTCATATACCAGAATTGTCTTTTCTTCGTTGCTGAGATCCGTTCGCCCGAGCTCACCTTTTTGCCATGCGTAAGCAAGCGTGGCGGCGGTCGGTTCGTTAATGATGTCAATAACGTTCAGGCCAGCGATACGGCCTGCGTCCTGAGTTGCTTTGCGACGAACGTCGTTGAAGTAGTAAGGTACAGTGATGACAGCGTTGGCAATCGGACCGATTTCTGCTTCCGCGTCCTGCTTCATTTTCTTCAGGATCAACGCAGATATGAATTCCGGAGTCAGCTTTTTGTCCTGATAAACAACGTGATAGTCTTTGTTTCCCATTTCTCGCTTGATGGCTTCAATGATTTGATTCGGAGAAGCCACTGAGATCCGTTCAAATGACGGTCCCACGACAACGCGATCGTCATCCAGTAGCACGACAGACGGCGTAATTGGTCGACCATCGGCGTTGTTTGCAACAACCGGATTGCCGTCATCGTCGAGGTAAGCAATCGCTGAATACGTCGTGCCCAGGTCAATTCCGACCGTTCTGCCTTCAAGAAACTTCATTTGCTCGCCTTAATGCTTCGAATTCAAAGTTATTGAACTTGCGCCCAATCATTCCCTCACGGGTTACCGGCACGCAAGAAAACGTTCCGGAACCAAGAAATTTCCGGTGCGTAGCACGTTACGCCATCCAAGCAACTCATTCCACGCAAGCTCGCCATTTTGGTCATTGACTCGCAACGATGCAAGCAGCCCGCACGTCGAAACCCGTCGTCCGGACTATTTAGATTCCAGCTGTTAACAGCCTGCGTCTGAACTAATCCACGTGGTCTCAAGCGTCAGGGCGCTAGGCCTGGAATTGGCTGGCCACCTGTAATCAGTCTGATCAGGTCAACCGGCAAATCCTGACGAAGCCTTAGTTGTCCGACATCGAATACAGATTGAAAAATCGTCGCCAGCAGATTATCGATTCCATAGGATTCTGATCGAGGAGCGCCGGCGTCGCTGGACGACTGCCCGATAACTGCGCCCCGCGCAGAATCGCCGCCATAGCAAAGCAAAGGCGCTAGTCCTCCCCAATGATCGCGACCTCCCTTGGCATTGATCCTCGGCGTCCGGCCCATTTCTCCGCAACACACCAGCAAGACTTTGTCCTGCAGTCCTCGAGCTTCCAGATCATCGATAAAGGCGCTCAGGGCGTGATCCAACGGATTTCCCATGTATCGCATGCCTTCTTCCATTGTCGCATTGTTGACGTCGGCGTGCATGTCCCAGACAAAGTTGGTGGTCACTGTTACAAAGCCACAACCGCGTTCAACCAGCCGACGAGACAGCAGCAATAACTTGCCGAGCGTTTTTGCGTTGTCGACGTAGTTGTTGTAGTTATTCCAGCGTCTGCTGATCTGATCCGGTGTAACAAGCGGCGCTGTGTCGTACCGACGGATTGTATCGGGACTCTCCTGATGCAAATCAAACGCATCCGCGGCGCCTCCGACAATTGTGTCGAAAGCCTGCTGGCGAAATCTATCCACACCTTCCAAAAGGCCGGACACTTCGGCATGGCGTTTAATTCCATCCAGTTGGCTCAGCAGTTGTCTACGGTCGCCCAGCCGATCTGCCGCAAGATGCAACTGCATGTTTTCCTGAAGTGGTCCACCGCTGCCCGGCACAAACGGGCTGAATGCGGTACCCAGCGTACCGGTGCTGTCGAATCGTCCGAAGCTCATGTTCGCCGGTTGTCGTTCCGGATCTACAGACTGAGGAAACAAGGCGACATTTCGCGGCAGACCATTCAACGGATTGTTCGTGCCGGCAACGCGAGCGTAGATAGATCCAATCGATGAATTCAATGAGGTCGTGGACACAATCGGCTTGATGTCATGATTGCCGTTTCCAGTCGTAAACGATCGGACAACGCTGAATTTGTCCTGCCGCTGAGCCAAACCAGGAAAGGTTCCGCCAAATGTTGTCCCCGGTGTTCTGGTCGCTACTTCTCCGGTCGCACTGCGAATGCCGGACGGAGCTGTCATTTTGGGGTCGAAGGTTTCGATCTGGCTGGGACCGCCGTGAAGAAAAAGGAACACGACAGACCGCCCCTTCAACACGTTGTCTGAAGGGTTGCTGCCGGCAATCGCCAGCTTGTCAGCTAGACTCAGACTGCCAATTGCACCGATCTGCAGCATGGCTTTGCGGCGTGAACTTCGGGAATTAAACAACGACAGCATTGCGGCAGACTCCTGTCTGGTTTGGCGGACGGTGCAGTGTCTCGCGCCGGCGTGGATTTGGCAATGATTATAAAAAAACAGGAGTCAACAAATAAGGCCACGAACGACACTTGATCGCTCGTGGCCTTATCGTTTATTCAGTCACTTCAGATCGTCGAATCTCAGACCTGAATTTCATAGCCTTTTCGCTGTTCGCGAGATTGCCACATAGCCGCCTTTTCGTCACCTTCAATCTGCTCCGTTTCCGGATTGAAGTTGAGTGTTCGATTCAGTCGAATTGCGATGTTTGCCAAATGGCAGGTTGTCATCGCTCGATGATGTGTGTGCACATCGCTGATTGGCTGAGTTCGGTCGGCAACGCATTCGAAGAAGTTTCGCATGTGGTCACCGGGCTGTTTGCCTTTGTACAGTTTCAGAAGAGTCTCTTCGGACAATGGCTTATCGCCGAGTCCCTCAACTGCAGCCCCTGTCAACTTGCCGCGATTGACGAAGATCTTGCCTTCGGTACCTTCCAGCAGGATTCCGTTGTCGAAGCCCAGATCGTCGGCTCGGTCACGGATGTCCAGCGTGGCCCCATTTGCGTAGGAAGCCTTAACATGAAACTTTGTCGCCGTGTTGTACTGCGTCACGTCCTGAGGCACGCCTTCGATCAGTTCAACCGGATGTTCAGCCATCAAAGGTTCAACTTTCGTTGGGGCAGTGTCGCACAGGTCCAAAGCCCACGACGCGATATCAACGTGATGAGCGCCCCAGTCTGTCATCTTGCCGCCCGAGTACTCATACCACCAACGGAATTCGTAATGACATCGGGAATTTCCATTGTTACCGCTTTTCTTAAAGCGGTAGTCAATCATGGGAGCCTGGCCCAGCCATAGATCCCAATTGAGTCCGGCTGGAACGTCGACAATCGGAATTTCACCACTTGTCGGAGCACCCCCGATGGCAACTGTGGCTTTCTTTACTTCGCCAATTCGACCTTCGCGAACGAGTGCCACGGCATGCAGGAACTTCAGTCCCATTTCGCTACGCTGCTGAGTTCCCACCTGAAACACGCGGCCGGTTTCTTCCAGCACTTTGCGAATCTGCTTGCCCTCATCAATGGTCAGCGTAAGAGGCTTTTCGCAGTAGACATCTTTGCCTGCCTTCATCGCTTCGATGGCGATTTTCGTATGCCAGTGGTCCGGAGTAACAATCGTAACAATGTCGATGTCGGATCGGTCAAGAATTTTGCGGTAGTCTTCGTAGACGTCGACTTCTCGATCGATCTTGCTTTTGCCGTGAATATCTTTCACGCGTTGCTTAGCCCGCCCGGCATGGTTTGCATCTGCGTCAGCGACTGCCGCGCAGTCTCCGAATTTCAGAGCGTTAGGGCCGACAGCCCCCCAACGGCTTCCCGTTCCAATGCATCCTACAACCGGTCGATCGTTCGCACTTCGAAAAGTAGCGGCCGAAGATTGAGGAGCGAACCACGGAACAGCGCCAGCCGCTAATGCGGCAGCACTCGTTGTCTTGATGAATTTGCGACGACTTGACTGAGGCATACCGATGATCACTCCGAAATATAAGGCTGGGGTGGATGGGCTGAGTTTGATGATAAAGTTCGGCTGGTCAAGAGTAAAGTCGTTAGCCATCCAGCCGGTCATTTCAATCTCAGGCGGCAACCACGCCGACCATTCCTGTGGTATGGGTTAGAGCATGGTTCCGGACGTTTCTTTCGAAAAATCGCAGGTTTTTTTGATCGTAAGACGTGGTTTGCGCTGACAAAGCGGGCTGAAATTCTCGACCGGCACCCCGAATTGACGGCAATTGCTGTCATTTTTCTCGCACAGCATGCTCTAAGCACTGCATGCCTAAAAGTGCACGGTCGCAATTTGGGACGGCCTCGTAATTGGAAACGTATTGCCGCGAACACATCCGCTTGGCCGGCGGAGGCGTTTATACCGGACGCCTGTCTTGACACACAAACACGCACTTTTGAAACTAGGCTGAGCTGTTGTCATAGAAGAGCCAGCCTGAGGTGGTGACAGTTTCAGGGACAGTTCATTCTCTTATTTGTGGAGATTGATGATCTGTTCAAACTGATTCGGCGAGCAGTATTCGATGCCTGAGTGTCGGCGTTCGAAATTGTAGTAGCCGACGTACTCGCGGACCT
>JBDNFN010000404.1:0-6126 GCA_041689795.1 Fuerstiella sp. | reverse complement strand
TCCAGACTGCAGCATCCTGTTCTCGGGTTTCTGTGATCATCACGGTGTTCGAAGTGCCATCGGTAATATCGCGGAACCCGGTACGTGAACCGGGGAACAACACTCCATCCGCCGGTATCGCGCCGGATAGTCCGAGTACCGTCCGGGCTCCCATGGCCACATAATTCCGAATGGCAAATCTGTCGAAACCGACAGTCGCCGTATACAGCGGGTCCGCACTGAAGTCGCTGCCCGTGAAGCTCGGGCAGCGATAGAAAGAAAGGATCTGCGACGCCATCTCTCGATTCAGTGGATCCAGTGAAGAAACGTTGTAGTCGATATTGTTGTAAACGGTGGCTCCGTCGATGTATGGCAGAATCAGACTCGCAAAACTGTGCAGATGAATCGCCGGATTTGACGGTCCTGCTCCCGGGTAGTTCCACGGACCCTGGCCGAAGCCACTGGTGCTGCTGGGCGGAAAGACTCTCATGGAGCTTTCGTAGTTGTGTACGGCCAAACCGATTTGCTTCAGGTTGTTCTTACACTGAGTTCGACGAGCGGCCTCTCTGGCCTGTTGCACGGCTGGCAATAACAACGCAATCAGGATCGCGATAATCGCAATGACCACAAGAAGTTCAATCAGAGTAAACGCACGGTGAGAGTGAAGCGGACGATGCATTGCGGATAGTATTCGGGAAACCAGGGAAGAAGAGATTTATGTTCGCTGGACAGATCGATCAATGATCCGTCGGCGTGTTCATGTTCGTTATGAAGACCGTCGGGAGTCTGTCAGCGGCCGGTTAACGATTGCGATTTCGCCATCGCGTCTTCTGCCATCTGAATGAACTGCTGATTTTTCGTGCCTTCGAAGGCCCGCTGATAGGTGACACTCAACGCCGTCCAACTGAACGAATCGTCGGGTTCAAGTTCACTGGCGCGCATGGCGTGCTGCACCGCTTTTTCGTGTTGATTCACTTTGCCGTACAAGACTGCAAGGGCTGAGTGTGCGAGGACATATTTTCCGTCCAGCTCCAGTAATTCGAGCAGCTTGGCGAGTGCCGCCTCATGCTGTCCGTGGTCCTTCAGTCGATCGGCTTCGTTATAAAGCTCGGTTGAGTTCATCTGAGTGCCTTTCTGACTTTGGTTTGGTATCGCCGCTTTATGAATCGGCCAGCGGTGTCTTCTGTTCGGTGATCACTTCGCACTCCGGTGCCTTCTCGGCATTCAACTCCAGGTAGGACGACTACTCATCGGGCAAATTGTCTTCATAAAAGATCGCTTCGACCGGGCATTCCGGAACGCAGGCTTCACAGTCGATGCATTCTTCCGGATGGATATACAGCATCTGTTGGCCTTCGTAGAAACACTCCACGGGACACACGACGACGCAGTCGGTGTATTTGCAGTCAAAACATGGCTCGGCAACGACATGAGTCATCGTGATTTTCCTTTCGTTTCGTTGTAGGCGCAAATTGAGAATCAAGAGACAGGCTAAAAGTTATGTGTGTTCAGCGACTCAGTGCTTCGCGTTCACTCACTCCGTGCTGACAGGTTCGTCCGGTGTCTTATTCAACGCTGAGACAAGTGTGTGCCAAGCCAGCGTGGCGCACTTCACGCGCACCGGAAACTGTTGCACACCCGACAAGACGCGCAGTTTTCCGAGTTGTGATGAGCCGCCGCTGTCCGAGTCTTCGGTGTTCGGCGATTGTCCCGTCACGAGGTCGCGAAATTGTTGTGAGAGGGCTTCTGCTTCGGCTCGTGTTTTGCCGGCGAGTGCCTCGGTCATCATCGAAGCGGATGCTGTCGAGATTGCACAGCCGGAGCCCTGGAACATTACCTGCTGAATTCGATCGCCGTCCATTTGCAGCGCCAGTTGAATGCGGTCGCCGCACAGGGGATTGAAGCCTTCGGCGTGATGCGTCGAGTTCTCCAGTACACCGAAGTTGCGAGGATCCTGCTGATGATCAAGGATGACATCCTGATAGAGTTCGCGTAGTTCGTCGTCTAGCATCGGAATATCTCCTTCACTTTGGCAATCGCCCGGACGGCGGCGTCGATGTCTTCGCGTGTGTTGTACAGACCCAGCGAAAGTCGAGTCGTTGCGGGGATGCCGAAGCGTTCCATGACCGGTTGGGCACAGTGGTGACCGGTACGAACCGCGATGCCCCGGTGATCAAGGATCGTACCGATGTCGTGAGGATGAGCACCGTCGAGCACGAACGACAGCACCGCCTTTTTCTCACTCGCGGTGCCGATGATTCGCAGTCCATCTATCGTCGAAAGTGCGTCGGTGGCATACGCCAGCAATTCGTCTTCGTGATCACAAACTGCGGGCCAGTCAAGCTTACCGAGGTAGTCGATGGCGGCTCCCAGGCCGATGGCTCCCGCAATATCGGGCGTACCGGCTTCGAACTTGTGCGGCAAAGAATTGTATGTTGTGCGTTCGAAGGTGACCGAGCTGATCATGTCGCCACCAGTCTGGTAAGGCGGCATTGCTTCCAACAACTCGCGTTTGCCATACAACGCGCCGATACCGGTCGGCCCGTAAAGCTTATGGCCAGACATTACGTAGAAGTCACAGTCCAGCTCCTGAACATCGACTGTCATATGGGCGGCTGCTTGTGCCCCGTCAACGATGACAGCGGCACCATGCCGGTGGGAAATATCGACGATTTCTCGGATTGAATTGACGGTTCCCAGGGCGTTCGAAACGTGGCTCACCGCCACCAGCTTCGTGCGTTCGCCGACCAGTTTCTCGAAGTCGTCCCATTGTAACTGGCCATCGTCATCAATCGGAACCACTCGCAGAGTCGCACCTTGCTGTTCGCACAGTACCTGCCACGGTACGAGGTTCGAATGATGTTCCATTGCTGTGATGAGAACCTCGTCGCCCGGCCCCACGTGCTGCCGCCCAAACGTATTTGCAACGAGATTGATGCCTTCGGTTGCTCCGCGAACGAAAATGATTTCCGCGACGTCGCCGGCATTCAGAAACGCCTTCACCTTAGCGCGGGCGTTATCGTGCAATAGTGTGGCGTCGACGCTCAGTTGGTGAACACCTCGATGAATGTTTGCGTTTGTCGACGTGTAATAGTCGACGATGGCGTCAATCACGGCCTGCGGCTTTTGGGTCGTGGCCGCGTTGTCGAGATACACCAGCGGATGGCCGTGGACGTGACATTCCAGAATGGGAAAGTCCCGCCGCGCGGCGTCTACGTCGAAGTGCCTTTGGTTCATTTTGGTTTCAGTGAGTGTTGTGTCCGGCTCAAACATCGGGCAAACCTCGTTCCTCCAACAGAATGGATTCCAGGCGTCGCCGCACGGCCGGTACTTCGACACCCTGCACGACATCATTGGCAAAGGCAAAGATCAAAATTGTGCGTGCGAAGTCGGCGGGGATTCCGCGAGAACGCAGATAGTAAAGTGCTTTTTCATCCAGTGCGCCGACGGTCGCGCCGTGTGTGCAACGGACGTCGTCGGCGTAGATTTCCAGTTGCGGCTTGGTGTCGATGACGGCGTCATCGGATAACAGAATCGCCTGATTGCTTTGCTTCGCGTCGGTCTTTTGAGCGTCCTGGTGAACGTAGATCTTGCCGTTGAAGACTCCCTTGGCTCGATCATCAAGGATTCCCTTGTACAACTCGTAACTGTTGCAATGCGGCTGCAGGTGATCAATTCTTGTGCGGCAGTCCATGACTTGATCACCGGAGGGCATGTACAGACCGTTCAACGTGCATTCAATCGCTTCACCATCAAGCGCGCAAGTCAACTCGTTTCGAGCAAGGTCTCCACCGAAAGAGAAATAGTGCGAACGGAATTTGCTGCTCGCCTGCTGACGAACGTGAGTCGCGGCCACATGCAGGGCGTTGGGTTGCTCATGCTGCAGCTTGTGGTGATCCATGTCGGCAGAATCGCCAAGTTCGATTTCTGTGACTGCGTTCGTGAAGTAAGCTGGACCTTCGACTCCTAAATAGCTCTCGACAATGGTCGCTCGGCTGTTTTTTCCGAGAGACACGATGTTACGGGGATGAGAAACGGACGGCTCATCCGCGACGGAAAGAAAGATCAGATGGATCGGCCGGTCCATCACCACGCCGTCCGGTACGGAGATGTGGGCTCCGTCTTCAATGAAGGCCGTATTGAGGGCAAGGAAGGCCGAATGTTCCAACTCAGCCTCACCGGTAAGCCGACGCTCGATTAAATCGGGGTTTTGCCGAATCGACTCCGCAAGATTTTCGAGGATGACTCCCGGCGGCAGTTCGTGACGCATGGACCATTGTTCGGCAAAGCGACCATTCACAAACACCAGCCGATGAAAGTCGTCGTCCAACGCCGCCTGCTGTATCAACTCATCGATCTGCGATCCGACAGGGGTCGCGCCGTTGGCGACTTTGAAGGGTTTCTTCAGCAGTGGAGCGATATTCGTGAATCGCCATTCTTCATCGCGCGTGGTGGGAATGCCGAGTTCCGTGAATCGGTTCAGACCCCGCTCGCGAAGTTCGCGCAGCCACGTCGGGATGATTGAGGACTGTTCTTCGCGGAGTCGCGCGTGATCGATTTGATAAGTGTCTGTTTCTGTGGCGATCATTGATTGTGTCTCGTGCTTTCCATGTCCAATGTCCGTGGCTTTGTTCGTCTTCGCATCATTGTGTCACGCGGAACACGTGTCCAGAAACGCGTAACCGTCCGCTTCGAGTTCCAACGCCAGGCTCTTGTCACCGGAACGAGCGATCCGGCCCTCGGCCAGCACGTGAACTTTGTCAGGGACGATGTAATCCAGCAGTCGTTGATAATGCGTCACGACGATGATGGCCCGCTCGGGACTTCGCAGCGTGTTCACTCCGTCAGCCACAATTCGCAAAGCGTCAATGTCCAGGCCGGAATCAGTTTCGTCCAGGACGGCGAGCTTTGGCTGAAGCATGGCCATCTGCAGGATCTCGTTGCGTTTCTTCTCGCCGCCGGAGAATCCCTCGTTGACCGATCGCTCCATCATGTTCTTTTCCATGCCGAGCAGTTTCATATTCTCTTTGAGCAACTTCAGGAAGTCCATCGTGCCGATCAACGGCTGCTTGTGATATTTCCGGATCGAGTTCATCGCCGCTTTAAGAAAGTACTTGTTGCTCACACCAGGGATCTCTACCGGATACTGATAGGCCATAAACAGCCCGTTGGCGGCCCGTTCCTCGATCTCCATTTCCAACAGGTCTTTTCCCTCGTACAGAACCTCGCCTTCGGTGACTTCGTAGTCTTCGCGACCGGCCAGCACGTGTGCTAACGTGCTCTTTCCCGAGCCGTTTGGCCCCATGATTGCGTGGACTTCGCCGGCGCTGACCTGCAAGTTGATCCCACGTAGAATTTCGGTATCGTCGCATCGAGCGTGTAAGTTTTTGATTTCGAGCATCATTGTTCCTTCTGATGTTTTGTCTTGTTCATAACTTGAGTTACGCATTGGGCCGAACGAGTCATCCGACGCTGCCTTCGAGGCTGACGTTCAATAATTTCCGTGCCTCAACGGCGAATTCCAAGGGCAATTCTGCATAAACTTCCTTGCAGAAACCGTTAACGATCATGTTGACCGCGTCTTCCGTCGGTAGCCCGCGTTGTCGGCAGTAATAGATTTGATCTTCGCCGACTTTAGATGTCGAAGCTTCGTGTTCCACCTTCGATGTCGTGTTGCGGACTTCGATGTAGGGAAACGTATGAGCCCCGCAGCGATCGCCGATCAACAGGGAATCGCATTGCGAAAAATTACGAGCGTTCGTGGCTCCTTTTTGAATTTTCACCAGACCGCGATAGTTGTTCTGTCCCCGGCCAGCCGAGATACCCTTGGAGATGATCGTGCTCTTCGTGTTCTTACCAATGTGAATCATCTTTGTGCCGGTGTCAGCTTGCTGATGGTTTGCCGTGACTGCGACGGAATAGAATTCGCCGACGGAATGGTCGCCCTGCAGGATCACGCTCGGATATTTCCAAGTGATTGCAGAACCCGTTTCAACCTGCGTCCACGAAATCTTGGAATTGTCGCCTCGGCACGCGCCACGCTTGGTCACAAAGTTGAAGATGCCGCCTTTGCCGTCGGCATCACCGGGATACCAGTTCTGCACGGTGGAGTATTTGATCTGCGCGTCTTTCATGGCGACCAGTTCC
>JBDNFN010000403.1:0-50975 GCA_041689795.1 Fuerstiella sp. | reverse complement strand
GTCAAGATCCACGTCAGCGACAGTCCAGGAGTCGTCCAGCCCAAGCAAGGCACGGTAATGTTCGTTGAGATCTTTCATCCCCAAAGACTACCAAACGCACCAATTTTCTCGAACTGCCACTAAAGTAACTGAAGAACCTTATTTATAGAGATTGTGCAGGCTTTAACGATTCCATGAATGCTGTTTTTTTCTCTGGACTTTGCACCGTCGGCCCCTGTGGTTATGTGGTCTCTGTCATAGGGGAAGTCCGCGCGATGCGTGGTGTTTTCCCAGCCGTTGTAATTATTTTACTACTTCTAAGTATGGGACATGCGATACGCAATCTTCTAGGGTGTGTGGTTTTGTGCATGGTTTTTGGGCCACTGATATAGGAGTGCTTCAACGAGTCAGTCGCGGGCCGTCACTTTTGGCGATCACGGTCTTCAAGGACGCAACATGCTGATTTCTTCATGGCTCAAGTCGTTGAGTTACCATCTGCAAACTCGCCCTCGCCGAATCACACGAGACGTTCAATTACGCCGTGGTTCGGTAACACGAGCCGAGAGTCTGGAAGTCCGTTGTTTGTTGACGAGTCCTGAGCTTATAGCAATCAGTCCGAATATGGGGCAATTTGTCGAAGATGGAACAGTACTGACGGACCGGCCACGAGAGCTTGTTTTTCAGTTTAGTCCGGGACAGACGCTGGACGCGTTGAGTCTGGACGCCATCCAGATTATCGGCAGTGGTTTTGACGACACTTTCGGGGACGGAAATGAGATTTCGATCACGCCGGGTTTCCGAGGCCTGGGTGACAGTCCAGACCAGGTTGTGTTCCGTTTTGCTCAGCCGCTTCAGGACGATCGCTATCAGATCACGATCGCCGGCACGGGGCGACTCGGCTAAAAAATAATCTGGGCGAAGCGTTTCATAGTGGCGAGGATCAATTCGTTACGTTCGACCTGAATTTGGGTGCGAGGTTGTTCAGCAACCGGTGGTTCGTAGTCAGCAGTTGACTATTCTTGATGTTTCGCGGCTTCGCGATGGCGACTGGCGTGCCGCTGTTTTCTGCTTCTTCCGCGTACGCTCCAGAAGCAGAAAACTGCCCCACACCTGCGGTCAGCCTTAACCCAAACTGACTCTTATAACCGTGGTACAGAAAACAGGGGCACGCCAGCGGCCGCCCCGCAATTACAAATGCGGCCAGTACGTCCGACGTAACTCCAACCATCACATGGCGAAAAGTTGGATTGGCCTCAAGCTATGAAGTCTACATTTCCGAGGCCTCGGATCCAGGAACGGCCATCATTCGGGTGACGGGCATCAGTTCAACATCGTATACCGCTGCGGCAGATTTGGCTCCGGGCAACTACCGAGTCTGGGTACGAGCTTTTGGGCCTGGTGGAGAACGGACCGCGTGGAGTCTCAATAAGACTTCTGATCTGTCAATCGATGCGATTACTCGTCCAGAGCTGAATCGCATTGGCTCGACTGCAGACCGCACTCCAACCTTCGCATGGGCGGCAGTTGCCGGGGCCTTCCGGTATCAATTGTATGTGGCTCCTGTTAGCAACACGTCAAGTCCGGCAATAGACAGGAACGACATCTCGGCGACGTCGTATACACCGACAACGGAGCTTGCTCCGGGCAACTATCGAGCGTGGGTTCGAGCGATCAGTGGTGCCAGCGAACTCAGTGACTGGAGTGTGGCTGTCACGTTTACGATCACCGCGCTGGATTCTTCTTAAATCGATCCTCAGAACCTTGTCTACACGACATCGATTCTGGCAGCTGGATCGACGTGGGACAGCGATGATGTGACGGTCAGTCAGTTACCAACTGGTGTTATCGAGGCGTTTGGGCGACCGGTTCCTGCCTCAGAAGGTCAGCAAATTGTCGATGGACGCCCAAGTGATGTTTATTCGGAACCAGAATCTACTTCTCAAAGCACTTTGGTTGAATCAGTTGAAGCCGATTCCAACGACAGCCTGATGGCAGAATGGGACGCCGCCATTTGGGCGGAAGAATCTGCTGCAATTCAGCCAGTGGAAGACACGAAGTCAGAATCGATTGGCTGGCTGGCCGGATTGGCTGCGTTTGCTCCGTCCGTCCTGCGTCGGCGAAGAAAGCAGGACTAAGCCCAGCCAGTGCGGCCGTCATTAGACCTTGGATTGTTCTGATAGTCAGGCTGCACTGACAGGCTGGATTGAATGAGTTAACCGGGGCACCTTATGGTGTTCCGGCTGCGTTTGTGAATGTCTATGAAACTGTTAAATTTGTCTCTGCGCTAGCCGACCGTCGCCCGGCATCTTAATTTTTTCTACCGGTTGCCTTATCGGATGTGTGCTGCAGCGACTCGCTGCCAGCATTTGACAGCGTTGGCACAAATGGCCAACAATAAAGCAATATACAGAAACACGTTTTCATTTTTTGGCTGGTGGGCAACAGCAATCATCAAGCGAAACGTGATGTTCGTGACCACGAGTCCGCGTAAATCGCTGTGGCTGCTGGCCAACTTCCGTCTTTCGAGCCAACTGACGGAGTTTTTATCACATGGCTGCTTTACGAAATTGCTTCACCCGGGATGATCTTTAACAGCGAAATACTAAAACGGTGCTGGTTTCTGGCGGGGCCAACGGCGGTCGGAAAGTCGGCTGTATCGCTGGCACTGGCGGAACAGATCGATGCAGAAATTATTTCGATGGATTCGATGGCGGTCTACCGTTGTATGGATCTTGGAACTGCTAAACCATCGTTCCACGAACGCGAACGAATCGCCCATCATGTCATTGACGTGGTTGATCCGCACGAAGAATTCAGCGTCGCGGAATATGTGAAGTTGGCGCAACTGGCAGCCACAGCGATCGTTGATCGTGGTCGAACGCCGCTGTTTGTGGGAGGCACCGGATTATATCTGCGTTCCATTCTGCGCGGGGTGTTCGAAGGGCCCGAAGCCGACTGGCAGTTGCGCGGTGAACTTCAGCAACAGCTGGAAAGGCACGGTCGTCCGTGGTTGCATCAACAGCTTGCCGCCATGGATGACGTTACAGCACAGAGGCTGCATATCAACGACACCAGACGCGTTATTCGGGCGATCGAAGTTTATCGGCTGACTGGAATACCGCTTTCGCAGCAGCACGATCAATCACCCGTGGCGATTAACGAACGTTCGAAAGCAATTTTCTGGCTGGAACCTCCGCGAGACTGGCTGCACGATCGAGTCAATCGTCGCGTTGACCAAATGATGGCAGATGGCCTGCTGGAGGAAACTCGGCAGTTGCTTGCCATGACTCCCGAACCCGCAAGGACGGCCCGTCAGGCGCTGGGGTACCGAGAACTTATAGCTCATCTGGAAGGCAGCATGTCGATCGAATCTGCCGTTGATCAGATCAAGACGGGGACTCGGCAATTTGCAAAACGTCAGCATACGTGGTTTCGAAATCTTGAAGAATGCACCAGCATCCCTCTGACAGGTCACCAGAGTCCCGATCAATTAGTTGAGGCTTTGGTTTTTGCCGCTGACAAATAACTGTGTGCATTTGCCTTTGGGTTTTGTTTGTGAAAGATAAGATCTGAATTTGACCCTTATTGTTCGCGAGTCCCTTCTGCAGTCGAAGTTGTTATGTCGAATCGAAAAATTGTTTTGGCCAGTCGCAATCGCAAGAAGACTCAGGAAGTCGCCGACTTATTGGCTGCGGTAGGTTTTCAGGTGGTTCCCGTTACGGACTTTCCGGATGTTCCGGAAGTCGAAGAAGACGGTGAAACCTTTGCGGCTAATGCAGCAAAGAAGGCAACAGAAGTTGCGATCGCTCTTGGCCAGTGGGTGATCGGCGAGGATAGCGGTCTGATGGTTGATGCGCTCAAGGGCGGCCCCGGAATTTACTCGGCACGGTATTCAGGCGAACACGCTACTGACGAAACGAACAATGCAAAACTGATTGCAGAACTCAGCAATGTTACGCAAGACAAACGCGGAGCTGGTTATGTGTGCAGCGTTGCTTTGTCAAATCCCGCCGGCGAAATCAAAGTAGGGGCCGAGGGCACGTGTCGCGGTCAAATTCTGACTGAGGCCCGTGGAAGCGGCGGCTTTGGTTATGACCCTTATTTTCTTATACCAGAATATCATCGAACTTTTGGTGATCTCAGTCCGCTGGTAAAGCGAATGCTGAGCCATCGTGCTCGAGCCTTTGCTCAGTTCATTCCGCAATTGCTTAGAATTGCGGACGAATTCTGACAGTTCCATAAAACTGTGTTTGCCGGCTCTACTTCAGAAGCAGTCCGAATACCGGTCCGGCGAACATTTCAATACAAGCACGACGCGTGAGCGAGTGAATTTTGCAATGGCTGGATTCACTTACTCGCGCTGCGTGCTTGTGATTTTCGGTTTCAGGACCGCCACCAGGCTTCCAATTGGCAGACTGAAGCGTGCGATACGGCATAGGCTACGAAATCGGAATTTGCATGCTAATCGTTGTTGTTGGAAATTGCCGCCGTCGCCAATTGAAGATATGAACAAATCAAAACAGCTCAGCGGTTTTGCGAGTAGAATTGCACAAATATTCGAACCTCCATCTCAGAACGTGTGAACCTATGCTGCAGCTATCCGGAATTATTCCTCCCGTTGTCACGCCACTACTTCAGCATGACCAGCTTGATACCGAGGCCGTTAGTCGCGTGGTTAACCATCTCATCGATGGCGGTGTTAGCGGATTATTTGTGCTGGGGACAACAGGTGAAGGTCCGTCTCTGACCTACCAGATTCGTTATGAAATGGTTGAAGTAGCCTGCGAAGCTGCGAACGGTAGGGTTCCGGTTCTGATCGGCGTAACGGATTCGTCGTTGGCTGAATCTATTCATTTAAGTCAGCATGCAGCTTCCTGCGGTGCCAGCGCCATCGTGGCTGCGGCGCCATTCTATTTTCCCACTACACAGGCGGCTCTGTTGGACTGGTTTACCATGTTGGCAGACGAGTCGCCATTGCCATTGTTGCTTTACAATATGCCGAGCTGTGTTGGGATTCATCTGGATCTGGCAACTGTGAAGTCGTTGTCCGGTCACGCGAATATCATCGGCATCAAGGACAGCAGTGGTAACCTTCCGTACTTTGTCGAACTATGCGAACTGTTGTCGTCGGACAGGGACTTTGTTGTGTTCATGGGCCCTGAAGAACTGATCCCGGAAGCTGTTGCCGCTGGTGCTGACGGCGGAGTCTGTGGTGGTGCCAATTTGTTGCCGCATGTTTATGTTGAGTTATTCAACGCTTCAAAAGCTGGCGACGAGCTGGGACAGACTCGTCTAAGACAAATTGTTGACCGTGTCTTCAACACGGTTTATCGCGATGCTAATGGCCAAATGAATTTGATTCCCGCATTAAAGCTCGCGATGCATTACTGCGGACTGTGTTCAAAGCAAATTGCGCCGCCGTTGCCGAACGTCGCTGCTGAGCATGTTGTTCAACTTCAGCGGCAGCTTCCGGAGTTGTTAAGCCATTCGGGTTCAGCGTTAACGGCAGAAATTATCTCTGCTTGATTTCACGCAACGCTGTGTGAGTGTTCCCTGAAACTGTTGCCTTTAACGGTTCGGTGAGTTGAGGGTACGACCGTAAATTGTACAGCCACCAGCTTCGGCATAATCCGCGCAGTCAATCTTCAGTGTGGCTGTTTTTGCGATCCAATCCGTATATGCCCCAATTTTGCTGATCGCAACGACACGTAAAGACGACCAAAGGGTTGCATCTTACGCATGCAGCCTAAATGGTGGGCGTTCCACCAATCGGACGATCATCACGAATCAATGTACAAAAAGGTATTATCATGAAACGCATCATCACCGGAGCAGTTGCACTTATCATCGCATTTTCTGTTACGTCAGGCAGCGAAGCAGAAGCGGGTCGCCGCAATAACGGTAACCCTCATATATTTGCGTCTAACCGCGCTGGCAACGGCGGGTTCTTCCAGAATGTCATGGAACTTGAGCGTCGCAAGAATGCATGGTTGCGAGCCACTTTCCTCGGACAATAATTGTCTCGGATTCGATTTTCTTCGCAGGCTTGTGGGTCTGGAGATTTCGAAAGATAGTGTACGCCCGAATCGCCGTCAGCTTGCTGGCGGCGTTTTCTGTTGACTACCGTTTCATTCAACATCACGACTCAAATGCGAATGCCTGTTCTGCATTGCGAGTCGTCAATGCGGCCAGTTCCTCACCGCTGATTCCATGAATTTCTGCAAGGCATGCCGCTGTATAGCTGACCCACGCAGGTTCATTTCGTTTGCTGCGATTTGGATGAGGCGCCAGATACGGCGAGTCTGTTTCCACCAACGTTCGATCCAATGGCACAGTTCGGGCGACTTCTCGCAACTCGTTGCTTTTGCGAAAAGTCAGCATACCCGCGAACGAAATGTACATGCCCATTGCGATACATTCCGCTGCCATATCTGCGTCGCCGCAAAATGAGTGCATGATTCCATTCAGTGGTCCATTCCTGAAATCTTCGCGCAGCACTTCCAGTACTTCCCGGTTTGCTTCGCGGCAGTGCACGACAAACGGTTTGCGGGAAAGACGCGAGAAGGCCAGGTGTCGACAAAAATAGTCTCGCTGGATGTCCAGTGGCGCAAAGTCCCAATGTTTGTCGAGGCCTGTTTCGCCGATGCCAACGACCCGTGGGTGCGTCGAGAGTTCAGTAATTTTCTGCCAGTCGTTGGGGGCCGCTTCCTGTGTGTAATTAGGATGAATGCCTACTACAGCTGAAACACAATCGTATCGATTTGCGACAACAACTGCGGCCTCGCTTGATTCCAGCGTTATGCCAATTGTGACCATCCGCTTTATGCCGGTGTCCAACGCACGTTGAACGACTTCGTCTAAATCCTGTCGAAACGCCTCAGCATCCAGATGGCAGTGGGTATCTATGAGCAGTCCGGTCATGTTCCCCGTTCTTCGTTTTGCGCTTCAGCTATTTCGATTCACCGACTGACTTCAGTACGTCCGCAACAGACGGGATGGTATCGCCGTGCTCAAAAAGTTCCACCGGCACACCTGTAGAGGCAAAGTTTCGGGCTCCCCTCAATCGTAATCAAGGGCAGGTTGTTTGCCGGAAATTGGGTGTGACAGCGATGATTGTGCCGTGCGAGCCACTCCAGTGTCGAGAAACAGGTGTACGCATGAACAGCTTGCTGAAGTTAATGGTTGACAACCCGAAATCACGAGTGCAACATATGTTACAGTGCAGCTTGTTTGCATCTTGCTAAAATACTCTCCTCGCCTTCCTGCCTCGATGTGTCAGCCCCTTCGGCTGCTGACCCAAATCCTTTTTTTTGAACACGGAGTCATCAAATGCGTCGTGGAAATTCTCGTCGTGACTTTCTTCATGTTGGTTTCTGCGGAGGCATTGGTCTCAGCTTGGCGCAATATCTTAAACTGCAGACAGCTCAGGCTGATTTGAAGCACTATGAAAGCGTGGAAGGTACTGCAAAGTCGGTCATCTTCATTTACCTGCCCGGCGGAATGGCTCATCAGGAAAGCTTCGACCCGAAGCCCTATGCTCCGATTGAGTATCGCGGGCCGATGAATTCGATTCAAACAAACGTGGGTGGCACGTTTATTAATGAGACATGGGCAAAGACAGCTCAGGTTGCCGACAAAATTGCGATCTGTCGCTCAATGACCCATGGTGAAGCCGCCCACGAGCGTGGTACTCATAATATGTTTACCGGATACCGACCAAGCCCGGCTTTGTCGTATCCGAGCATGGGCAGCGTGGTAACTCACGAATTTGGCCCGCGTAACAACATTCCTCAATATGTCTGCATTCCGAATCAGCCGAATGAGTTTGCTGGTACAGGATACCTTAGTTCTTCCTTCGCTCCATTCAGTCTTGGCTCGGACCCAGCGGATGCGAACTTTACTGTTCGTGACCTGAAGTTGCCTGGCGGCGTAGATGATAAGCGTTTCACGCGCCGCCGCAGCGTCTTGGAAGCTGTTAACGAACACTTCGTTGCGAAGGAAAAAGCCGATGCGTTGGATGCCGTTGATACATTCTATCAGCGAGCCTACGGAATGGTGGGGTCGCCGGAAGCGCGAGACGCGTTCGATCTGAGCAAGGAAACCGACAAGTTGCGGGATGAATATGGTCGCAACACCGCGGGTGCTCGCATGTTGATGGCCCGTCGGTTGGTGGAATCCGGTGCTCGATTCGTCACGCTGACTTACGGCGGTTGGGACATGCACGATAATATCGATGGCGGAATGAAGCGACAGGTTCCGGAGCTGGACCAAGCCTATGCTCGCCTGATTCAGGACCTTGATGAACGTGGACGACTACAAGATACGCTTGTGGTAATCGCTAGCGAGTTCGGTCGTACTCCCAAAATTAACGCAACCGCTGGTCGCGACCATTGGCCCAAAGTCTTCAGTGTTGTTATGGCTGGCGGTGGCATCAAGGGTGGTCAGGTTTATGGCAAATCAGATTCGACTGCCAGTGAGCCTGAAGAAAAACCATTGACCGTCGTCGACTGGGCAACCACGATATACCATTGTCTGGGCGTTACCGCCGATAAGGAGTTAATGGCTCCTGGTGACCGCCCGATTGAAATTGTTGATGGTGGCAAGGTACGCAGGGAACTGTTGGTCTGATGCCATTAAAAAATTAGTACAAAACGACGCTGCTGGGCATCATTGGGTGTTCAGCGGCGTTTACTTACCTGGAAACTGAGTGATTCGGAGTTGATTGGAACAACGACTCATTCTTTCCGAAGTCACTGAATTAATACAGTGACCCCAACCCCACATCCCACCACAGTTTTCAGTCTGGTTTTCAGCAGGCCCGTTAAAAAAACAGGCTAGCGATAAACGTAACCACCACGACTGGTAATCTAAAAATTTCCGCTTTCAGGTCTTACGTTTCCTTCCAAGGGGATTGTAATGTTGTTTCGCTTTTTGCTCGCGTTGTTGGTTATTGGTAGCGCTGCCGTTCAGGCGTCTGATCCAACGATTTCTGTAATCACCCCGCGCGGCGTTCAGCGAGGTGCGGAGCACGTTCTGACCTTTTCCGGTGCTCGTCTTCAGGATGCGGAAGAGGTTCTTTTTTTCGAACCCGGCATTGAAGTGTTGAAGATTGAACCGGACGAAAAAAATGCCAACATCGTTCGAGTCACAGTGAAGGTTTCCCCAGAGTGTGAGTTGGGCGAAAAAACGGTTCACGTTCGCACCAAAACAGGTGTGTCGGACTACCGCACGTTTTTTGTTGGCGCCTTGCCGGCAGTTGATGAAAAAGAACCTAATACCGACTTCTTAAATCCTCAGGCGATCGAACAAAACGTAACCGTTAATGGTGTGGTTCAAAGTGAAGATGTCGATTACTTTGTGGTTGAAGCGAAGAAGGGCCAAAGGCTATCAGTTGAAGTTGAGGGCATGCGATTTGGCCAAACTCTGTTCGATCCTTACATCGCAATCCTTGATGAAAAACGATTCGAACTTTCGGCGGTCGACGATTCTCCTTTGGTGCGTCAGGATGCTGTGACTTCCATCATTGTTCCTGAAGACGGAAAATACATCATCGAAATGCGGGAGAGTGGTTATGGTGGAAACGGAAACTGCCGCTACAGTCTGCACGTTGGTCAGTTTCCGCGGCCCACCGCTGTTTACCCAGCAGGCGGTAAGGCTGGTGAAGAAGTTGAATTTACGTTTATTGGTGATGCCGAAGGCCCAATAAAACAAAAAATTTCCCTGCCGACTAGCGGACAGGAAGAGGTTCAAGTTTTCGCTCAAGACGATCGGGGAATCAGCCCATCGGGACACACTGTCCGAGTATCTCCGGATCCGAATACATTCGAGGCAGAACCCAACAATACTCTGGCCGAAGCAACATCGGTCGCGTTTCCGTCAGCCTTTAACGGGGTGCTGGAAACGGTTGGCGATCATGACTACTTTAAGTTTACCGCGACAAAGGGACAGACTTACGAAGTAGAGTGTTATGGCCGTCGCATTCGCACAGGAATCGATCCGGTGATGCATATCTTCAGCGTCAAGGATGGCAAGGTTCTGGGCGGCAACGATGATTCACGCGGCCCGGATAGCTACATTCGATTTGCTGTTCCGGAAGACGGGGAATATGCCGTTCGCATCATGGATCATCTTGGCCGTGGTGCAAACGATTTTGTTTACCGCATCGAGTTTCAACCGGTGGTGCCAAAACTGACTCTCGGGATTCCTCGCGTTGCCCGCTATTCACAGAATCAGCAGCGGATTTATGTCGCTCGCGGTAACCGTTTTGGAAGCATTATCTCAGCCAGTCGCACGAATTTTGGGGGCGACCTTGTTCTAGAGGACATGCAACTTCCTGCTGGGGTTAGCATTGTTGCTTCACCGATGCCTGCTAATTTGAACACCATGCCCGTGGTTTTCGAAGTCACTGCCGATGCACCTCTGGGTGGAGCATTGATTGATTTTCGGGCCCGACTGAACGAAGAGGGTAAGAACATCAGCGGCGGGTTTGAAAATCGAGCCGACTTTGTGATTGCCGGGCCCGGCCAGTCACTTTATTCATGGAAAGACGTTAATCGCCTGGCGGTTGTTGTTGTTGAAGAGCTTCCATTTTCAATTGAAATCGTGCAGCCCAACGTGCCCATCGTAAAAGATGGTTCTATGCAGTTGAAGGTTGTCGCAAAGAAAAAGGAAGGCTGGGATGAAGAGATCACGGTGCAGGTTCCTTTCCGAACACCCGGCATTGGTGCCACTAGTTCTGTGAAAATTGCTAAGGGACAAACGGAAGTTCTTTATCCCATCAGTGCTAACGGAAATGCTGCGGTCGGCAAATGGCCTGTTTATGCGATTGGATCAGCTAACGTAAACGGAACAGCCTGGACAGCTTCTCAAATGGCGACTTTGGAAGTGGCCGAACCCTACGTTGGACTTGCATTACAACGTGCTACTGTCGAAGTGGGACAGGAGACCGAAGTTGTGGTTACCGTGCAAATTCTGAAAGAACTTGTTGGAACAGCAACGGTGCAGTTGGTTGGCCTGCCGCACAAGGTAACCGCGGAGCCACTTCAGGTTACGAATGACACGAAAGAGCTTATTTTTAAGGTGAAGACGGAGACTGACAGTCCAGCCGGTAACCACAAAAACATCTTCTGCACAGTCGTCGTTACTGAAAACAATGAGCCAATCACGCATGCTCGTGTTGGAGGCACTGAAATTCGCATCGACATCCCTTTGCCGAAGCCTGTTGCAGCTGCCCCGAAGACGGAAGAAGCCAAGCCAGCAGTTGCGGCAACCCCTCAGCCACCTGCGGAAAAGCGTCTGACCCGTTTGGAAAAGCTTCGACTGGAATCCAAAAAAGACGTTGGGCAATAATAGTGTTTGATCAGATGAGAATCGTTCAGTCGCGTAGCGCGTTCGTCATACATATGGCTGTTTGACAGTAATCAGGAATTGTCTGACTCTGTAGAGTTGGATGGATGGACCTTTCGTTCAGACGACACCTTAAAATATCGTCGGATTTGAATTATGAAGAAATTTCAATCGTTCGTAAACGTTCTGGCTTTGTCAGCATCGCTTCTTACTGCACACGCTGTAGCTCAGGAATCGCCAAAGCCGGTTTCCATCACTGTGAGCCCGGCTGATGTGAGCCTCTCCAACGTGCGGGACCGTCAGGCAGTTATTGTTCAGGCGGTGATGGCGAACGGGCTTACTTATGATGTGACCGAAAAGGCTCAGATAGCTATTGAAAATGTTGGGTTTGCTCGGCTTGATGCTCATGCGATTTATCCCGTTGCTGATGGAACAACTAAGCTGACGGTCAGTTATGAAGGCCATTCTGTTGATGTGCCGGTCACCGTTGTGAATTCAATGGTTGAACCGCCAATCAGCTTTCGTCTCGACGTGATGCCGGTGTTCATGAAAGCCAGTTGCAACAACGGCAGCTGCCATGGTGCGGCTCGTGGCAAGGACGGATTTCGTTTGTCTTTGTTCGGTTTCGATCCGGCCGGCGATCATTTTCGATTAACACGCGAACTGCCCGGGCGACGAATAAATCTTGCCCTTCCTGAAGAGAGCCTCTTGATCGAAAAGTGTATAGGAGAAGTTCCTCATACTGGCGGCAAGCGTTTCGAAGTTGGCGGCGAGCAATACGGTACATTAATACGCTGGCTGGAGACGGGAGCTCAGGACGACCCGAATCCCGCTGAAGTGCCTAAGGTTCTGTCCGTTGAACTGTATCCATCGACCGCTGTTCTTGATGGCGAAGGTGAAACGCAACGTCTGACGGTTCGAGCAAAGTATTCCGACGGAACAGACCGTGATGTTTCATCGTTGGCGTTCTTCAGTTCCAATAACGAAACTGCCGCAGAGATCACTCAAAAGGGAATCGTTACGGCTCACGAACGCGGCGAAGCTTTTATTATGGCTCGCTTCGAAACACACACCGTCGGGTCTCATTTTATCGTGCTTCCAAAGGGGCTGCAGTACGAAGACCCTAAGACGCCTGAATTCAATTACATCGACACTCTGGTTCACAACAAACTTCGCAAGTTACGAATCATTCCATCAGAAGTTTGCAGCGACGAGCAGTTTCTGCGTCGGGTGTTCGTCGATATCACTGGAACTATGCCAAGCTCAGAAGAATACGATGCGTTCGTTGCTGATGCCGACCCGCAGAAACGTGAAAACGTAATTGACCAACTGTTACAGCGAAAAGAATTTGTTGACATATGGGTGATGAAGTGGTCCGAGCTATTGCAGGTTCGAACGATCGCAAATCGAGTCGAAAAGAAACCGATGCTGCGGTACTTCAACTGGTTAAAAGAAAAAATTGCCAGCAACACACCGTCGGATGTGATGGTGCGTGAGCTGTTGGCATCCAAGGGCGGGACATTCAGTGATCCTGCGACAAACTACTATCAGACCGAAACCGAAACACTAAAAGTCGCTGAAAATGCGGCTCAGGTGTTCATGGGGATGAGAATTCAATGTGCTCAGTGCCATAACCATCCGTTTGATCGCTGGACCATGGACGACTACTACAGCTTCGCGGCATTCTTTTCTCAAATTGGCCGAAAGGCGGCCGAAGACCCACGCGAAAAGATTATTTTCAACAGTGGCGGCGGGGAAGTGAAGCACCCTTTGGATGGACGCAACATGGCCCCGAAGTTTCTTGGTGGTGCCACGCCGGATTTGCAAGGGCGCGATCGACGCGAAGTTCTTGCCGAATGGCTGGCATCTCCTGACAATCCGTATTTTGCCACAAACCTGGGAAACATAGTCTGGTCGCATTTCTTCGGCAAAGGGATCATCGATCAGGTCGACGACGTGCGTGTTAGTAATCCTGCCGTTAATGCAGAACTTCTGGCGGAACTTGGCAAGCGGTTTACCGAGTACAATTACGACTTCCGAAGACTTGTTCGTGACATCTGCATGTCTCGGACCTACCAGTTGTCAACGCAGACAAATTCGTCCAACGAATCAGATCACCACAACTTCGCTCATGCAGAATTGCGACGGTTGCGTGCGGAAGTCATGCTTGACTGCATCACGCAATTGACATCCACGACGGACAAATTTCCGGGGCTGCCAGTTGGTGCTCGAGCCGTTCACATTGCCGACGGGAACACCTCAACTTACTTTCTGACGACGTTCGGCCGAGCTGCTCGCGAAAGCGTTTGTTCCTGCGAGGTCAAGATGGAGCCAAACCTGTCCCAGGCTCTGCATCTAATGAACGGCGACACAGTTAACGCCAAGATTCAACAGGGCGGCCTGGTGCCAACTATGTTGAAAGAAAAGAAGACGCCGACTGAGATCATCACGGAAATATATGTCAGAAGTTTTTGCCGTAAGCCATCGGAAATCGAATTGAATAAACTGGTGGCTGTCGCATCGGAAGATGAAAATCCACAGCAGGCGTTGGAAGACATTTTCTGGTCGCTGCTGAATTCACGTGAGTTCCTGTTTAACCACTAATTTCAGCGTTGAGGTGTGGTTACCGGTAGGCCGATTTGCTGCTTCCGGCTATTCGCATAGAAGCAGCCGTACCGGTTGTTTCGTGCAGTTTCGGTAAACTTTTCTGGTACCGGCCTGATTGTCGATAACGACGACTACACAAGATAACGAAATTCTGCCGCCACGTAAGTTGCGGCCTCTAACCTGGCATTTCCCGCCGCGCCCTGTGCCAAACGGAGCTGCATTATGAACCAACCTACCGTTCGCCTTTTGTTTTCCGCCATCGTTGGTGTCAGCCTTGCATCGACAGCCTTCGCGCAGGAAAAGCTGAACTTCGATGATCACATCAAGCCGATTTTTAGGGCAAAGTGTGCCAGCTGCCACAATACAAATAAGAAAACGGCAGACCTGGACCTCTCCAATTATACTGCCATGATGCAGGGTGGTGGTTCCGGGGCTGCGATTGAACCCGGCGATGCTGCCAATAGCTATTTGTTCATGCTGATCAATCATGACAGCGAACCATACATGCCGCCGAATTCGGACAGGATTCCGGATGCGATGATTCAGACGGTTCGGGCTTGGATTGATGCCGGTGCTCCGGAAACATCTTCCAGCAAGGTCATGTTGCCGACAAAACCCAAAGTCGATCTGAGTGTCGGCGTATCGGCTGCAGGAACCCGCCCAGAAGGCCCTGCGCCACTTCCCGATGTTCTGGGCATGGAACCCGTCGTACACACGTCGGCGACAACAGCTGTATCGGCGGTTGCAACGAGCCCCTGGGCTAAATTGGTTGCTGTGGCTGGACAAAAACAGGTCGTGCTTTACAGCAGCGAAACACTGCAGCCGATGGGTGTTTTGGCGTTTCCGGAAGGCCAGGCCCGAGTTTTGAAGTTCAGTCGAAACGGTGCACTTCTGTTGGCCGGCGGCGGTCAGGGAGCTGCAAAAGGTCTGGCCGTTGTCTGGGATATTAAGACCGGTCAACGAATTATTCAGGTTGGCGACGAACTGGATGAAGTTCTTGCAGCAGACATCAGTGCGGATCAGTCTCTTGTTGCATTGGGTGGCCCGGGCAAAGTTGTTCGAGTTTACAGCACCGCAACGGGCGAGCTGGCCTATGAAATTTTAAAGCACACCGACTGGATCAGTTCGCTTGAATTCAGCCCCGACAGCGTTCTCCTTGCAACGGCTGACCGCGCTGGCGGTTTGCACGTCTGGGAATCATTTACTGGTCGTGAATACTTAACGTTGCCTGGTCACAAAGGCGGCATCAACGCTGTTTCATGGCGTATTGACAGCAACGTACTCGCATCGGCCAGTGAAGATGCCACGATACAATTATGGGAGTTAGAAGAGGGAAAGAATATTAAGACGTGGACGGCCCACGGCGGTGGAACGCTGTCGATGGAATTCTGTCGCGATGGTCGAGTTGTTTCGTGTGGTCGCGACAAAGTTGCCAAAATTTGGGACCAGAACGGTGCTCAGCAGCTCGCCTTTGAAGCGTTCGGTGATCTGGCGTTACAGGTTACACATTGCGATGAAACAAACCGAGTTATTGCAGGCGACTGGACGGGCGAGGTTCGCGTCTGGAATGCTACTGACGGCGTTCGCATTGGCAATCTGACTACTAATCCCCCTATGCTGGAAACACGTTTACAGTTGGCAGAATCTCAGGTTGGTTCACCAAATCTATCGTTGGCGGATGTTCGTAAAGAACTGGAAGGCGTAACGAATGCCAAGAATGAACACGTGCAGAAAATCGAAGCATCTAAACTGGCATTTGCCGCGGCTCAGAAGACACTTGTGGATCGTCAGGCTGTCTTGAAGACGGAACAGGCACAGCTGGCAGTCGCTCAAAAGCAGCAAACTGAAGTGCAGCAAAAACTGGTTGCATTGCAAAAGGCCGTTCCTGAACTCAAGGCTGCCGCCGACAAGGCGACGCAAGCCTCCACAATGATGACAGACGATGCTGAGCTAAAGAAAGCGGTGGATAGTCTGAACGCACAGGTTGCTGTTCAGACGCAGGAACTCGCGAATACAGACACGGCGATGAAAGCGGTTGTTGCAGAAGTCGTGAAGTTTACTGAGGCAATCGACGTTTTACTGAAACAAAGCGTCGTTGACGAACAGCAGGTCACGGTTCAGAAGGCCAACATGGACACGTTGACGGTGGCATTGAAGCCATTTGATGATGCAATGGTTGCGTCGCAGAATAAATTGAATGTTGCCCAGGAAGCCGTTAATACCGCTGTAGCCGAAGTTGAACGATGGAAGCAGTACATCGCGCTTCGGGATGAGCTCAAGCTGCTGGAACAGAAACAGGCTGATAAGAAAGCCGTAGAGCTGGCCTCGCTTGAAGCGGACGCAGCGTTGAATGAGAAACAGCAACAGATGGAAATGACTCAGCAGCAGGTCGAGGTAAAAACCCAGCTGATAGCTGAATCGCAGAAGAAGATGGCGGACATGACAGCAATCATGACAGCTTCTGAGCAACAGCAGGCATCTATGAAAGGCATGATCGCCATTACGGAACAGGCGATACCAGTTCTTCAGGCTGCTGTTCAGCAGGCGAAGTCAGCGTTGGGTATGTTGTCTGGGGATGCTGAAGTCAAGAAGTCGGTGGACGCGCTTGAGCAAACCACAGTCGCAAAAGTTGCAGCGTTGGCCGTCACCAAGCAGCAGTTAACAGAAGTTGATAAAAAGGTAACGGACACAAAGGCTGAAATTGCCTCGGTCGTGGCGATTGTTGCTTCGGCAGAAAAGGAAATGGCGGCCGGACAGGAAATGATGAATACGATGGTGGCGGACCTGGTTCCAATGCAGCAGCAGTCTGAAGAGGCCAAGGCTAAATTGACTGCTGCAGAAGCGGAACTGGATAAAGCACAGCAGTTGGTTGAAGCACGCAAAGAAAAGCTTCGCCCTCAGCTGCAGGTGACTCAGGCATCAGCAGGCTAATACGCCCGCAGCCACAGCGAACCGTTGATGACGCTCGGAGGTAACGCCACTTCCGGGCGTTTTTTATTGCGCCCGATTTGGGCATTGCAGACATTGTCACGGCTGGCGCAGAAATGCCGGTGTTGTTTGGCAGACAACATGCATTGATTGGTGTCAGGGAATTGAAAGGCAACCGTGGCATTTCAGGCTGACTTGTGGCTTCATACGGGGGCGTAAGAGAATTACTTTTTTCAGCGACTTAAGCCTGGCCGCGCGTCTCTATGAGTTGCCTGGAAATCGGCGCAAAAGAAAACCAGCCCGCTGATTTGGCGGACTGGCTAATTCTTTTAAATCTATGACAGATGGAAGACTATTCTTCAGTCTTCTTTTTCTTCTTGCCGGCAACAACCTTCTGAATGCGCACTTTCGGCATTCCGATGGGGCTTTGCCCATCGACCCATCGGTCCTGTTCTTTCAGGATTTTGACGCGCTCATCACGTTTCAGAACATTTCTAGCGCGGACAACACCACTTGGCTTTTTCAACGACTTATCAATAGTCACGAGTCTTGCTCCGAGTTTTGGGTGAAATTGCTTCTTTCACCCTGTGTGTAAGCTATGCGGCGGCTTCCAAGCAGCGGGATTCCCAACAAGGTGCTGAGCCGCGAACGAGGAAGCTTATCGACAAATCCGAAGTATCTCAACTGGGCATATCGACGTTTTCAGGTCTGAGAGGTAGGAATCCTGAGTTTTGCCGGCCGAAACCAGATTTTCAACGCTTCCGGGCTCTAGGTTGGGATATTGCGGCCCAAAAATTTCGATCTGGGTGTCTCTAAACGCGAAATGTTATGAAGTTTTTCCTGAAATCATCCCAGCGGTTTGTCGAATTTGGTTGTGGTAAGTTGTTTAGTGCTGAAAAACGGACGAAACTCGGCGTGCGGTGCGATTGTCAATGATGTGTGCTGGCGGGAAATCAATTTACTGGCCGCAATCCATAAGCAGGCTTGCCTTGGGGCATGCGGTAACCACGGAACAGACCTCTACAAAACGCGCCGGCTGCGCGGAAAACTTCCTATTACAATCAGTTCTTTGCAGTGCTTTCGGGCTTCGTCAATAGCCTTGGCAAAGTCAGCGTTTTCGCGGTGCCCTGCGGCATCAATAAAGAACGTGTATTCCCAGTTCATTCTTCCGCTCGGTCGTTTGTCGATATGCGTCAGATTGATTTGGGCTTTATCAAATACGGACAGTACGTCGACCAAAGCTCCGTGGCGATCTTCGGTGGTGAACATGACGGATGTCTTGTCGTCGCCGGATGGACTGGCCTGCTGACGAGAAAGAATCAGGAATCGTGTGATATTGGTGGGCTGATCACTGACGTTATCAAAGATGCAATGCAGGCCGTGGATTTCTCCTGCCAGTTGGCTGCCGATCGCCGCAACTCCAGCTTCAGGAGTCTGCTTTGCTTCCTCGGCGGCGGCCAGCACTGCATCAGCGCTACTGGCCGAAGTGATCAGTCGTGCGTTTGGGTACTGCGTGGACAGCCAGTTGCGACACACAGCAAGACTATCTCGGCTGGCATAGACACGAGCCACCCTGTCCGGCTGGCAGTTTGCCAACAGGCTTCGATTCACCTCCAGTTGAACTTCAGCGTAGATGTTCAGAAGGTGGTGGTGGCGAGAAAGAGCATCCATTGTTTCGAGTTGGCCGCCGCCGGTCGAATTTTCGATGGGCACCAGGCCGTAGTCGACGTGTCCGCGAGCAACTTCGACGAACACACCTTCGATGGCTCGCAGATCTTCGTGGTCAACGCTGGATCCAAAATGCTGCATGGCTGCCACGTGTCCATAGCTGCCTTTTGGTCCCGGATATCCAATACGAAGAGGTTGCTCAAGGAAAAAGCTGCCGCTCATTAATTCGCGGTAGACCGCTTCAATGGTTCGATCGGGTAACGGCCCCTGATTGCGTTGCAAAACTCTGTTTAGGACTTCGGCTTCGCGATGAGGCGCATAGATTGGTGTTCCCGATCCTCGTTTGCACCGACCGACCTCGACGACAAGCTGAGCCCGTTCGTTCAGCATCGCTACAAGTCGGCTGTCTACTTCGTCAATTCGGCGACGCAGCTCGCCAAGTACTTCCTGCACTGGTTTAGTGTTCCCGTTCGTTGTCTCTGACATTGTTATCCGTCCGCATTTCCGTAAGACAGCTATCGTGATTTGATACCTATCTTAAGTCGGACTTCATTGTGATGGAATCACCCAGCGATTGTTTCGGTGGCAGCTTCATCGGCGCCAGGCATTGTTGTTAAATTGAGCGGTCGGTTGCACGGGGCGTCAATTCTGAATTCCCGTCTCGTTTGCAGATTTACGCGACCACCAGGTCGGGCATTAGGCAGGCGTAGTGGCCTTTGCCGGCAGAGAGTGTCCAGGCACAAGTCCGCTGGTTGGCTCAAAATCTTCGGTGGGCGTGTTATCGACGCAAATGCGGTTTCTTCCCTCATGCTTTGCCACATACAGTGCACTATCGGCTTTGGTGAAAAGTTGCAGTCCAAAATTATCGCTTGTTGGTATTGCCGTCGCGATGCCAATGCTGATTGTTACAGGAATGTTCTGGCCTTCAAAACTGATCCGAAGGCCTTCAATCTTCGCTCGCAGTCGTTCGCCCATAATCTGCATTCCGTCTGTCTGAATGTCTTCCATAAGCACGGCAAATTCCTCGCCACCGTAGCGTGCCAGCGTTTCGTTGGCTCGGACAGCGTCCGCAAGTGCGTGAGCAACGACCTGCAGAATGTGATCTCCTGCCTGGTGACCATAAGTATCGTTGACTTTTTTGAAATGGTCGATGTCCACGACGGCAATTCCCATTCTCCATTGGCATCGCAGACACTGCTGAGTCAGTTCGTTCAGGCGTCTGTCAAAGAATCCCCGGTTCGCAATTCCTGTCAGGGCGTCAGTGTTTGTTTGTCGAATCAGATCTTCAACACGCTGCTTCAGGCGTCCGTTTTCGGCAACCAATTCAACTGGGAGTTCATTGTCAAGACCTTCATGCATACGTTCTGTGAAGTCTGACAATTGATCCAAAGCATCCTGAAGCAGATTTTCGGGGTTTGGCAGGACGGATGGATCAACATTAAATAGTGCCGACGATTCATCAATCTTCACGCGGACTTCAGCCGTTAGTTTTTCGACGGTCAGCACGGACGATTCCATCATCGCCAGACGATCCTGCAGCACCACCATCGCAATTCCGCAGTCAGTGTCGCAAAGGTAGCGAGCGAATGCATCAGCCGCGCAGGTAACATCGGCCAGTCGCCGCGTTTCCTCATCAGCTGGCACGAATTGTTTTCCGGAGATTGTCGCGGTGATTGCGTCGACGCATCGCTGAGGCAGTCCCGACTGTTCAAGCATCTCAATCGAAATTTCTTTGTGTGTCATTCCGTACACATCGCGTTCAATTTCGTCCAGTGTTGCTTCGCCGGATTTGGCTCGTTCAGTGCACTGCAAATATTCGGCCGGCCCCTGTTTAAGCAGCCCAAGCTGTCCGATTCCAGCAAGAAGACTGATTGTAAAACATTCCGCGGCAAACCCCGGCCCATAGATTGAACCGATGACTTCGCCCGCCGTTGCCTGAACAAACGATCGCAGCCAATAGCGTTTGAAGTTGGCCGAGTGCTCTTCAGATTCAATGGATTCTGACGCAAGCGAAAAACTTAAGATAATTGGCGTGACTTTGGCTTTTCCCATCAAGGTAATAGCCTGACGCAGGTCGGCCACTTTTCGAGGAAGGCCAAAGCGACTCGAATTGGCGGCCTTCAGAAGTTTTGTTGCAATCGCAGGGTCGGCCTGGACAAGGTTTGCAATTTTCTGGATCGGCGCGTCGGGGTCGGAAAATATTCGGAGCACTTCGATCGCGATGGTTGGTAGCGATGGAAGTCGAGTGAGAGACGCTTTGTGATTCGGCATGGTTTGTTCTCTGACTTTGGCGATCTGTCTATATAGAACAGAGCGAGTTTAGCCAGTGTTTTTGATGGTCTGGTGGTTTTTAATTTTGTGAACATCTGTTTAGTTACTTTGCGGGTATCGATGGGGGCATGCCCGCACTTGCCTTTCCATCCCAATTTTTTTGATTGGAAACTTAACAACTTTGGAATGCGTACAATCACCAATAGCGAATGCTGAAAAAGTCCCCAGTATCCAGCATCAACTACTTGCCGGACTTTAGGGCGAGCAAATTCTGAAACGCTACTTTCAGCTGTGCTTGTTGATTCTTCCGGTTCTAGGTGTCGAATCTAATCTTTCGATTAGAACGAGTGAGCTGATTAAGAAAATTACGAGGTCGTCTTAGTCGAGGAAAGTCTGGCGAAGGTAGCGGTCTGTTGATTTGTGGAAGCACGATTTCGAACGTCTGGGGCCAATGCCCTCTTGATCCCGGTTTGCCGGTGTGTAACGTAAAGTGTCTCCGTTGATTGCCCGGGCAACATTATGCCGGACGACAATGAGGGGACTCAGAAAGGATGTCGATCAGCCAGTGAAACCCGGGTGGCACTTTAATCAGGTTAGCCCTCGATTTAAAAATCGAGAAGCGACGCAGGGCGAGTTCTTCGCATCAGATACAGATCTGCGCGCGTTTGTTCGCGAAGCAATACAGAATTCACTGGATGCTAAACTTGCAGGGAGCGCCGGACCTGTTGCTGTACGGATTTTTCTGTCCGGCGAAACTCACGCTTTGTCACCGGATGCAGCAAAGCCCTATTTTAAGGGCGGTTGGTCTCATTTTCAGGCAAAGAAGAATGGACTACGCGACGTTCCAGGTAAAGACGAACCGGTTCGCTTTCTGGTGTTTGAAGACAGCGGGACAACTGGACTGACAGGAGATGTCGATCAGTACCACGAAGTTCCTGATGTTCGCAACCCGTTCTATTATTTCTTTCGAGCGGAAGGTCAGTCGAACAAATCAGAATCGGATCGAGGCCGCTGGGGGCTTGGCAAATTTGTTTTTCCCCGCTGCAGTCGCATCCGATCATTTTTCGCCGTAACGGTTCGGCACGACGATCGTCGGCGGTTGCTGGTTGGGCAGTCGATTCTGCGATCTCACCAGGTAAACGACGTTAGCTATACGCCGGATGGCTGGTTTGGAGAAAAACCAAATAAAAAGGCCGTGCAACTGCCGTTAGAAGATTCGGGTTTCATTAATCAGCTGGAACGTGACTTTTGTCTGGAACGGAAAAATGAGCCCGGACTTTCTGTTGTTATACCGTATTGTGATTCCGACTGGACGGCGGACCAGGTGGCGCACTATGTCACGGAAGATTATTTCTACCCGATCCTGAATCACGAACTTGTCGTGACCGTGGAAGGGCCCAGCAGCGAACTTGTTGTCAGCGCTGATTCGATTGCTGATGTTGTTAAAACGTTTTCACCTTTACAGCAGAGTCATACGGCCCCATTGCTGGAACTTGCAACATGGGGCATGGACAAAAAGGTTGAAGGACTGGGCTTACTGAATCTGGTTGACCGCATGGCTGCTCCGAAATGGTCGAAGAAGATCATCCCGGAAGATCTGTGTGACGAAATTCGCGAACAGTATTCCAGCAACAGAAAAGTCGGATTGCGTGTTCCGCTAATGGTTCGTCAAAAAGGTCGGGACGAACAGGTATCGCACTTTGATGTCTTCCTGGAAAAAGCGGATGGTTCGCATTTGAAGCGTCCGCTATTTATTCGTGAAGGCATTTTGATTTCGGACATTCGCTGCAAACTGACCAGAGATCTGCGAGCGATTGTGTGCATCGACGACGCCCCTTTGGCACGCATGCTGGGCGATGCAGAAAACCCGGCTCATACTGACTGGAGCGATTCTTCGTCACACTTTAAGGGCAAGTATATTAACGGACTGGCGACGCTGCGGTTTGTGAAAAATTCTGTCGCTGAGATCTGTCAGATGCTGGCACAGGATCCCAGCGAAGAAGATCCAAGATTGTTACTGGATGTGTTTTCAATTGGCACCGACAATCACAGGCACGGATTTCTGGTTGACTACGAAATGCTGAAGTCGGCTCAGGAAAAAGCTCGCACTGCCAGTCCGCGTGAGCTTTCCGGGCCTTCCACGCCTAAACCGTTTAGAGTTCGACGTCGCAAAGGAGGCTTCCGAATATACTTCGGCGATCGTCGTTCTGAGCGCGTGGAATGCATTGAAGTGAAGGTGGCTTATGATCGTCGAAATGGCAGTCCGCTGCGCAAGTATTCGGCGGAAGATTTTCATCTTGCCGAAGAACCGATCCTGATTGAAGCAGTCGGAGCTAAGATCGACATCGTGTCTGGCAATAACATGGTGATTAACGTTCTGGACAGCATGTTTGATATCGCCGTCACCGGCTTCGATGCAAATCGTGATCTTTATCTGGATGTGAAGGTTCGTGATAGCGTGAGTCAAACTGCCGAACATGCAACATCTTCCAGACGGAAAGGTTGATTTTTATGCCACGACTCAACTTTACTGGTCGTCGTAGAATTGCTCAGGACCACGTCAAAATCAGCGTGATGGCAGCCGATGGTCAGAACAATTTTTCGGCACGCATGAATCTGGAAAGCTATGGATTTCCGGATACAGCGGCTGTGATTGTGGAAGCATATCGTCAACTCGAATTATCACGATTCGAATTCGGAACGGTCACGCGTCCAATACCGCCACCGAATTGTCGGCTAGGTGAATTCGGAACACTGGATGGCGTTCGGTTTCGAGTAAAAGTTGTTTCCAGCGACGAACCGCGCGGTCGACTGTTGGGTGTGGCCGATCGAATTGCGGCTTCCGATCAGGCGATTGACCGAATTCGGCGGATCCCGTTGATCAATGTCAAAGGACAGGATCTGGGGCGAGAAATCTGGAAGCTTGATTTTACAGACGAACCCATTCTACTGATTAATTATCGATTCGCAGATAAGCATGCTCTGGTCAGATCGGGACTGTTCCAGTCACTTGTGCTGCCCGAAGTATTGCGAGCCATTCTGACTCGAATTTTACTGATTGATCAGTTCCGTTACTTTGAGGACGAAGATGACTGGGCGGCTCGCTGGCTGCAGTTTGCTTCATCGTTTCCCGGCGTTGGGTGTGTTCCGGATGAAGACGATGCAGAACTGGATTCCGAATGGATTGACACGGCTGTTTCCGCATTCTGCCAGTGGCGTGGCACGGATCGGCTGTTTAAAGAGTTTTGGCGAGATTCGGAACAGGGAATTTAATTTATGCAGGCTCGCAGACTGACAAAAGCCGGCATTGAACGCTTCGAGGATTTTCTGGAGCGGCTTAAAGGCAATCCGAATTCTCGTTTGCCATCGTATGCTCTGACCGATGCTCGGCTTTCTGAAGCGGTCGACGTTCGCATTAACGTGGAGCCCATTCAGCTGAATACTCGCATGGAAGTGGCGGAATACGTGTTTGGTTTGTTGCGACGTGACCCCGAAACGCTTCGCATCGATAAGGGTTTCTGGTGTTGGTTGAGCTTGTTTTGGTTTAATGATTTGTGCCCGCTGGTAGCAGGTGAAAGATCACCGGGTGACCGTTACCGCTGGGTCGCAGAACTTGATAGTACTCGACGAGCATTCCGGCATCTGCTGGCTGGCCCTTTTCAGATCTATCGAGCTCACCGGGACGACCCTGATCGCGCGCGAGCTCTGTTGTGTGGTCCCGTTCATCAGCAGGGTGAGCTGTTGACTCAAATCGCATCGCGTCCGTCGCTGGTAACCAGCAAGGCTGTTGTTGGAGTTGCGACTGCCCTTTATTACAACTCAGACACGGATCGGTTGAGTCGCGGTTGCGGAGGTAAAGGCCCCGGCAGTGCTCGGCGACTGGCAGATATCCTTAGTCAGCTGGACTTAACATGGGACCTGCATTCGCTGACTGTCAGTCAGCTTCTGGAACTACTTCCGGATGAATTCGATCACTTCCTGCAACGTCCTCAGAAGCAGCGACAGCTGTTATTAATTGAGTAACCATTCATCCTGAGTCTGAAATTATGCCCGCACTCACACCGTTTCATATTGCGTTTCCCGTTCACGACATCCAGCAGGCTCGCTATTTTTACGGCGAGGTTTTGGGGCTGCCGGAAGGCCGCAGCGACGCAACCTGGACCGACTTCGATATGTTTGGCCATCAGATTGTGGCTCACGAAAAAATCGGGATGCTGGCTGCTGCCGATCAGAATCATTCCAACCCCGTTGACGGCCACGATGTTTCTGTTCCGCATTTTGGCGTTGTTCTGCAGATGGATGACTGGAATCGCTGGCTGATCGTCTCAGGAAACAGAACATTCAGTTTGTGATTGAACCTTACATTCGGTTTGAGGGGCAGGCTGGAGAACAGGCGACAATGTTCTTTATGGACCCTTCCGGCAATGCTCTGGAATTCAAAGGGTTTAATGATATGGGGCAACTGTTTGCAAAGTGATTGCTTGCCGCCGTTAGTGATGTACTGAACGTTATCAAGAACGGAAACATCTTAAGTTCCTGCTTTCGGTCGCTCAGCCGCACCAGGTGAGATACACTTGCCAGTCGCGATCGCTATTTGTGTTGTTGCCGCGTATTACTGGTCCGTTGTACTTCTTCAGAATCGCTGAATATTCATGCCATTCGATTACGCAAAAGTGAAGGACATTCTTGTTTGTCCAAAGACGAAAGCGGACCTTGTTCTTGAGGACCAGGCTTTAGTTTGCACAAATCCGGAAGCTCGCCTGAGCTACCCCATTGTCGACGACATTCCACGCTTGTTGTTGGATGAAGCATCCGAATTGTCCGTTGAGCAATGGGGCGACGTGATGTCAAAGCACGGACGTTCACGAACGACCGGCGAGCCGGCTTAGTTTATTTGGTGTGGATTTGTTGTTGCAGTCCGTCGTCTGCTACGAGAAGGCCGCTGGAACGCATTTCGTAATCATTTCTGTGTAGCGTCGACAGCAAGTCTTTGGTTTGGGATAATCAGGTCCCTTTGTCTGACAGGAAATTGCTATGTCCCGAATCATTGTTGCACTGCTGCTGCTGCTGTCGTCTGTTTTGAATGCTCAGGAACAGAGAAACGAGGAATCGCCTGCCGCCGCGAGCGAACGATATCTTTGGCATGCGGACCATGATCCTAACGGAATCGGCAAGTTTTACATGGGTCGTGAGATCGCTCATGTGATGGGTTTTGCCGGGGCGCTTTGGTTGGAACGAGATACTCGGGAAGAAGAAGAACGACTCACGCTGCTGGTGAAATCGCTTAAGCTGAAGCCGGGTGATGTAGTGGCAGATATCGGCGCGGGCAGCGGAGTGATCAGCGCCATCATGGCAGAACAGGTGCTGCCGACCGGTTATGTAATCGGCGTGGATGTGCAGGATGAAATGCTGCTAAGGTTACAGGAAAATGCTCGAAAAAAGGGCGTGACAAACATCATTCCGATCAAGGGGAGTCAGCAATCGTCATCGCTGGCACCGAGTTCTGTAGACCTTGCTATCTTGGTAGACGTGTATCATGAATTCGAATTTCCATACGAAATGATGGCCGATATCAGCAAGGCATTGAAGCCCGGTGGTCGAGTTGCCCTTGTCGAATATCGAATGGAAGATCCCACGGTGCCGATCAAGCTGGTTCACAAGATGTCTCAAAAACAGGCTCGCGCAGAAGTTGAGCAGGAAGAATTCAATATGAAGTGGACTGAAACTATCGGCGTGCTGCCTCGGCAGCACATCATCGTGTTTACCAAGCAGCAACTGCCCGAATAAGCAGTCTTCGCTCAGGTCATTTACTGTTAAAGTTTGGACTCATGTAGGATCAGCGGCAACGCTATGAAGAATTGCGAACGTGTCAGCAGTCTTCCTTCGCTACCGCTGCGACCGTTGGACGCTCATAAGGGAACGTTTGGCAGCGTGTTGCTGATTGCCGGCAGCGAAGGTATGTCAGGTGCAGCAATCCTTGCAGGTCAGGCAGCTTTACACGGTGGCGCCGGACTGGTGTCAGTAGCGGTGCCTCGCGCAATCTGCGCTGTCGTTGCGATGGCTCATCCATCCTATATGACGATTGCACTGGACGATAATCTGACGGGAAGCTTAGTTGCTTCCTGCATGCCTATGATCGATCTGGCACTCAGGAAAAAGACGTCCGTTGCTATTGGTCCTGGTCTCGGGCAGGCGGCTGACATTCAGCTTATTGTTGAACACCTGTACCAAACGTGTGCTCAGCCGTTGGTGCTTGATGCTGATGCCTTGAATGCGCTCGCAGGTCGCGTCGACGGGCTGACGAAACGCGTCGACAACGCCCCGCGAATTATTACGCCGCATCCAGGTGAATTCGCTCGCTTGACCGGGTTGGCTACGAAAGCAATGCAGGCTGATCGCGAGTCATTGGCGATCGAATTCGCGAAGCGTCATGACATTGTCGTTCTTCTGAAAGGGGCCAATACCGTCATCACAGACGGGCGACGAGTTGCGGTCAACGCCACGGGAAATAGCGGAATGGCAACTGGCGGTTCGGGCGATGTGCTAACCGGCCTGATCGCGTCGTTGTTGGCGCAGGGCATGGATGCGTTCGAAGCTGCCCAGCTTGGAGCTCACGTACACGGACTTGCCGGCGACACAGCGGCGGAAGTGCACTCTGAGCGATTCATTACTTCCGTTGAACTTTTGCAGCATCTGGACGCCGCCTGGAAGCATCTTGAATAACCAAGCGTTTTATTTGACTCACGTTGATGAATTTACCTGTAGACGAATTCTTAAAAATCTACCTACGCGAAGAACATCACTTTCAAGATGATCCGAAATTTCGAGTCACAACACTCGCGGTGATCGCGGATTTTCTGCGTCGATCAACGATCGCGGGACTTGTTGATTGTGGCAACGCCTGTGCTTGCTTACGCTATTAAACTGGTTGGTCGTGCAGGATTTTGCATTGATCAGCAGGGCTTTCCTGCCCGATCCGCCCGCTTCGATTCTGGACTCATTGTGATTAACAAACGCGTCATACCGACGGCTGCGCTGGTCGTGTTTCTGATCTTTGTCGCCTCAGTTGCCAGAGCGGATGAAGGTGAGTTTGTAGGACTGAATCGTCGCTTTACAACCGACGTTCGTCCGTTCCTGAAATCGTATTGTCTCGATTGCCACGGGACAGCTTTGCAGGAAGCAAAGCTCGATCTTAGTAGCTATTCGACACTGAAGTCTGTCACAGATGCTCATCAAACCTGGGAGATTGTGCTCGAGCGGCTTGCCGCAAAAGAAATGCCGCCGGAAAATTCGACTCAGCCTGGTGAGCAGCAGCGTGACGCTGTAATCGACTGGATTCGTTCTGCGCGAAAATTTGAAGCGACTCGGAATGCCGGAGATCCCGGGCCTGTGTTGGTCCGTCGGTTAAGTAATTCGGAGTACAATTATTCGATCCGCGATCTAACGGGTTCGGACATTCGACCAACTCAGACGTTTCCTGTTGATCCTGCCAATGAAGCGGGCTTCGATAATTCAGGGGAATCGTTGAGCATGTCGCCGGCCTTGGTGAAGAAGTATCTGGAAGCAGCAAGATTGGTGATTGACCACCTGGTGTTGAAACCGGAGGGCATTGCTTTCGCACCCCATCCGGTTGTAACAGACACTGATCGCGATAAATACTGCGTGAAGCGAATTGTTCAGTTCTACGAACGACAGCCGACGGATCTTGAAGCCTACTTTTTTGCTGCCTGGAAATTGCAGTTCAGTCAAAAGGCCGGCAACGGTGAAATCGCACTGAGCACTCTTGCCGAATCTCAAAACGTGAGCGTCCGTTATCTGCAGGAAGTCTGGAATCTTCTACACGAACAAAAAGCGGTTGGCCCCGTCGCCTCGTTGCAATTATTGTGGTCACAGCTTCCGGAAAGCATCTCAGAAGAAGCTGGGGCTCATGCCGGTTGTGTCCGAATGAGGGACTTTGTCGTGGGGTTGAGAGAAAAGCTGGTGCCGGAAGTAAGTCGACTAAGCATAGAGGGTGTGCATACCGGTTCGCAAACGTTTGTGCTTTGGCGAAATCGACAGCGTGCTACTCATCGAAGGACTTTCGATCACGATAAGCTGATTGCTGGTTCAGGCGAATCGAACAGTAAAACAGCTACTGGGTCAGAGGCTGAATCCATCGATAAGGATTTGATGGTGCCCGCTGGCAGCGAGCAGCGAGCTGATTTTGAGGCAGCATTTACAAAGTTCTGCGCGGTGTTTCCCGATGCATTCTATATTTCTGAACGCGGTCGCGACTATGTTGAAGATTCCAGCAAGCAGGATGGTGAAAAGGGAAGACTGCTGAGTGCTGGCTTTCATAGCATGATGGGCTATTTTCGCGATGACAGGCCGCTTTATGAATTGATACTCAGTGAAACCGAACAGCGTGAGCTGGATATGCTATGGCAGGATTTGGATTTTGTTGCCTCGGCTCCCATGCGTCAATACGTTGGTTTTCTGTGGTTCGAACGCACAGATTCGCGTTACATGCGAGACCCGCAATTTGATTTTGCCCGCCCGGAAGACAAGGCGGCGATGTCTGACGCGATGATACGGAAGCTGTCCGACGAGTATCTTCAGAAGGCCATCAAGAGTGGCGGCGATGAAACGGGGTTTCAGGCCATCAAAGAATTCTTCAGCGAAATCAACGATCAGATTCGTTGGGTGGAAAGTGCTCGTCTGACGGCAGAACAAAGTCACATCGATGCCGTGATCGAATTCGCTTCGCGAGCGTATCGTCGACGCCTGACCGAGAGCGAACATGATGAACTGAAATTATTTTACAAATCGCTCCGCGATGACGATCAACTGAATCATGAAGAAGCGATTCAGGACATGATCGTATCGGTATTGATGTCGCCGTTTTTCTGTTACCGGCTGGATCTTGCGGCAGCCAACGATCAACAGCGTGCTTTAACGGACATGGAACTCGCCAGTCGGCTTAGCTACTTTCTGTGGTCCAGTTTACCGGATGATGAACTATTGACTGTGGCGGAAGCCGGCGAGCTTCATCGACCGGAAGTTCTGGTTAATCAGGCTGGAAGAATGTTAAAGGACGATCGAGTTCGCGGCCTTGCTTTGGAATTCGGTGGCAACTGGCTGGACTATCGTCGCTTCGAAGAGCACAACGCCGTGGACCGCGAACGCTTTCCGGATTTCACCGACGATTTGCGGCTGGCGATGTTTGAAGAACCAAATCGTTTCCTCATCGATCTGATCCAGCAGAACCGATCCGTGCTGGAGTTTCTGAATGCTGACTATACGTTTGCTAACAAAGTACTTGCTAAACATTACGGTATGGCGGATCGTTTCGAACACGCAGGTGCTGGCAAGGATTCGAATAGCGGATGGGTGCGAATTGATGGCGCCGGGCGTTACGGTCGCGGGGGGTTGTTGCCGATGTCGGTATTTCTGACAAAAAACGCTCCGGGGCTGCGGACGAGTCCTGTGAAGCGAGGTTATTGGGTTGTGCGGCGATTACTGGGTGAACGAATTCCACCGCCACCACCAAACGTTCCTGAACTGCCCGATGACGAATCCAAGCTGGGAGATTTAACTCTGGCCGAAACACTAGCCCGGCATCGAGATCACAAAAGTTGCGCCGGGTGCCATGATCGATTTGATGCGATCGGCCTTGCGTTTGAGGGGTTTGGCCCCGTCGGTGAACGTCGGGAAGTTGACCTTGGCGGGCGGCCGGTTAGCACGCTGGCAGCATTTCCGGGTGGTGACGAAGGGGCGGGGGTTAACGACCTGCGAAAGTATCTTCAGCAGCATCGGCAGGAAGAATTTCTCGATAACCTCTGTCGAAAACTGTTATCCTATGCGTTAGGGCGCAGCCTTATTTTGTCTGATGATTTGTTGGTGCAGAAAATGAGTGCGAATCTACTGACCAATCAGTATCAGTTCGGCCGCCTTGTGGAAACGATCGTCACCAGTCCTCAGTTTCTGAACAAACGCGGGCGTCGTCTGGACGTGGCAGAATGACGATTGGCGAACTTATTTAAGCTGTTAAGTTAGCGGCGGAATTATTTTGATTCGAATGTGACTGCATTATCGGTGTGAGCGCGGAGACGTTGAGCAATGAACGAAAAAAAAACTTACCTTCCTGTTTCGCGTCGTACGTTGCTGCATGGAGTCGGCGTCACGATGGCATTGCCGTGGCTGGAATCGATTCCCGTTTGGGGACTGCAGCCATCCTTAGATGCAGCGGCCGGTCCGTTTCCGAAACGGTTTGCAGTGCTGTTTATGGCGTGTGGAATTCATCCGGACCATTGGTGGGCAAAGGGATCTGGTTCCGAAATGGAGCTAAGTCAAAGCCTTGCACCGATGGAACCGCTCAAGGGAAAAATGAATGTTATTTCCGGTCTGTTTAACAGGAACGCAACGGGGGTCGGCATCCATCCGGGACAGACGGGTAACATTCTTTCGGGAGCTTCTTTGCAAAAAGGCGCAGAGCTTCGAGGTGGCATCAGCGTTGACCAGATGCTGGCGAACCATCTGGGACAGGAGACTGCTCAGCCCAGTATGGTGCTTGGTTGCGAACAGCCGATCACGGGTTATCACGAGACGAATTTTTCGATGGCCTACAGTTCGCACATTTCCTGGCAGAATGCAACGTCGCCTGTTCCGATGGAAGTCTATCCATCACTGGCGTTTGATAGTCTATTCGACAATCGCGGCAATCGACGCAACAAAAGCGTTTTAGACCGAGTCAAAGAACAGGCCGCGAGTCTTAGTCGCGAAGCAAGTGCTGGCGATCGGTCGAAGCTGGACGAGTATCTAACCAGTGTTCGTGAAGTGGAGAAACGAGTTGAACGCCTTCGGGCTGATCAGGACAAAGCGGTTGATCGAGCGAATGCCAGCGGGAAGTCTGTGATTACCATGGCTCGCCCGGACAACGGTCTTCCGGAAGACATTCGTGAACACATGCGTCTGATGTGCGACATTGTTGCTCTGGCGTTTCAGACAGATAAGACTCGGTTTGCAACGCTGCTGTTGTGTCGTGATATTTCGGGGCTGTTCTATCCTTTCCTGGACGTTCGGAATGCTCATCATTCTGCGTCGCATAACGAACGTTCGGACGCATGGGAACGCGTGTCTCGCTACTACTGCAGCCAACTGGCTTACCTTGCCGGTCGACTGGATGCGATGCCGGAAGGCGACGGCACAGTGCTGGATAATTCCTGCGTGCTGTTCCTGAACAATATGTGGTCCGGCAGTAAACACGATTCAACGAAACTGCCACTACTGACGGCCGGCAGTTTGGGAGGAACTTTGGAAACCGGCCGAGTGCTCGATTACACAGAGGCCGGCGACGAAAACCGAAAACTCTGCAGCCTGTATCTGTCGCTAATGAACCGCATGGGATTGCAGGTAAATAAGTTTGGTGATGCTGACGCTGTTTTGGCCGGAATCTAATTTGGTGGATTAGGCCGTGATTCTTTGCTTTGATGCGGAATTGGTGAAGATCGCCATTGGCAGCATACGAAACACCGAACAAACGTTGCTTCGCGAATTTTGCTGACGTTTCCACGTGTCTGTAGTCATTGGCGTCAAAGATTCACAATACTGAGAACACCGTCACCCGCTGCTTGAGTCCTGCCGGGCAGGCGTTTTTCTGTTGTCAATAAACTCTATTCGAAGCGGATAAGCTGAAATTACCCGCTTGTGATTGGCCGTTCGTTCGGTTCCAATTAGACTCCCGCCAGAGGAGATTTCTTTCTCCTGCTTCAATCCCGCCATTCCCCATTCAGGGCCAATAATATGAGCGACTCGGAAACCCCGGACGTTTCTGCGCCGACAAGCCAGCACGAAAGCCAGCACGAAAACCAGCCACCGACTCGACGCAACATGCTTGTGGAAGGCGTGACAGCTTTTTTAAGCTTCCTGCTGGTTGCGGTGCCTTCCACACTGGGCGGGATCTTTTTTTTGGATCCTATTCTGCGGCGGAGCAAGTCGAAGTCAGGTGGTGGCGGAGAACTTGACGGGTTCATCAAGCTGTCGGTTACGACCGAATCCGTTCCGGAAGATGGTACACCAATGGCCGTTACGGTCATGAGTGATCTGGACGATGCCTGGAATCGCTTCAAAGATGTGCCTGTTGGCAGTATCTGGCTTCGAAAGAATCCAGACGGAAAGATACTGGTCTTCAATTCGGTTTGTCCGCACCTTGGCTGTTCTGTGGACTACCGAAGAAATGAAGGTGACTTCTTCTGCCCATGTCACACAAGTTCGTTTAGCCTTGATGGCAAAAAAACGAACGAAGTTCCTCCGCGAGCCATGGATGCTCTGGAACTGCTTACCGCAACGGCCGGAGCGGTTGATCCAGGCGGCAAAGAGTTGTGGGTGAAATATCAAAACTTCCGCACCGGGACGGCTGATAAGATATTGATCTAAAACTCGTTGTAGCGCCCCTTGTGCTCTGAGAATTGTAATACGGAATTCGTTGCCGAAAGTTGTCGTGATGATGAAGGCTTTGATCAGTTGGTTTGATGATCGCACGGGCGTCAGGGAATTGATGAACGAAGCGTTGTACGAACGCGTGCCTGGCGGAGCTCGCTGGCGCTACGTTTGGGGCAGCACGCTGGTGTTCACGTTTACGTTGCAGGTGATCACAGGCTTTATGCTGTGGTCGGCCTACAGCCCGAGTACTCGGACGGCGTGGGAAAGCGTTTATTACATTCAGAACGAAATGACGCTGGGCTTTATTATTCGAGGCGTCCATCACTTTGCGGCTCAGGCGATGGTGGTACTGATGGCCATTCATTTTGTGCAGGTGGTTATTGACGGAGCCTACAAAGCGCCGCGAGAATTGAATTTCTGGTTGGGTATCGTTCTGCTTATGATTGTACTGGGGCTGTCGCTGACCGGCTATTTGCTGCCATGGGATCAGAAGGGCTACTATGCGACTCGGGTAACAACCAATATCATGGGCGCTACTCCGTTGGTGGGTGGCGAGGTACAGGCTCTGGCACAGGGCGGCACGGAATACGGTCATCTCACGCTGACACGGTTCTTTGCGATGCATGCTGGGATTCTGCCAGCGTTACTGGTTGGATTTCTGGTTCTGCACATCTATGTGTTTCGACGTCATGGGCTGACAGTTCACGACGAAAAGCACGCTCCGGAAACAACCTTCTGGCCCGACCAGGTGTTGAAAGATGCAGTCGCGTGTCTGGCTGTTTTGACCGTCGTGCTGCTACTTGCAATTTTCAAAGGAGCCGAACTTAGTGCTCCGGCCGACCCGGCAGTGAAGTTCGATGCAGCTCGACCGGAATGGTACTTCCTGTTTCTGTTTCGCTTCCTGCGTTTCCATGCGGTTGAATCACTGGGGCTGACATTCGGCGCCATTGTTGTGCCGGGAATTATCATGGGCTTCATCGCATTAATGCCTTTAACTCACAAATTTCTTGGTGAATTCGGCCACAAGCTGAACAAGGCTTTTATTTGGTTTCTTGGAGCGGCCATTGTCGTACTGACGGCGATGGCGTTTATCGAAGATGCCAACGATAAGCCTCACCAGGCTGCTTTGGCAGAATCACATCGCGAAGGGCAACGAACGATCGAACTGGCTTCCGGCCCGGATCGGATTCCCGTTGATGGAGCCGTCGCTTTGCTGCGTCGCGACCCGTTTGCTCAGGGGCCGCGTTTGTTCGCGAAGCATTGTTCCAGCTGCCACCGTTACAACGGGCACGACGCCCGTGGAACCATGGTTGTTGATAACAACCAGATCGCTCCGCCAACCGCTGCGGATCTCGGCAACTTCGGCAACCGCGAATGGATGCGTTCTGTTGTGGTTGATTACCCTAAACACTTTGGAGCATTGAAGAACGCCAAATGGTTTGCCGATGCTGTAGCAGACGAAGCTGCTGGCAAAGACGTCGCCTATATTGATCCTGACAATTCAGAAATGGCAGACTGGTCTGGCAATACCGAATCACTTACGTCTGCAGAGAACGCAGAAAACGTGAATGCGTTGGTTGAGTTTCTTTATGCAGAAGCAAGCCATGGCTATCGACCGGCTGATACTGAACAGGCGGAGGCTTATGTTGATTCGGCTGCTGCTGACGCTGAACTGGCCGAAAAAGGCAAAGCTGTTGCGACAGGAGGTGCGTGGGCGGGCGAGATCAACGGAACATCGTGTGCCGATTGTCATTCCGCAATTGGTGAAGAGTTTGTTGCGTTCTCCGATGAAGATGCCAGCGGTTACCCAACGATGGCCAAGTACGCGTCATCTGTTTGGCTAAAAGATTTTATCCGCAATCCAGGAGCCGGGCGGCATTACAGCAGCAAGAATCGCATGCCCGCCTATCGACCAGAAAATATCACCGACGAAGAACTCAATCTGTTGGTGCGTTGGATGACACGCGATTATGTTCCGACACTCGTTGAGGACTACCCGAATCGCAGTGCAGAACTGGCAGCAGCCACGGGGCAGATTCCTTCGGCGAATAACCCGGAACCGCCATCGGCTGCAGCCGTTCAGGAATAGTCAGTGACCCGTCGCAAAACGGAAGTAGCGATCGGAGAATCGTTGCTTCCGAAACGACCGGATTGCCAAATACTGGCAATCAGACGATGCACACGCAAAATTGCGTCACGTGGCAATACGCTGACCCACTATTATCGCAATGTTGTTGGTGACATTCCGGAGTTCGGAGATGAGTTGCCAGAGCACGGTGAATTTGACCTGGCACGATTGTTGCGGTCTCAACCTCGGCGCAGATTGATGGCTTCGTTTTGATAGAACGGGCGTTCTTTTCCCGGCTGCGTTTTCTGCGGGACTGGGAATGGCTGTCTGAGAAACGATGTTTTTGAAGATGGCGTTCTGTGCAGGCATCAGCAGGGCGAAAGAAAAAAGATCAGAAGCGGGTCACCACTGCTGAAAGGCCTAACATGTCGCTTCTCCGGAAGCTTTACCAGTGTGCGTTTTGCCGAAATGAACTCGAAGTTATACCGGTTTCAGTTTTACGTGTTCCAGATAAACTATTGGCGATGATCGGTCTTCGCCTGTATGTGTGTCCACATTGCTTTGGGTGCTGTCGTCGTGTGTGGCAGCCGTTCGTCCGCGTGAAGAAAATATCGCCATCGGTTTCGGTGGTTGGGGGTGTCTCAGGTCGCGGGGTTCGACGTTCCGCAGTCAAAGAAACGTCCGTTAGTAGCACGGAAGACACGAACAAGGCGTCGATGTGCTCGAACGGAACATGAAATCTCCTCTTGGTTTCCGGGGACGTTTTGCCACTGAGCCTGGCGGTATGGACGGTTGTTGTGTTGCGGCTTGAGGTTGCAATGGCAACGTTTTTCCCGGTTCGGAAATTTTTCCATTGGCTTTGTACAACCTGTATTCAACGCCGGCTTGCGGAATAGCCATCTGTGGCGATACTGGTCAAGTCGCCGCCCTGTCTGTTTCGGTGGTTATCGACACTATAAACGTGAAAATCGCCGTCCATGTCCGACCTGAAAATTGTTTACCACCCGCATCCGGCACTTCGCTGGAAATCCAAAGATGTGACTCGCATTGACGCTCAGCTAAAAGACTGGGTGGGGCAGATGTTTGAGCTAATGTATGAGGCTCGCGGAATAGGCCTGGCGGCAAATCAGGTCGCGTTGCCATATCGACTGTTCGTGATCAATCCGACGGGCGATCCCGATGAGCCGGAACACGAACAGGTTTTCATTAATCCTCAAATTGTGAAACGCAATGGCAGTGAAGATTCCGAAGAAGGCTGTCTGAGTCTTCCGGAAATTTTCGGCCCGGTCACTCGAGCGGAACGCATCACCGTCGAAGCCTTCGATTTGGATGGCCGTGATTTCGCCCTGGAACTGTCCGGGATTCATGCTCGCGTTGTGCAGCACGAAAACGATCATCTGGATGGCGTCATGTTTACGGACCGCGTGAACGACGGTGTTCTGCATGGGCTAACACCATTGCTGGACGACCTGAAGTCGCAAATGGAGCGAATGCAGCAGGAAGGCAATCTAGGCAGCGAAGACGAGCTGATCGCTGAACTCAAGCGATTGGAACAGGAACGCACGGCGTGATAACGGAATCGAGTTGTCCAACGGCAACCCGGTTCTGCTATTCAAATATGCCGTGAAGAAACCAGTCGCCGGAATTCAGTTCGCGGAAGATCCAGAACTCAGATCCCTGACTGCTGGTAACGCGATAATAGTCGCGATGCACGGCCGTGTCGTGCCACCACTGAGTCTGGATGCGTTCTGGGCCTCGTGAGGCGGCCACAGCGTGCGTCTGTCCGTTCCAGGTGAAGTCGTTTGTGAGCGGTGATGACTGTGAGTCTGCAATCTTCACAGGTGACGACAACAGGCACAGCGGATGATTTTGTGGCGCAGCGCGATCTGCAACAGGGTTGTCGGGCATTACGAGTTCCTGAATACGAATTTCTGCGCTGCGACCGTTTGTTGTTTCCTCGCCGTCGTTGACGAGTGGTCGCAGGCGGATGACGTTTTCGGGAATCGGGTCGTTGTTTGGTTCGGCCGTGAGTACGGCGGTTTTACCGAGCCGATTGGTCAGGCGATTCAGCACAGCTGAAAGTTCTTCGGCCGGGTTGACGTGTTCGCTGACGCTGAACAGATCTTTTTGTCTTGCGACGGGTAACGAAGCAACCGTCGCCGTCATCTGCACGGACACGATCGGTTTGTCGACTCGCAACGCGTCCAGCCGGATGTTCAGGATCTCAAACAGATCAGCCCCGGACTGAAGCGGCTTCACGATGTCACCTGTCAGCGGCATGCTGTCACCTGATTCCTGCTTCAACTGACAGGAAATCCGCACAGCACCCACAGCGCGGCGTTGTAGCTGTTCGGCAATTTCGCCAATCAGATGAGCAACAACCTGCCGGACTTCATCGCGGTTTGTGGCGGGAAACTCGGACGCCCATCTGGCCGAAACCGGATTCGCTTCCGGGATAGCGGCAATAGATTCGTCGTCGACGCCTGAAATCTGATGCAGACGCTGAATGGCGACTGCCGAAAGCCTTGATGGAAGGTCCTCAATTGGCAGGCCAAACAACTGTTTAAGCGTCAGAATGCCAAGCTGTGACAGCGTCTGAATATCTGAGTACGGAATTCTGGCGGCCGATACGGGCAGTGGATGCAGCCAGTGTTTGGACTGACCTGGTGGAATAATGACGATGGGTAAATCCCAATCGGTGTCTCCTGCAGACGAAGGGCCTCTTCGCGCTCCACGCGATGAAATGCGTTGATCGGGCATTAGAAAGTGACCACGAGGATGTGCAAACGCCCATGCGGTCGCCACGGAATCACTGACTACGGCACTGCACAGCAGTCCTCTGGCGTTCAGTCGCTTGATCAGTTGTTCAGCCAGTGATGATTCCCCCCCAAACAACATGCCGCATCCGGTTATGTCCAGCAGCAACGAATCCGGGACGGGCATTTCGTCAAGGCCGACAATTGGCGAGAATCGCCGGGTCGCTTCTGCAATGTCCACAAGAGCGGCGCGATCTTTGGCCGGAGCCCATTCGAAGAACAGGGTTTCCTCAAATGGTTGAGCTGTTGTTGAGCGTGAACGCGACCTTGTTGTTGTTGGACGCAGCGGAACGCTCATACTTCGCGCTTCGGCAAGTGGCATTCCGGATCGCACGCCGGACGCCCACGCATTTTCTGAAGCACTTACGATAGCTGGGCCGTTTCGAGCGGACGGAAATATCTCACGCACAAATCGTAAGTCGTCTTCAGAAACTTTTTGCCTGCGAACGGTTCCGGTCGATTCCGCAAGCGGTGATGTGTAGATGGCAACCGCCGCGCGCTGATTAGACGGCAGTGGATTAGACGGCAGTTGATTCTGCTGACGTTGAACGGGCCAGTTCCAGAATTTCAGACACATCACCCGTTTCATGGTGGCATTCCAGCACGGCATTTCCGTGCCGTTGAACCGAATTTCGTGACCGAATCAGACTAACGATCATCTGAGAACCAGTGTTTGCAATGTCGCCGTCTTTACGAGGACTCACTGAGCGAGATTGTACATGGAAACGCAGATCGGCCCATGATGTCTGGCGTAAAGCAATTAGCGGACGCATAAGTATTACAGTTGCGCCGCTTTTCTCGACGGCCAGTTGCAGTCGGCGTTGTGCGGTTGATGTCAGTCGATCGATCCACGTTACAACAATGTTGATGCCCGCACATCGAGCCAGTTGTTCCAGCGACCACAACGCTTCCGACCGCTGTGACGTTGAAAGTTGGTACGAGGCATCAGCATAACCGGCCGACGGATTGTTGCTCTGAGACGTTGCCGGTCGAACAAGCAACAATCGTGAAAGAGGAATGCCCAGTTGCGCAAGCTGTGCCGGACAAAAGCTGTGCATGGGATCAACAACGGCAATCGCCCCGGGGCGTTTAAGAAACCCGGCACTGACTTTGAATGCGATGGATGTCGCTCGCATGCCTGAACCGCCACTGATCCATTCAATCACAGACCCACAGGGAAGTCCGGATTGTGGAAGAAGGCGATCGAGTGTTCGGAAGCCAGTCGAAACGACAGCATGTCCGGATGCAGTGGGTTGTGATTTGAGCAGTTGACGTCGCAACTGCTCGACAGCAACCGATTGAGCAGACGGTGTTGACATAAGAAACGTTCGCCTGATCGATGAAATCATCTTGATGTGATCTCGTCGTCAACAACACTTCAGTACAAAGGCTGTAGTGTTGTGTTGAATATCTGCTGACAGAATCTATGTCGCTGACTTGCTTCCGTTGACGGAAATAAATCACTTCAGCAACAGGATTCGGATCGACAGATAACTCCAACACGGAAAGGCCAAAACGGTTTCCCTACCACGTCAGTATGCAAAGAAAATTCGGTCCGCCTCACAGTCCCTCTGATCGGCGAACTCGCGCCGCGGTTTTAAGGAAGTTGATATAAAGAGTCAACTTTTTTATTAAGACTATTTTTGCCGCAAGTGGGTTCTTAAGTTTGAGAACCCAGGATCTGGTGCAGCGGAGGCCGCCATAGTGCCAGATGGGAGACAATTGTTTTTTTACCATTCCCTGAAAATTAATAACCGGTATTACAGACAATGCTCGAGAGCCATCAGGAATTACGAGTTCGGCCCGAGCGACATCACGAAATTCGGATCAGTTCGAACCCGCAGAGTTCTATTCTGCTGTGTCCCGACTGCGATAACGATCTATGAGTTTTCACTCGTCAGAGTGGCTTGCTGTGTCGCATGGTTTTACGACATGTCTTGAAGCAATACGGCTATCGTAATTTAAGAGGGCGTTCTTACTTTTGGCGCGGCGCACAAAAAAACGATCGATGACATTTTCAGTCACCGACCGTTGCACAATCAACTTCAACTGAATGAAGTTATTTCTTCTTAGATGCCTTCTTTGCAGCTTTCTTAGGAGCAGCTTTCTTAGCTGACTTCTTAGGAGCTGCTTTCTTAGGGGCTGCTTTCTTAGGGGCTGCTTTCTTAGGAGCTGCTTTCTTAGGAGCTGCTTTCTTAGGAGCTGCTTTCTTAGGAGCTGCTTTCTTGGCAGACTTCTTCGGTGCAGCTTTCTTAGCTGACTTCTTTGGGGCTGCTTTCTTCTTAGCCACGGATTCCTCCTTAAACAAAAAATCAACGGCTGGCCGTCTTACCGCAGTCACCGGGCTTCAAAAAAACCAAGGGCAAGATCAACCTCAAGCCAAAACAATTTCACCATGCCACCAAGGCTATGGTGACGCAGATTCTCTTTGTGACTGATGTTCATACTGAAGTTAGCCGTTTGGCAAATCCTTCAGCATGATTCATCTTCGCATCACAGCAGAAGCTGCAGCCTACGTTCGGCGGAATACTATTTAATGTCTCAGAATGTGCAAGACTGTTATGCATTGCCAAGCATTCAGTTTGGAAACTTTTTTGAATAAAACAGCTGACAGTGTTGACGCGTGTTAGTGATGTTTGAGGGCGCGTCATAGCGCAAATCAGAAGCATGAATTCGCGCGCTGTGTTTGACTAACGTTGTTCTGTTGCGGTTGATGTAACGTCATCGCGCGATAACGTTACATCAACGGTGTAATTCATTTCGCCCGATAAAACATTGGGAGTTTTATTCGTGAGCCATGTTGCAACGTTGATGTTGTGATCGCTGCGCGTTTGATTACGTTATGCTCGGGTTTCGAAATTGCATGCATGTTGAAGCCACTTCGAGCACTCAGAACGTACCCCGAAACTGACTCTTTAAACGTCTTCAATTTTACTCAAAACCTGCTTCATATAATCCAAACTTTTTTTTGCAATTTTCTCTGCGCCAGGGCTGTAATCGAACACTTCGACGGAAATCCAACCGTCATAAGCAACATCGCGCAGCGCTTTTAGAATCGGATGATAGTCCGTGTCGCCCATTCCTGGACCAAGCAGATTGATGTCGTTGACATGGAAGTGACCGCAGATGTCTGTGTGTCGATGGATCAGCTCGGGTATCGAATCCGTCTCTGCGCCGAGCATTGCTTTGACGTCCTGGTGAAGCACGAAGGATGGGTGGTTAATCATCGCCATCAGTTCAACGGCTTCTTCGCAGGTGTTGATGAAGTTCGTTTCTTTTTTCGTGAGGGGCTCCATGCACAGAAGCAAATTATTGTCATGAAAAACGGGCATGGCGTCGCGGAAGACGGCCGCCGCATATTCCATCGCTTTGGCGGTGGAAACGCCTTCCAGCAGGTTGCGTTGTTGAGGAGATCCGAACACCAGCACGCGTCCGCCAAGCACCGTACAGGTTTCTGCCAGCAGCTTTAGGTAGTCGGCTGTTGCCTGTCGGACGCTGATTTCCGGAGAGGTTAAATACAGTCCCTGAGTTTTTGCCAGCAGCCAATGCAGCCCAATGATTTCCAGACCGTGCTGTTCTGCCACGGACTTCATTTCCATTAGCTTTTCCTGAGTGACCTGCCGCAGATCGTCGGCAATTGAGAACGGAGCTACTTCAATGCCGGTATAGCCCACATCAGCGATGATTCGGCACTGTTCTTCCCAGGGAGTGTCCTCGAAAAGTTCCTGGCAAATGGCAAATTTCATGATGCTTCCTTTTGTGATTTGCAATGGTGATCAGCGGTCTGAGTAACTGCTTTTTCGACGTCAGGCGATTCCATCAGCGGGTACGATTCGATCTACTGACTTTCAGTTCGTACTTCGCGATGGTTTGAACCGTTGTTACGAATGTGGTGGTTGAAAGAGCCTTATCATTTGCAAATCCGAACGATGAAACAACCGGACAACGCGAATCTTCTGTCTTTGATCTCTCTTCGCGTGGCAAAACGACAACATAAGGTTTGCCCCTTGAGGAATTGCGACCTAGACATTTATTACAGGTGTTTAGTCTCGACGACTCGTGACTCAGCTTGTCTTTGATAACAAGAAATTTCGACGAGGATGAAGCGTTGACCTCTACAGCCAACCCGGGGCAGTCTGCTGCATTTCCAGGCCTTGACGATCTGTTTGATCGAGTTAATCAGCTTCTTGGCGAACCGGTTTCGAAAGACAGTGGCAGCCACGATTCTTTACAGGCCGCATCAGCGAGCGAAGACTTTACGCCACGGCAGCCTCAGAGTATCCGCGAGACGGGAGTGTCAGCTGCTTTGCTTGAGCGACTGATCATGAAGTATCTGTATCAGGTGGGCATGGTTTCTGTGCGTGGCGTCGCCACTCAGATGAAGTTGTCGTTCAAAGTGATCGAACCGATCATGCGACAGCTTCGAGCCGACAAGCAGGTTGATCTGGCCGGAACAACGAACACAGGCGATTCCGAATACGTGATCACTGAATGTGGTCGCGAACGGGGCAAACGCTACAACGACGAATGTACTTATTTCGGAGCGACTCCTGTGTCCCTGGAAGATTATGTCGCGTCCGTTTCGGCTCAGTCAATTGCAGGGCAGATTGTTACAGCCGACGAATTGAAGCAGGCATTTGATGGACTGATCATTAATAAAGAGATGCTGGATAAGCTTGGCCCGGCAGTGAATTCCGGTCGAGGTATGTTTCTGTTTGGTAAGCCAGGCAACGGGAAAACCAGTATCGCAGAACGGATTACCGATGCGTTCGGTTCTCATATCTGGATGCCGCGAGCGATCTATGTTGAAGGCGAAATTATTCGTGTCTTCGATCCGGGGGTTCATGAAGAGGTTGACGATCCTCAGAAGAGCACCGGGCTCATGGATTCACAGCAGATTGATCGACGCTGGGTTCGTATTAAACGGCCAACAGTTATCGCCGGTGGTGAACTTACGATGGCAGAGCTTGAGGTCACCAAGAATGAAATTTCTAAGATCTGTGAATCTCCGCTGCAACTAAAAAGTAACTGCGGCACATTGGTTATCGACGACTTTGGTCGACAGAAGATGCCGGTGGACGTACTTCTTAACCGGTGGATTGTTCCATTGGAAAAGCGCTACGACTTTATGAATCTGCCCAGCGGCAAGAAGATCAAAGTGCCGTTCGATCAGTTGATCATCTTCAGCACAAACCTTGAACCAAAGGATCTCGTCGACGGAGCGTTTCTTCGACGTATTCCTTATAAAATAGAAGTACCAGATCCGTCGGAAGAAGAATTTCGTGAATTGTGCGGAATCATGAGTCGCGTTCTTAAGTTCGAAGAACGCCCCGAATGCGTCGAGTACTTAATTACGACGCATTATCGGGAAGGTGAACGTCCGTTTCGTCTGTGCCAGCCCCGTGACCTTCTTCTGCAGGTCAAGAACTACTGCAACTATCACCAGAAGCCACTTGAAATATCGAACGAAGCTTTCGACTTCGCCGTCGCGAACTACTTCTCAATCATGTAGAGACAAGTGACGCGAAAAACAGTGCGAGTGTTCGGGGTTGAACTTTGAATGAATGCAGCCCGGTTGCGGTAAGCCGCATCTGGCGGTTGAACATTGTTCAGTAATCTCGCAAGGCTCGCGCGTGTCTGGCAACCCCTGCCCCGTTTACCACTTTGAGACGGGGCCGGATGGGACGGGAATGTGGCAGTCTGTCAGCACGCCCGTGCGATTTCCGCCGACTGGACCTTCGTTGCGAATTCGATCAAGAGTCGCGTCGAACTCTTCTCGAGTTCGAATGAATTGAAAGTCGCCGCGAAGCTTCTTGCGGATTTGCATTCCTTTCAGGTACCAGTGAGCCATCTTGCGGAAAATAATGATTGCTCGTTCGGGGCCGTGTCGCTCTTCAATGAACTCGTACTGCCTGACCATCAGTTGCAGTCGTTCTTCAAACGTGCCAGCGGGCGAATAGCTGCCTGTCTGTTCCCATTCTTCGAGTTGTCGAAAGATCCATGGGTTTGCTAAGGCTGCTCGGCCAATCGATACGGCATGACAGCCGGTTTCTCTGATCATGGTTGCCGCATCTGCGACGGTGCGAACGTCTCCATTGCCAACGACAGGAATTCTGCTGACGGCTTCAACAACCTTGCGAATGCCAGGACGTGAGACCAAGCCACCGAAGCCCTGTTCTCGCGTGCGTCCATGAATTGCAACAGCACATACGCCGACCTGTTCGAACTCGCGGGCGAAAAAAGGAGCCGTCAGATTGTCGTCGTCCCAGCCGAGTCGCATCTTAACGCTGACCGGGATTTTTACAGACTCAATAATCTTCTGTACCAGCGAAATCGTCCCTTTAGTGTTGCACATCATTCCCGCTCCGGAACCAGCTCCGGCAATGCGGTTGACGGGACAGCCCATATTGATGTCAATTGTTGCGACACCACGTTGCTGAAGAAACTGAGCTGCTTCAATCATGTGTTGCGGTTCGCTGCCGAAGATCTGTACGGCGAATGGTTGATCCTCGGCATGAGTTTCAATCATCTGCATCGTGCGTTCATTTTGCGACAACAATGCTCGGCAGTTAACAAGGTCTGTGGTTGCCAGGCCGACACCGCCAATGTTGCGAACGATGCGGCGAAAAGAAAGAGTCGTAAAACCAGCAAGAGGTGAAAGCAAATAGCGACTGCTGAGTTTCAGTGAACCGTAGTGAACGTCTCCACGAAATTCCGGGCGTTCAACGGTGGTCCGTTGATCAGTGTTCGCGGTGTTGCCTGTGGCGGTCGATGCTAAATCGCCTTGGTTCTTTCTGAAAGCATCTGGTATGGCGTTCTTAATGACGATCGTCCTGGGAAATTAAGGTTGGCAGTTAGTATTTGGAATACGACATAAAAAAACGCATATTTGCACTTCGGACTGCATGAATTTCTGCGGCGAGAATATTGCCGGTCAAATGAACCTGGTCATTATAAATTGGGTCACGCACTTATTATCTGGCAGCCACCGTGTCGTCCACCATAATTCCGAAGCCTCCGGGAAGCTGGTCGCAATGACTAACCGGCGAAGGTTGTTAAATGTTAAGAAATCTAAACAGCGAGAATCATGGAGTCGACACGAACCAAATATTTTTTCCTCGTGATGGAGCGAAGGCGAAGACAAGTGAAAATGCCACCATTTTGTCCCATATAACGCTGCCAGGGACTTTGCTGTTTCGAAGGGAAGCAGCCCGACCGCAAATGGGCACGCCGATGATAAACATGGCAAGCCCAACAAGCAGTCGCATCCACCATGTTGTTTCAAAGTATCCGGCCGATGGGGATTCCCGACAGGCTGCTCTAGGCTGGGCTGAGCCTTTTCAGGTCAAAGCCTTCGGCAATAGACATGATAATGCGGCTGGAAAGGTTCACAAACGAATTAGTGTGTTGGGCTTGGCGTGTTTAACATCAGAGGCTACCAAAAAAAGTTGACAGTGCCACAGGTTTTAGGGTTTATCCGTGTGACATTGCAGAACGTCAAACGGTATCTCAAGTGAAATCCTTCTCTCCCCGGTTGTCGTAAACACGTCAAATCGACTATTCAAAGATTTCACAGCCTCGTATACTCAAACAGTACTTCGACCTGTTAAAAATCGGGGCGAACAGAAGCGATCCGGTGAGGTCCGTTTCTGAAAAGCACGTGCACGCACTCATGCTGAAATTTGATGTGCGAAATGCCATCAGTACAGAACAAAAAAAAGACGGTCAGGAACAACGTTAAATGTCAACGGCAGATGTAAACCTCAGCAAACTGGAAGTTCTGAAAGAAGGCAGTCATCAACTTCGAGGAACGATTCCCGGTGAACTGCAAAACAACAATCCCAGTTTTAGCGATGATGCATCGCAACTACTGAAGAATCACGGCAGCTACATGCAGGACGACCGCGACGTCCGTAAAGAAAAAAATGCCGACGGCACAAAAAAAGGGAAGGCATATTCATGCATGATTCGCACTCGAATTCCCGGCGGCCGGGTCTCGAATTCGCAGTTTCTTGCCGAACTTGATTTGTGCGACAAACTTGCAAACGGAACAATCCGTATTACAAGCCGCCAGGGATTTCAGTTGCACGGCGTTCTGAAAAGCAACCTGAAGGAAACGATTCGAGCGATCAACGATTGCCTGTTGACAACGTTTGCTGCTTGCGGTGATGTGAACCGAAACGTGATGTGCTGCCCTGCTCCGTTTAAAAACAACTCTGTTTACGATCAGATGCAGGCGTTGTCTCAGGAAATCGCTGAACACTTCAAGCCGAAGACAACCAGCTATTTCGATATCTGGCTGACCGATGACGATGGGGAAAAAACGAACGTTTCGGACTTCCAGCCTGTTGAGGAACCGATCTACGGTGAACGGTACCTGCCTCGTAAATTTAAAATGGCGATTGCTGATCCCGCCGACAACTGCGTCGACGTGTACACTCAGGATCTCGGTTTGTTGGCTGTCATCGAAGATGGCACGATTGTGGGATACAACGTGACTGTTGGCGGAGGCATGGGACGAACGCCTTCAGCAGAAAAGACGTTTCCTCGTCTCGGCGACAAACTAACCTTCGTCACACCTGATCAGGTTGTCGCTGTTGCGGAAGCGATCGTGAAGGTTCAGCGAGACTTCGGTAATCGCGAAGATCGCAAGCGAGCTCGTATGAAGTACCTGCTGGAAGACTGGGGAGTTGCTGCCTTCAAAGCTAAAGTGGAAGAATATTATGGGCAGCCGTTGCCAGAACCTCATGCTTCTGATGTGACCGGTGTCGACGACCACATCGGCTGGCACGAACAGGGTGATGGTAAACTGTTTCTTGGTGTAAACATAGAAAACGGTCGCATCAAAGATGAAGGCGGTCTTCGCATCAAAAGTGGTCTGCGGGAGATCCTGACAAAGTTCGGCATGGACACTCGATTGACGGCTTTGCAAAGTGTCATTCTGTGCGACATTGATCCCGCCGATAAGGCTGAGATTAATAGTCTGCTGGCGGAATACGGTATCAAAGGGTCCGATGAGATTTCGCTTCTTAGACGTTATTCAATTGCATGTCCGGCGTTTCCAACTTGCGGACTGTCGATAACCGAATCCGAACGCGTTCTGCCGGGACTCATTGACGAGTTGGATGCTGAAATTGCGAAGCATGGTTTGGAGTCGCAACAGATTGCCGTTCACATGACCGGTTGCCCCAACGGTTGTGCTCGTCCTTACACGCCAGATATTGGCCTCGTCGGTAAAGCGGTTGGCAAGTACACCCTGTTTCTGGGTGGCAATCCGGAAGGCACCCGCCTGTGCTTCATCTACAAAGATATGGTGCCGCTGGAAGAGATCGTTCCAATGCTCTCGCCGCTATTAGGTGTCTACAGTAACGAACGGCATGACGGCGAATCATTCGGCGACTTCTGTGCGAGAATCGGTCAGGAAGGTCTGGTTCAAAAGGTCTCGTAAGCTTGCGTAAATAGACAGCTGTCATCGCCAAACGATGACGGCTGTCGGCTTTCTCGACGAGGTTCCCGGCCGTCGATTTGACGTTGCACGTGAGTTGGCGCCAACTTGTACCATTGCGTTATGCTGGGCATTTCAGTTGGTGCTCAATCTATGCGTGTGCCCGGTTTAGGAGCTCAACAAACATGAGTCTTGCTTTAACGTAAGCCCGTTCGTCCTTCAGTGGCAAAAGTCGGTGTAAAAAGACGGATCGTTCGCCACCGCCACAGTTTCCGGGTGTTCAGTAGCGTGTCAATGGCCAGGAAAGATGGGGCGAAGTGCGTTTCTGATGCCTTGTTTATCCTGATGGAGAGCTTCCGGATGAACGGCAATCAGGGCACCGGACAATTGGATTGGCAAGCAAGATTTTCCTGTGCATGATGTTGCCCGATTTTCAAAGAGACAAACTTGACTGAACAGTCAAATTATTCTTTAGCAAAAAGAATTCCCGGCTGGCGAGTTTTTGGAATTGTTATGGCCTTGCTGTCGCCTTGTCGCCTTGTCGCCTTGTCGCCTTGCCGCCTTGCCGCCTTGCCGCCTTGCCGTTAAGGCTGGGCGTGGATTACAGGCTAACTCTATTGCGATGCCACAAGATTCGAGAAGCTGATATCGCAAACCGAATCGTTGTACAGCAACTGCGTGAAACGTTTAATGTTGTCAGTGAACGCATTGAGGCGTCGGGTGAAGTTTCAGATCAGAACCGTGAGCTTCTGGAGTCATGGAAGTGTTACGATCGTCAGTTTCTTGTCTCAACTCGAAATCACGATGCGTATATGTTCCTGCGGTCTGTTACTCATTTGCGAATTGCCAAAGTGAATCAGCTGCTTAGAAATGAAGAGGAAGCACTGCAGGGATTTAAGGCGGCGATTGAGTTACAAAAACAGCTGATTGAAGAGTCATCGGAAATGACCGACTGTTTTTTGGAACTTGTTACCAGCTGCGTCAGTGCAGCTGCATCGGCAAGAAGTATGGGGCAGACCGAACTGGATTCAGTCTGCTTATGGAAGCCGTGTCGGTCGCGAGAGACCCGCGCGCATCGAAGTCGCGAGAACTGAAAGATTTTGCCGAACTCACTTCTCAGCAACTTCGCCGGCGTGAAGAGCAAGCTAAGGTCCCCCGATGACGGCCCTGCGTATTTTAGTGAAGGACGATCAACTCATGAAAAACACATCATTGAACGAGATATAGTTGCTTCTCTTTTGACGTTAATGATCCTGGTAAGTGTTGCCGGTTGCGGTACCAGCGGTCCGGGGGAATTAGACCGACATTCCATTGAATCGATGCGAGGCGACTTTGGCCCGGTAGGTCGTTCGGTGATAAGTTGCCCGGCTGGAGACTGCATTATTATGCATTTTCCCCCAACGCAGGCAGAGTCAATCCGTGGGATGTTTGAGGTGCACACAGTCGAGGACACAGTGAACGCAATTCTCAAACTGGATGACGATGATCCGAACAATGACGGTGAAATACTGGTTCCGGAAGCACGCAGGGGCGGACCAGCAGACTCTGGACACGTTGAATTGCTGTGCTTATGCCGTCGGCGATCTGCTGGAAGGCGACTGGTTGAATCCGTCAAGGCGTAATGCGACAAATCAAACGGATCCGTTTCAGATTGTACTGGACAGCTACTTCCGCGAAGTTCAGCGTGTGTCTCTTTACGACATTAACTGGTCCGACCTCGAATCTTCAGTATCACCTCGTGATGGAGATCTCGTCTGCTTCTCAAGTTCGTCCAAGAATGAACTTGAATGCACTCATATTGGCACGGTTCAAAAACGTGGCGGAAAACATGGATCATCAGTAAAGTTGGTCAGGGCCCCATTGTTCGAGGTTCTCTAGCTTTAACCGGAAAAACATATCTGCTGGGTTGGGATGTTCTTGTTGTCTATCGGCTACGATCGGGAACCTAAGCATAAACCCCGGGGCAGGTTTCTTGATGAAAATTCGGGGCGCTGGACTCGATTAATTCCTGGAAATACATTTTGATTTTTTGGCTTCTGGGTAACAGCGATCATCAGCCGAAACTCGATGATTGCGGCCATGTGTCAGCGTGAAATGTTTTCAGCTGTTCGTAGCGTTCTATGCCGACAGCCCCGATCGCCCGAATTTGGCAACTCACGCGGTTTGCGAACGCGAAACCCGACTGAGTTCTCTGGCTGAATGGCAGAACGTTGCGAACCGCGGTTAGACTACGATGATAGTAATTGCAAATTCAGTCTGCATTCTCCGTGCCGCCGTGGCTGACGCTGCTGGTTCCGGCAATTTGTTGTGCTGATCAAAATGTCTTATTAGCGAGAGCACCGATGGGCCGGAAATATTGTTTCAGTTCAGCGACTGCAGCGCTGACTGGCTGGGCGTGGTTTCGAACAACGCTAGTCGCTTGCCTTATTGTCAGCGGCAACCAGGTCGGTACAGCCGCCGATGAAACAGAGCAAAGAATCGACGCGAGCGTGAATCGTGCTCTGGAATGGCTCGCGAAACAACAACAGCCATCCGGATCATGGAGATCCGAAAGTTATGGAGAATCGACCGCTGCCACATCATTGGCGGTGATGGCATTTATGGCCGCCGGGCACGTTCCGGAAGAAGGCCCATATGGTCGTCACATTTCGAAGGGAATCGCATGGGTTCTCAGCGAGCAACAGCCAAACGGTATTCTGGTCGGTGCTAACCGCAGTCACGGCCCAATGTACAGTCATGGCATTGCCACGTTGATGCTTGCTGAAGTTTCAGGAATGGTCAGTGGTGATCAGGCGGATCGCTGTCAGCAAGGTCTCGAAAAAGCTATTAGATTAATCGTTGATGCTCAGAATCATCCCAAGGGGCGCCAACATGATGGAGGTTGGCGTTATCAACCAACAAGCGGAGACGCAGACCTTAGTGTGACAGCGTGGCAGCTATTAGCGCTAAGAGCTGCCAAAGACATCGGCTGCGATGTTCCGAGTCAGAATATCGATCGGGCTATCGCCTACATTAAACGGTTACGAGTCGAACGCGGTGGCGGCTTTGGTTATATGGCTGGACATGGGGCCACGGTGACTCGTTCCGGAACCGGTATTGTTGCGCTTGAGGTTTGTGGTGAACACCGAACTCCGGAAACCATGGCCGCTGCTCAGCTAATTCTGGCGAGGCCGCTGACAAAGCAGGAACACTATTTCTACTACGGTGTCTATTACTGCACTGTGGGAATGTACAAAGTTGGTGGTGATGAGTGGAGGACGGCTCGGCCCGTTCTTTATGAGACTGTCCTCGGCATGCAGAATCCGTCCGGCTATTGGAAGCCCATTCATGGAAGTGAGCGCGGAGCGGGAGACGTCTACGCCACTTCCATGTCGCTGTTGGCACTCTGTATTGAATACGGCTATTTGCCCATCTATCAGAGATAGTG
>JBDNFN010000402.1:0-7899 GCA_041689795.1 Fuerstiella sp. | reverse complement strand
GTGGCGAGACTGCTACAATCAGCGGCGGCCGCACCGTTCACTTGGCGACCAGACTCCTGTCGAATTCTCCCGGCCGTTTTCTGCTTCTTTCGCGTGCGCTCCAGAAGCAGAAAACGGCCCCACACCTGCGGTCAGCCTTAACCCAAACTGACTCTCATAACCGTGGTACTGAGAACTGGGGCACGCCAGGGGGATAGAATTTCAGTTCCTGCGGCTTTGTCCGAAAAACGAAAACAAATCGCTCGGCCGCGTAAGCGTCTTTGTGTCCAACCGAATGGAATTCAGAGTATGTCGGCCTTAAGTGTTTTTTTAAAAACACTTAAGCCTGGATGGTCGTTTCCTGCAAACACAAAATGTCTGCTTTGCATGCTGCAATTGCCGCCAGCACTTCGCTGCCATTTGTGTTGCCCCAATTCACATTAAACGTGGCAACACGTATTGGATCAGCTGCAACGACAGAACCGGTCACAATAACGGCAAGCAATGTGAACCGAACATTATACAGAAACACGACAACAGCCTGCCATGATTTGACCAGCCTCGACATTGAAACTCCAGTCGGGAACACCATGCGATGTGGTTACGTGATCTGGCCGTTACGAAGCCTTTTTTAGCTGCTTCGGCACGTCCTGCTTCTTCATGTCTTCAAATGCTTTAACAACGATATGAGCGGGCAATGCATAGCTTGCGATTCGAGCAGCGCGAGCGATGTTAAGTCCGACGGCCTTCCCAGACAGGTCAAACAATGGTCCTCCGCATTGATCGGGGAACAGGTCGGTATCGTGCTGCATCGCTTCTGGAAATCCTGAGTTATGTACGCTGGCGTACTTTCCAAGATTCTCCGTGTCGCGATAACGCCCCAGCATGACTTCGTTGTCTTCCGCCACGAACTTGGCTGTCAATTCCACATCGATCGTGCGGATCACGCCGTCACGCTCAATTCGCATCGCGATGCTTTTCCCAGTCGGCGACTCGCTAACCAGACTGATCATGGTCTGGCTGTCGTGAATTGGAGTGCCGTCGATGGCTAAAATGATGTCCTTTTCCTTAATGCCGTGCCGCTTGGCCGCTCCGCCCGGTAACACTTCCTGAACTACCACCGGACCACTGTTGCTGAGTTGCCGCAAAACGACTCCCAGAAACCCTTTGGTTGTAAGGCTTCGATTGCGAACACTAATGACGCCCGGCAACAGCGGCGTGCCTCTGGCATCAGTGGTGATTACAATTCGACCGGCCGCCGGAGGTGATTCAGTAGACCAGACCACCGGCGTCATGCCACGGGACTCGATCTTCAACAATACCAGATCAAGAATACGATCAATGGCAACTTCGCGGACCTTCAATCGCTTTCCATTTGACAGAATGCATTCTGGATCAGTGGCGTCTTCCAGTTCGCTGGCTTTGGTAAGAATGTAACCGTCATCACTCACGACAGTTCCCATCGCCAGTGTTTCGCCAAATTCACGCAGTTCCACAACGCTGTTTGTTGAACGCGAGACGATGGGCTCAAAACGCGCGAGTTCTTCAGTGCTGCGTTTTTCAAACGGACCAACGCTGCGTAAAGACGTAAGCTGATTCTTCAGCTCACGGTAGTGCTCGCGATCCTGAATGCTGACACCCTTTTCTTTGCGATTCACCAGTTCTTCGTCGGAAAGTTTCCGACCGGTCATCAGCGACACTGTTTTCTCGCGACCTCGCCGATCAGACATCACGTCAACCCTCTGGTCCTCAGCCAGATCACCCAGAAGGGTGCTCAGGCCAAGCGGATCGGCGAAGGTTTCATTGCCGATTGACAGCAGAATATCGCCTTCACGGATGCCAGCTTTCTCGGCAGGGCTGTTTCGTAGTACCCAAATAACTTCCGGAGTAAAGTTGCGCCAGCGCAGACCGACACCAAAGAATTCCGTCTCCACCATGTCGTCATCTCGAGCATTCAGGCGTCCCCAGGTTTCGTGGTTCTCCATGCGATCTCCATCGCGCAGAAACACGTCGATTGCTACGTGACGGTTCTCGACGATGACCTCGGTGATCATGCTGTGAATACCAATCAGCCTGCCCGCCAGGTCAAACAGCGGTCCGCCGGAATCACCCAGCACGATGGCACAATCGGAAACAACTGTTCGATAGCCGACGGAAAGTATGCGGCCGAGTCGAACCGGAGCCGGGCGATCATCGCGAAAGCCGCCGGGGTGACCGAGTGCAAAGCACCAATCGCCACGGTTAAGATCTTTCGATTCACCCATTTCAACAAACGGAAAGTCTTTGCCGTTGCGATAGGGTTCGCTGATCTTCAACATCGCGGCGTCGGCCGAACGATTCATGCCCAGCAGCTTCGCTCGATACTTCGAACCATCGGGAAACACAACGACCAAACGCATGGGCCCGCGAAACCGGGTTTCTACAACATGAGATGCGGTCAGCACCACGCCGTCGGCAGATACGACAACTCCGCTACCTGCACCATAGCCGTCCTGAACCGACACCAATGCCGGCATCACTCTTTCAAGTGACGCTTCAAGTTGTTGCTGCCGGGCTTGGAGTGTGACAAGATCAGAAAGTGCGGATTCAGAAAATAGACCCGTAAGGCAAAACGCAATCAGTAAAGTGTGTTTCATGATTTGCACCCGATGAGATTACACCTCAACCTAGGTTCAGCTTTAAAAATGGAAAGAAATGACTCCCCAAACGCCAAACTAACCTGATTGAAAAGCAATCAATTCAAACAAATAATACCCTGAAACTTCAGCGAGGCAATCCGCTATCAGCGAATCATACAGTTTCATTCTACCCCGGATTCGAATTCTGACCATTTTGCATCGTCGTCAATCATCCGTAAACTGATACTTTGAAATGTGTATATGTAGAGGTCTGCATCAACTGACAATGTTAACGACGCGTCGTGTGTTGCGAAAACAGGACACCCCGAACATCTGTTTTTGCATTATCATCTGAAGCCGCATCGAGATATCCGGCTTAGATAAAGATGGAAAACAGTCATGGGTTTTCCGGCTGCGTCCACGTCGACAATTTGAAGCCAACCTCCCAACACTATTGACTAACACCACAATTCGCTATTTGTTAGTAACGTCTTTTGTAACACTACATCAACTGTCAACCATTCAAATTTGCGTTGGTGTCGGGAGAATTCGATTGAACAGGCTCATTCTGTTAAAGACTCTGCAGTCACTGTCTTCCTTGAATGGCTTAGGTTTAGGATTGCGGCTTCGACCCGCCATCGACAGCCTGCCGCGTTTGTCAGGCCTGTCAGTGTTAAGCTGTATTCTGGTCATGCAATTCTCGCTAGCACATTCTGCGTTTGCGCAGACAGAAGCTATTCAGATAGAAGCACGGACAACTCAGCCGGACGCCATCCAAGCTGCAGCAACGGTGGAACAATCGATTCCGGCTCTCGCGGATACGGTCAAGCGATCACTGGTTGTGATTCGCCCGGCAGGTCGTAACGGCCAGAACATCGGTCTGGGAACCGGCTTTGTAATTTCCGCCGACGGTCTAATCGCCACCGCGCGACATTGCATCGAAGAAGGTCACGATATTCGCGTAGAAACCGAAACGGGCAAATTGCTGCCGGTGACACACATTTATTCTCAGCTGGAAGCGTTTGACCTGGTGGTGCTGAAGGTCGCTGCGGAAGGATTGACCCCGTTGCCTCTGGGAGATTCTGACAAGGTTATCGCGGGGCAGTCTGTCGTCGCCGTGGGGCATCCGGAAGGTTTGCGTAACACGGTGTTCGACGGAATCATAGCTGGCCGGGAAGAAATTGACGGCCTGCCGTTTCTAAAACTTTCCATGAAAGTTGAACGAGGCAGCAGCGGCGAACCGGTCGTTGATCGTCAGGGCAATGTGATTGCTCTGGTAACTCTTAAGTCGACTCAGCAGGACAGCGTGGGCTTTGCCGTGCCAGTCAATGACCTGAAGCGTCTACTAGAAGATCCAGCTCCGATATCTATTGAACGCTGGAAGACTATCGGCGCTTTGGACGACCGACGTTGGGAAACCATTTGGGGAGCCAACTGGCGGCAGCGAGCCGGACGAATTCTTGTAGACGGATTTGGCAGTTCCTTTGGCGGCCGATCGTTATGTCTGCAAGCCGTTGCTGGTTCACATCAACCTTTTGAAGTACAGGTTGAAGTTAAACTTGAAGATGAAGGGGGCGCGGCTGGGCTGGTATTCCATTCCGATGGCGGCGACCGCCACTATGGATTCTATCCAAGCAACGGCAATATTCGGTTGACTCGGTTTAACGGCCCAGACATTGGTTCGTGGACGATTCTGCATAACGAACCTCATCCCGCGTACCGCCCCCAAGAATGGAATACATTTAAGGTGAGAGTTGTAGAGGGGCGATTCGATTTTTTCCTTAACGAAGAAAAGGTCTTGTCTTCTGTCGACGATGTCCTGCCCATTGGCCGAACAGGGTTAGCGACGTTTCGAGGTACAACCGCTGAATTTCGGCGATTTCAGACTGGCGACTCAATTCCATCGGCGCTGCCCAACGCAACCGACGCGGCCGCAATTTCAGCTATCGTTGCCAACGTGTCAGCCGTGCGTCCGGCCAGTGTTGCGGTTGTGGAAAGCATGCAGCCGTTATCTCGCTATTCCTCCAGCTTACTTGAGACCGAAGCTCGCCGACTTGAAAAGCGTGCCATCCAATTACGCAGACTGGCGATTGATGTTCACGCAGCCAATGTTCGTAACCAGATTCTGCAGACTCTGCAGCCGTCGGAGGAAACTCCAAAAGAAAACTCGGAAGCCGAACCTGACCTGCTGAAGGCAGCACTGCTGATTGCAGCGATGGATAATGACGAAGTTGAACCGGATGGCTATGTAGAACTTGTCAACAAGATGGCGGAGGAAATCCGAAGCTCGTTTTCCGCTCAGTCAACGGAAGCTGAACAACTGGAAACGCTGAACAAAATGATGTTTAAAGAATTTGGATTTCACGGAGCTGTTTTTGAGTACAACACTCGTTCCAGCAGCTACATGAACGAAGTCATCGACGATCGAGAAGGTCTACCGATCGCCTTGTCGGTGTTGTATATGGAAGTCGCGAGACGAGTAAACCTAAAGGTCGTCGGAGTTGGTCTACCTGGTCACTTTGTAGTGCGTTTTGAGCCTAAATCGCCCGGTGCCAAACCGCAACTGATTGACGTATTCAATAAGGGACAAAGTCTTGATAACGACGACGCAACTCGCCTTGTGACAGGCCGCGGATATCCGATGCGACCCGAGTTTCTGGAAGCTCAGCAACCTAAGCAAATTATTCAACGCATGGTGACCAATCTGTTGGCTTTGGCAGAACAGACACGCGACGACGACCGCGTGCTGCGTTATCTGGAACTACTGGTAGCTCTGGACGAAAGCGATTTTCAGCATCGAGCCCAGCGGATGGAAATCAGAGCTCGTAGTGGCCGGATCGCTGAAGCACTCGAAGACCTTGCATGGTTTACAGAACAATCGGATGAAGTCATTAATAAGGACGCTTTGTTTGAACTGAGGTCCGACATGGAACGACAACTTGAAGCTCAGGAAGCGACGAAACAAAACGCTTCCAACTGAAGACAGGACTTGTGTTTCCAAATTACCGAAGTTGACTTTCATAAATCGACATCGGCGGGGCAACCGTCGTTGCGTGGACCTAATCGTGGCGTTGCGTTGTTTCGTAGACTCAATTTTGTATGTTAACGCTCAATGGTTCGGCAACTCGTCCCCAACATGCCGTACCGTCCTGCCTTTTCCTCCCTCAGAAGATACCGCCATGCTGAAAACACACCTGCGTCTGATGGCCGCACTTGTCTGTGCTGCGCAAATTGTCGCCGCTACTGCACACGACACTAAGCCGACCGCCAATATTGATTCGAACCGCACTGCAGCCGACCGAGCGCAGAAGATTCTGGACACCACGGCTCAGTGGACGAACCTGTTTAACGGTACCGACCTGAACGGCTGGACGGGCGACACAAACGGCTACGTTGTGGAAAACGGAGTACTGGTCTGCAAAAAGGGCGGTCAAAATCTGGTGACTAAAAAACAGTACAGCGACTTTGCGTTGCACTTTGAATTCAAGCTGGAAGAAAGCGGCAACAACGGAATTGGAATTCGCGTCCCGAAAGAGGGCCACCCTGCAAGTGACGGCCTCGAGATTCAGATTCTGGATCACCACGGCAGCCTCTATGAAGTCGACGCACAGATGGCCAATGGCAAAAAACAAAAGCTAAACTGGCTCAAACCTTGGCAGTATCATGGTTCGATCTACGGTATCTATCCGGCAAAACTCGGCTACCTGAAGCCGGTCGGCGAATGGAACACAGAAACAATTGTGGCGATCGAAGATCATATCATGGTTATCCTGAACGGTGCAGTTATTGTTGACGCGTTTCTGGACGACCTTACTCCGCTGGCCGCTGCGTCTCATAAAGGCATGCACAATAAAACCGGTCACATCATACTGGCCGGGCACAGCGACCGAGTTGAATTCAGACAACTGAAAATCGCTGATTACTCAGTGTCTCCTACACAGGCCACGTCGACAAATGACAACTTGCCTCCGGCTGGTTTTGAAACGTTGTTCAACGGAAAAGATCTGACTGACTGGAAAGGGCTGGCTCATAAAAATGCAGTCGCTCGTCGAGAACTTGAGGGGGCTGCGTTAGCAGAAGCTCAGGCGGCGGCGGACGCCAAAATGCAGTCACACTGGAGCGTTATAGATGGCATTTTGACATACGATGGCACAGGCGACAGCTTATGCACGAAGCAGGATTTTGGTGACTTTGAATTATACGTCGACTGGAAGATTCCTCCGGGAGCAGATTCCGGCCTGTATTTGCGAGGTACGCCTCAGGTGCAGATCTGGGATCCCTGGGATATGCGTCTGAAGAAAGACCAGGCCGCTCCGACGACTGGCGAAGAATGGGTGGCCCTGTACACAAACGGTCGAAACCTGGGTTCCGGTGGACTGTGGAATAACAAACACTGGAGAAACGCTCCGACTGTACTGGCCGATAAGAAGCCGGGCGAATGGAACACGTTCTTAATTCGCATGGTGGGCGAGAAAGTTTCAATCTGGCTGAACGACATACTTGTCGTTGATCGAGTGAAATTGGAAAATTACTGGGACAAAACCGGCATGCTGCCGATTCCGCGAGCCGACCAGATTGAACTGCAGCATCACGGCAGCGAATTGTTTTTCAAAAACCTGTACATCCGGGAACTACCATTCTAACAGAATGTGGTGGGAGCATAGATCAGCTCGGCCATTGTTTGGGGTATGGTCGAGCGTTCATTTAGTGCCAACTCACGGCAAAGAATTCATGGCAGAACCATTTCATACAACTCGCTGGCGCATCGTTCTGGCGGCGGGCGGACAGTTTGACATGGGATGGCAAAGGAACCCATAGCCACTTTCCTCCCTCTTGGCTTTCATCCGTGGCATGCCGTGAAAACCACTCAGCCGAGAATGTGTAAGATGCTCCATTTTTCTCAACTTCAGTTGATTCGTGCATTGGGCATGGCCTCGATTGCCCTGGCAACAACGTTGACGAGTGTCGGTAATCTACGAGGTGATGATACGAGCAAACTCTCTCAACAATCACGGGAGGTCTTGCGAGCTATTGACGCCGGGTTGTGGGGCCAAGAGTCTCTGGATGACGAGGGAAATGTTCTGAGAGCTTGTATCGATCGCCCAAACGGTGAACGATTGGAGAAACTCGCCCGGGCTTTCCCAATGCTGAATTTTATTTACTGAGGTGGTGACAGTTTCAGGGACAGTTCATTCTCTTATTTGTGGAGATTGATGATCTGTTCAAACTGATTCGGCGAGCAGTATTCGATGCCTGAGTGTCGGCGTTCGAAATTGTAGTAGCCGACGTACTCGCGGACCTC
>JBDNFN010000401.1:0-3571 GCA_041689795.1 Fuerstiella sp. | reverse complement strand
CTGACAGTTCTCAATTCGTCCCGCGGTTCCTGAATACCGCCTCCCCACGCCCGCCGACTTCGTCCCCTTTTTTAGGAATCCCGTTTCATCAATGATCAGCACTCCGTCCTGTTCTGCCAGGAACTCGACCACGTATTGCTGTAGATCATCGCGAACTTCATCGGCATCCCATTTTGCGCGCCCGCATGGCTTCTTGACGATTTGAATTGCGAGATGAGTTCTTGGAGCTTCACACACACTGAGGAACGCTTTGTGAAGCGAGAGCACGGTTGGTCTGCGGGAAAGCCAAGGATTTTTGACTTGGCTGGCCCATGCCGTTTTGATGCTACAGTCGGTTTATTCGAAGCCGATTGGCAAACATCGTTCGCGACCTTGGTCGTCGACACCGAACGCAATCCGGAAGATCGGTTGATGAGGCTGTTATCGAATACTAAATGCTGTTAGGTTATTCACCATGCAAAAACACTACCGAATTCAGTTCCCACCATCCGACTCAGAGAAACTAGGGCAAGATGAAATCTGCTTTGTCCTGATCGAGGACGGTGAAGAAAAGCGTTTACGATTCCATGATTACGACGAGATCTACAAGCGGCCCGGCCTGTATGAGCAGCTATTTTACGAGCGACTTCGCTGCAATTCGCCTGAAAAAGTAGCCGATCTTCTGCAACGTGCTCTCAAGACCGTCCGCGAACCTGTTACCGAATTGCGCGTGATCGATTTGGGGGCTGGCAATGGAATGATGGGCGAAGTCCTGAAGCAAGAGGGTGTTGCCCGACTGGTGGGTGCGGATATCATCCCGGAAGCCCGCGATGCGGCTTACCGGGACCGACCCACCGTCTACGACGACTACTATGTCGCCGATTTTGCAAACCTTGACGCCGACGTGTCGGAAGAACTTAGAGAGTGGCGTTTTAACTGCTTAACCTGCGTTGCTGCTCTTGGTTTTGGCGACATTCCACCGCGCGCCTTCTTCAACGCCATAAAGCTTGTTCAAACCGACGGTTGGCTGGCTTTCAATATCAAGGAAACGTTTCTCGATCACACCGAGCACACTGGTTTTTCGCGTCTCGTCCGCGAATTGATCTTCTCGAAATACCTTGATATTTATCATCTCGAACGTTACCGACACCGCCTTTCGATGGAAGGAACGCAGCTGTTCTACTATGCCTTGGTAGGACGCATGACGGCGTCGATCCCCGAAGATTTTCTTGAGCAACATGGTGTCGAGGATTAGGGCAACATTGCCGATCAGCTTAGTTTTTCAAACCGAGCGTCGCACGATGCGCCAGAACAGGATCGATGCCACTAGACCTACCATCGCTGAGAGGGCGAGGACTGCGAAGACGTATCGATGTCCCAACTCACCCGGCCAACGATCCAGCAAGACTCCCATTAGTGGTCCCATGAAGATGTCAGGTGTGTATCCGACGACCGAGACGATGCCCACAGCGGTCCCTGTATCGCCAAACGGCACACGTCCCTCTTCCATCATCGCATAATACAGCCCTCGTAATGCAAACACTGCTGCGCTGGTTGCGATCAATGTCGCACAGAAGAATACGGTCATGCCGGGACGAAACGCGCCTGCGGCGATCACAGCGCTGCCAATTCCGAATACCATCAGACTCAACGTCGTCATCCGGGCAACGCCAAAGCGATCGGCCAGCAGCCCCGCAAGGACCGCAGCAAAAGGTCGAACCCACATCGAAAGTGTGCCGACCTTGGCCGCTTGAACTTCGTCGAAACCCAGGACGTCGTGTGCGTACAGTGAGACGTCGTCCAACCCCTTGTATCCAACGTAGGCGCAGACAACAACAATCGCTTGCAACCACACTGTCGGCATTCGCAACACACGACCGACTCCTTTCGGCTCAAACCTGTGCTGTACGTCATCGGACGATTCGCTCCGACTTGGCAGAGCAAACCACACGAAGACTGCAGTGGAAATCGTGATCCCCGAAAACAGTAAGATCACTTGCCGAAAGGCGTTTGCCCGCTGGTCCGGTGTTGCGTTTTGAACTTCGTCAGGCATGAAGAATGCGAATAGCGCCACCGCCCCGCTGCCAATGGCAGCAGCAACAAGTCCGCGTCCTCCGTCGAGTATTCCGAAAGCGCGACCCGGTAGCTTGGCCCCGCCCCACGCACGCGTTGCTCGAATGAGCGGTGCCCAGAACAACAAGATGGTCGTGACACCCCAGAAACCATAAAGCACCTTCAGCGTCGCGAGCGATGGTATCGCTGCCATTACCAAGCCACCAATCGATGTTGAGAGCAACGCGAAAGCCATTAGCTTCCGAGCCGAAAACCGATCTGCAAGTAGTCCACCCGGAAAGTAGGCCAGCATTGCGACAACGCCGTATACCGAAAAGGCCATCCCCAGTTCAAGGTTGTTCAGATGGAACACCTCCAACAGTGTCGGTCGGAAAACACGGGGAAGCACAAACGGCAGAAAGAAGACCGCTTCGCCAGCCACAATGAGCGCGAGGATTGGGATGGATCGACGAATAGACGATGATTCCCGATCGAGGTCTTGCATGCGAGGTACCAGTAGAGGACGACGAATTGTTGAGTGTGACCAACGGTGGGGCGCCAATCCGAATTTGTCAATCGCCCCAAGGAGCGAATGGCTCCCAAACAGGAATTTGTCGACCGGCGTTACGGTCCCGCCCCACAAGCATGTGAACATCCGCAAACTGCGGCATTGAAGAATGCCGCAGAACGGGCCTTTGTAGCTGGGTCAGTAATTCTTGCTGACGGTTGCATCGACTTTGGCGAGTTACACTGGACTCCAACTCGCTTCGGTGAAATCGGCATCCGGAGTTTTGGACGGCGCTCAACCTGTTTCGGAGTTGACACACCAAAGCAGGCTCGGTGAATCATCACTTTGGCTCCGATTGGTCAACGAGCCATGAGAACTGCGACAGCCAGAACCCACCCTGGTACGTGATCCTCGTGACTTAAAATTCTGACGATTCGTAGTGCTGCGGTGGTGTGAAATGTTGATTCAACACTTTCACTCAGGGCGACCGCAGAAATGGTTACAAAGCGTAACACCTGTACGCAGCGAAAGCGAAGTCGATTGCAGAAGTTCAGAAAAGCGGTGCTCGGCAGACCTCAGGGCGTTATTCAGGCGCGCGTTCAGGCCGTTGGGCCGAAGAAGGTTGGCGTTGTGGCGATCGACTGTGCCAAGGCCAGATCCAAGTGGATGCTCACGGACTTTTATGGCAATGTCCTTTGTCCGCCAGCAGATGTTGAGCACAATCGCAATGCATTGCAAATGGCTGTACTGGCAGTGAAGCTGGGTATGGGAAAGCATGACCTCAAAGATGTTGTCGTCGCCGTGGAAATGACCGGCGCCTACCACAAACCGCCCATGCGAGCGTTTCGCAAAGCCGGGTTTGAAACACGGTCGTACTCCGTTGGCACCCAGCTTCTATCGACAGCCGGAACATGATGATGTGAAGACCGACGAACACGATCTGGACGCCATCTCGCGCGCCGCTGTCAATGGTTTCGGACTCATCGAGAAGCCGGTTGATGCGATTCCTCAGCAGCTTCAGATTCTGACACG
>JBDNFN010000400.1:0-49137 GCA_041689795.1 Fuerstiella sp. | reverse complement strand
CTGCCAGACAAGATCCATTCGCCGCTGGAACTTCTGGTGCCGCTGAACAACACCGGATAATCCGGCAGCGCGACCGCTCGCACAACGAGCACTGCACAAGCATGCGAACCCGCACGTCTCGAACGCATCCACTCACGACAAAACTGAAGACACTTCACGCTGCGCACAATGGACAGCTACCAGAATGACCTCGCCCAGGGCTGCCCATCACACTCCCACGAGGCTGTTCCGCAACTCGATCGCTGCACTTTCCGCCCGCCAATCGCCACTCTTTCCCATCGCCGTTTACAGTTTGTTCTTCATCCTACTTCGCGCATGATGTCAGCGACTCGCTCATCGTTTCGTTCAGCGTAAATCTCGGTAATTTTCAGATCGGAGTGCCCAAGGACGAGTTGAGCGGCCTCAATTCCGTATTTCTCACGAATATCGGTGGCTCTGGTATGCCGAAGTTGGCCGGCAGACCAACAATTTTCAGCACGCCATGCTTTCGCGAGGTCTTGCCGACGCGTTTTCTCCTCCATAGGTAACGACGCTGATATTCGCCTCAATTCGTTGGGCATTTCAAACGCGACCTCACACGCTCGACAGATTGCTCGGTTGAAGGTGTCTTTGTTGTATGTTTGGCCGATATGCTTTAGAGCAGATTGTTTTTTCTTTGTTCGCGGGCAGGCACTGGAGCGTCGGTCGAATGACTCCTGCAGCGCTTCGGCCGGTGTGAAGCAATATGCCTCAGTGTTTCTTCCCAGGAATGGCTTAAGGATCTTTTGTGCCTCGGGCCCCAGATGGATGACTCGTCGCTTTCCGCGGTGTTCAGTTTTATGACTGGACGGGCGATAGACCCAGACGTCCTTATTCAGGTTTTCGACATCACAAGGACGCATTTTGGTGATTTCGCCCGGTCGCGCTCCGGTGAGTAATTGCAGCCGGACCATAGCTGCCACGACTGATGTGAGATGAGGAACGGTCTGTGTTACGACATCCATAGCCACGGCAGCCACCGGTTCCGACTCTTTAACTTTCGAACGCCCCGGCTGTAGGGCTGCAACCGCTTGGAGTGCTGTGTAGACGCCGACGGATACGTATTCGTTTTCCACTCCCCAACGAAATGTCCGACGAATCCAGTGAATCAGGCGGTTGATGTTGGAGCGAACTCGGCCATCATCAATCATTGCATCGCGGACGACCTTCAGCTTTCGCGGACCGAAATCCTTGATCTGAGTTCGCCCAAAAAGCTTGACTACATATCGCAGCGCCTCTTTCACGTTCTTGGTCGTGCCGGTCGGGGTACCGTCTTTTCGACAGTAATGGTCGACGGCATGTGCAATGAACAGGACGCACAATTCGTTGACGGTTAGATCGAATAGAATCTGATCGCCGTCCGCGAGAACCCAATCGGAAATCAATTTCTCATAGAGCTCGTGACTTTCCCTGGAATCAAATGCCCCGAGGTAGTGGTGTTTCCCCTTGATTATCACCCGGGCTTGCCCGCTCGGCTTATGCAGTGAATAACGGGGTCTTTTTCTTGCTCGCATACCGGCATACTCCAAACATGAGGGTTCATGTTTTTCGCTGCTCAAACCGCCGAAGTCAGGAAAGTGGTAAGTCAGTGGTAGAAAGCTCTACAACGACCACAAAATTGACTCGGGGGGTGGTAGCCACAACTAGCGGCTCAGCAAGGGGTTAGAAGAAAAGTAGACCCAACTGGACTCGAACCAGCGACCTCCACGATGTCAACGTGGCGCTCTAGCCAACTGAGCTATGGGTCTGTGACTGGCGAAAAGATAGTTAGATGTTCTTCGGAAATCAATTCACGAAATCCTGATTCTGCAACGTTCTTGAACTCAGACCTGGATTCAAGCGATTTTTCCTGTCAGGTGGCCGTCGTTGGCAGCAAATTCCGATGATCGACGCCCCTGACGCATTGGACGCGAGGTTCAATGCGGGTACTCTAAGATTCGGCGAACGCTCGGCAACCTCGACGATGGCGAGCATCATGAATTGATCACGAATCAGGACTTCCGGTCCGTCTTAACGATAACTCAGCTGCACCGGGCAATGTAATTCAGTGCTGACTTTCATAGTCCCATCTATTTCGCGTCGAATCGGCGTTTCAAAACCGCAATACAAAACCAACGGATCCGCCATGCTCGCAGGTCAATTTACTTCCCGACGCGTTATAGAATTAGTTGACGTGGACGAACCGTGCCTGTCAGATGGTTCTGCACCGGGGTCGATTGTTTTTCAGCCTGAACTCACATGCCTGTGCGGTTCTGACCTGCCGTTTTTTGATTCCGACTTTGAGGGGCATAAGATTGCCTATCCTCAGCCTCCAGGTATGTCGTTGCATGAAATGGTGGGAACAGTTGTTGACACAAATGGCGGACGTTGGAAGCCGGGAACACGAGTTCTGGCGGTTCCTTTCGCTCAACACGGACTGTTTGAGCGATACATTCTTTCAGAGAACCGCGCTGTCGCATTGGACGAACGTCTGAGTGACGAAATCGCCTTGATGGCTCAACCATTTGGTACGGTTGTTTGGGCATTAAAAAAGCTCCCCAACATGATTGGAAGGGATGTTGTTGTTCTTGGGCTCGGCCCGATTGGCCAGATGTTTGTCGCGGGACTGCGAAACCTGGGAGCGAGACGGATCATTGGAATTGACCCGATTGAAGATCGAGGGAACATTGCCAAGCGGATGGGAGCCACCAACACGGTCTGTTCTGTTGGCGAATCGGCTGAACAACAGGTTCGTGAGATTCTTGGCGGAGAGCTCCCCGAGGTTGTCATTGAAGCCGTGGGCCACAAAGCTCAGGCATTCAACGACGCAGTCCGACTGGTGCGTCCACACGGGGAAATTCTATACTTCGGAGTACCGCCTATGCCGGCCGATGGCCTGCAGTTAAAAGATGCGATGCTGAAGAACGTCACCATCAAAACCAGCCTTCATCCGGATTTCGAAACCACATTTCCGCTCGCCATGCAGTGGCTTGCCGAGGGCCGCGTGGATCTGTCTCCATTGTTGACACACCGGTTTCCTCTGAACCAGATTCAGCAGGCGTTTGATTTGTTTCGTGACCGAAAAGACGGAGCGATCAAGGTGCTTGTTGAGTTCCCTTCGCTGACGCGATGAACGCGGAAGTGATTTTCGCATTGAATAAAGCCTAGCGTTATGAACGGGAATTCTGCAGCTAGCAGGGTGAACCAGTTGATGGCCCAACGTTTCGTCGATTCAGCGTTGCAGACGTGGTCGACCGCTGCTGAGCTGAATAATGCTTCAGCCAAAGCGTCTGAAGCAAATCGGAACAATCCTTCCGTGTCCATTGGAAATGGTGCGGGACATCTCAGCCTGTCGCTTCCCCGACTGCCGTTGCAGACCTTTAATGACTGGCTTGGCCGACGGCTGATCTGGTGGCCTGCGGAACCACTTCTGCATACTCGAGTGGCAGTCGTTTCATCAAGAATCGGCAAACGCCGAGACCTGCACCGCTGGTGGTTCGACACGCTGCGAACAGTTGTCATCCGTTCCAATGCAGAATCAGAATGCATCTGTATAATTGATGGAACGGCACCGGCGGCAGCAGTAGCTCGAGCCTGCGAGCTGTTTGGAATTCGGAGACTTCGAATTGACGTCTCAGACGCGAAGGTGAGTTCAGCAGCGGACCTTGCCGACTGGCTAAACAAAGTTGCAACGATGCATCACGCCAGGAAATCATACAACGATTTCGAATCGTTCGTATTCGTCTCGCCGGAATTCGCCGAACACGCACGGATGGGCGAGGGCGATTCAGTTCAGCCAGGAACTACCTCGCCGATTGCCGATGTCGCACTTGTGGCTGCAGCAGAGCGCATCGTTTCGCTAAGTTGTCGGCCGAACGGAAATATCGAAAACCTGCTAACAAGACGGCTAACGGAGACCAATTCCGGCGGGGTGCTTGTCCTTACCAGTTCCACGGAAGGATCTCCAGCCGTGCCCGAAGCTCTCAGGGCACTCGGTGCCATCCCATGGCTGCTGGAGAACCGCCAACGGCAAGCAGTGACGGAGTCTATACCCGTTAACAGTACATTTCCGCGGGCCATTAAAGCGACTTCCAGCGACGGACCGATCGACCGTCCGGGTGAATGGCTGAGTCACTGGACGCGGCCTGTTCCGGGACCATGGCACGATCAGCCGGAGGATGAATTTCTGGATGAATTAATTCTGGGTTGTGCGTCGGCCGACCGTTCGGCGCTTGCTGCATTGATTCGCCTGATCACACTGGCCTTCGTTAGGTCTTCCGTCTCGACAAAAAACAAGCCGCCAACGGTTTCGTTTACCGCCGTGCCGCTGCACAAATTCCGACAGCGAAGAATCTTTCGGGCCCACCGTCAACGCTTCGATTTCGAACCATGGGGAGTTGCCATCCGTAAGACGGCCCTACTGAAAATTGGAGCGGAAGCTGTAGAATACATTGACGAGGTGTTACCAGATTCAAACCGTGAATCGCGATTTACGCAAAGACGATTTGACGCGAAAGGTCGCATTGACTGGTCTGAAGAACAAGAGTGGCGAATCGATGGCGATCTGTCCTTCAGCAACTTATCCAAGAGCGACATACACGTTTTTGTCGACAGCGAATTAGAGGCAAGCATTCTTCGGCCGTTTTCGGCATGGCCGATTGCTGTCGTGCCTGCAGGCTTGGACCAGGCAACTCGCGATTAGTGGGCAAACAGAACGAACGGGCCGTGTTTACTCCTGTATGGCTCAAAACAAGGCACCGCTGAAAAAAATGCGATTCCGGACAAATCCGTGAAGTTGGCTGAGGTTTTTCTGGCATTGAGGGTTTGTTGCCGTCTATCCTCACGAGCTATCTCTTGCTCAGTTGTTCGCTCATTCTGTCACAGGTAGTCCTGCCGATCCGGCCTGCTCGGGCCCCGTTTGCATTGTTAAACCTGTGAATCCCATTGATCACCTATTGTCTTCCGCCAACCGCGAAGAATCGCTGAAGTCGTGGACATTACTGCGATCGTGCCCACGACAACTACTGCCGTGTCGAGTGCCATTTAGCGGCGGCGAACACGACTTAATGCCGGCAATACAGGGCTACGACTGTCAGCAGTTCAACGATGCAAAACGCTTTGTTGAACTCACAAGAATGAGCTGTGCGTGGGAAAGCAGTGACCAGTGGCGGTTGCGACTGATTGAAGCAGCTTTATGCGTCGAGCAGGGCGATGGCGATGAAGCGTGGCATCTGCTGCAGCTTGCTTTATCGTGGCGAAATCGCCGCGAACAGGAGCCTCTGCTGCTGGATGCACTGTTGCCGATTTCTATCAGCGAATGGCTCATGATGGCGACAATTGCTGTGGCCATTGGCAAGTTTGACACAGCGGAAAGTTACGCATCGGAAGCTGTGGCAAAGGTCCAACAGAATCCCACATCTTGCGTTGCCGAACTTTTTCGAGACACGCGAGCCGACGCGATGACCGTCTTTGCCACGGTACGCCTGGCTCAGCAACGATACAGCGAGGCTGAGACATTATTGCAGCTCGCATACGATGCTCACGCATTGGCAGGCGACCTTGAGCAGATGGCGGTTGACCTGATTCTGTTGGCCGACGTTGAACAGCACGGCGGTAACCGGTCCGCAGCGATCTACCTGTTGTGCGAAGCGCAGTCGATACTGGACGACGAATGCGACCCGGCACGCCACTGCCGTATCGATGCTTTGAAGCAGACTATTCATCAACGGTTACTTGAAGGTCAACCGCCGCGCAGGCGAACACCAAACCAGAGCCTAAACTGACCGAGTGAACAGAAATAGTGCCAGCCAATTGCTCCTCAGCGTATTCCTGAGGCGCCTATTTAGCTCTGTAGCTCACGATTTAAGCGAAGCTGGCCGCACGCGGCGTCGATGTCTGCGCCTTTACGTTTTCGGACAGTGGCAGGAATACCTCGGCTTTCGAGAATATCACAGAACCGTCTCGTTTTCGGCTCACCCGGGGCCGTCATCAACAACTCTGTGACACCGTTCATTGGAATCAGATTCACATGAGCGTTTCGTCCACGCAGTAAGGCCGCCAGTTCTTCGGCATGTTCCGGCTGATCGTTGACTCCAGATAGCAATACATACTCGTAAGAAATCCGCCGTCCGGTAATTTCGAAGTAGTCGTCAGCCGCATCCAGAATTTCCTGCAGGCCGATGTTGCGGTTGACGGGCACAATCTTTGTCCGCAATTCGTCGTTCGGAGCATGCAATGATACGGCGAGATTAAACTGCTTTCCGGATCGAGCGAACTCACGAATTTTTTTCGGGAGCCCAACTGTTGAAACCGTAATTCGTCGAGCTCCCAGGCCGAAGCTTTCTTCCGCCGTAAGAAACTCAAGAGCCGTCATGAGGTTTGTATAGTTGGCAAACGGTTCACCGATTCCCATCACCACGACGTTAGTAATTCGTTCGTCATCGTTCAACAGCCGATGCATTACCAGCACCTGTTCGAATATTTCTGAAGCTGTCAGATCGCGTTTGACCCCCAAAAGACCGCTGGCACAAAAAACACAGCCCATGGCGCAGCCAACCTGCGTACTGATGCACACGGTGTGTCGACCTGGTTCCCGCATCACCACACATTCGACCAGTTCGCCGTCGTTCAGTTTCAGCAAAAGCTTCTCTGTACGATCTGCAGCCACTTGGTGACCAACCTGTTCAAAGCTTGAAAAACGAAATTCAGCCGCAAGCTTCAGCCGCAATGCTGCAGGCAGATCAGTCATTTGATCGAAGGCCGTAATTCGCCGCTCAATCATCCAGCTGCGAATTTGCTTCAGGCGAAATTTCTTTTCCCCCGTAGCTTCCAGCCATTCCAGAATCTCCGCGTCGCTATACGACAACAGAGGTCGACGCGTCTCCGTCGGAAGTTGGGGCAACACTGGTAATGGTGAAATGAAGTCGGACATTTTTGACTTTTGGAAGTTTTTAATCTTGTCAACTGTCAAGTTATTGACGGTTGACGAAGCCATCTCTGAACAGAAACACGTGTAGGCCTGATGCGATGCCTTCAAGCAGCAGCAGGCAAAAACTAGCTTCGCAGAAAAACTCGAGCAGTTCTTGGCGGAATGGCGACCACATCTGCATCAACTGTTTTGTTAGTTAGCCAGTCTAGCAATGGCCGTGACGAGTACGATTCCAAACTTACGGATACTGTTGCGGATGATGAATTAAAAACGGCAACGGCCGAATCTTCCGCTGAATGCGAAACAACCACCGTCCCGGGTGCGGCTACGACTAAGCTGGCGGGTTGGTGACGAAAAGCGGGTTGTTGTTTTCGCAATTCTATGCACCGGCGGTACCAATCCAAAAGCTCATGATCCCAATCGCTACTATCCCAGGGAAAGGCTTTTCGGCAATCCGGATCATGGCGACCATCAAGCCCGATTTCGTCGCCATAATATACGCACGGAGCTCCAGGTAATGTGCAAACAAATAGCCATGCCATCATCAAAGCCTGTTTGTCGCCGCTGCAGCATGTCAAAAACCGCGGCATGTCATGACTGTCCAGCAGGTTCAGTTGTGAAGCCGAAACTTCCGGAGCATACATCGAACATACTTTGTTGATTTCGTCCACAAACTCTGCGGCGCTGAAGGACTTGACATGACTGAAACTGGACGGCCGACGAGTTTCCTGGACATCAAGATGATCGCCTCCAAAAAAACCAATGCTGGCGGCCGTTATTTGATAATTCATCACCGCATCCCACATGTCGCCCTGCAACCAGCGTTTCGCTTCGCCCCAGACTTCGCCGACGATGTAGGCTTCCGGATTAATGGCCCGAACTCGGCGGCGGAATTCTCGCCAGAACTCATCATCTTCGATTTCGTTCGGCACATCCAACCGCCAGCCATCGATGCCAAAATCAATCCAATGCGTCGCAACGTTCAGCAGAAATTCACGAACGGCCGGGCAGTCTGTATTGAACTTGGGTAATGCCGGAAGATTCCACCATGCTCCGTATCCAATGGCTTCGTAGCTTCCGGTTCCAGCTTCCAGCGCCGCTTCTGCAGATTCGACAGGGTATGGTTGAAACGGGCGATGACCGTTCAACCGTTCAGGGTCAAAATGAAACCAGTCGCGATAGGGCGATGCCCCTCCGTTTTCCAGCACGTGATGAAACTGCCAGAAGCCGCGACTTGCATGATTAAAAACGCCATCCAATACAACTCGCATGTTTCTTGCGTGAGCCGCATCCAGCAGTTCTCGCAACGCGTCGTTGCCGCCAAGAAGTGGATCAACGTTTAGGTAATCGTACGTGTGGTAGCGATGGTTGGCTGCCGATGAAAAAATCGGACAGAAGTAAATTGCAGTAACTCCAAGATCCTGAAGATACTCCAGTCGTTCAGTCACGCCGTGCAGATCGCCACCTTTGAAGCCATATGCGGTGGGCGGACTGTGCCACGATTCCAGATTGGCGTTGGTTTCCACTCGCCCACTGCGAGCAAACCGGTCGGGAAAGATCTGGTAAAATATCGCGTCTCGAACCCATGCAGGTGTATCAATCGTCATGATTATTTTTTTCTGGAGTGTATGTTTGGCGATGAACCGGCCATTCGCACGTTTTACAATTTTCTTAGCACGTTGGGTCGACGGATTTCGCTGAAGCCAGCGGATGAAGCTCCGTCGCGCAAGGGGCTTCGCTGAGCGTGAATTCCACCGTCAGAAGACCGCCGAATCGGTGGAAGACGAGGCGTTGCAGGTTTTGTTTCGGCAAACTTCGTGTCAGCGGTGTAACTGTCTTCGGCAGAACGATAACCTGCAAGTCAGCAGGCACATTCCTGGAATGTGGAAGCCGGTGGAGCGAAGGTGTCTTCCGCCATTGATTATCTGACAGATTCTTTGGAAAGCAGTCTCAGGAAGATGAAGAACGATCTTTTCGATTTAAGCAACGATGTGGCGGTTGTCATTGGAGGCACGGGAACTCTCGGAGGCGGTATGGCAGACGCATTGGCCGCTTACGGGGCAAAGATTGCCGTGCTTGGTCGCAGTGAAGAACGCGGAGCCGCTCGGGTAAAGGAAATTGAGGCCGCTGGCGGAACCGCTATGTTTCATGCGGCGGATGCGATGAATCCAGAGTCTCTGGCGGCCGCTCGCGATGCAATTAACGAAAAGCTGGGGCCCGTGAGCATTCTGGTCAGCGCGGCTGGCGGCAACCGACCGGATGCAACATTGCCTCCCGGAAGCGACTTTTGCAAACTGCCCACCGACGCATGGAATGCCGTGTTTGATCTGAATCTTCTAGGTGGCGCGTTGTTGCCAGCTCAGGTATTTGGCGAAACCATGCTGAAACACGCGAGAGGCAGCATCATCAACATTGCCTCAATGGCAGGCATGATTCCACTTTCTCGAGTCGTCGCGTACTCAGCAGCCAAGGCGGCCGTCCTGAACCTGACACAGTTTCTGGCACGCGAGTGGGCAACAAAGGGCGTGCGCGTCAACGCGATCAGTCCGGGATTCTTTCCCGCCGAACAAAACAAGGCTCTGTTGTTTAACGAAGACGGCAGCTACACAGCACGCGGCGGACAGATTATCGGTCACACTCCGATGGCTCGCTTCGGGACGTCTGAAGAACTTGCAGGAGCGGTCGTGTGGCTGGCGGCTCAGAAGGCATCCAGCTTCGTCACTGGTCAGAATATTGTTGTGGACGGCGGATTTATTTCCACAACAATTTAAGAACCGGCCATCTACGGCGGTCGAACAGGACTCGCAGATAGAAACCCGGCCTGGCCATACAGCCGGGTTTCTGTACATCATTCAACGATCGATACTGAAGTGTGATCATCCACATTCTTCAACCGTGTGTTCCGTTTCAACATATTGGTTTCCTTCCGTAGCCCCTTTTCCAATTGCAGTCACAGATGTTTTCACGAGAAAAACGCACCGTCGAACAGCTTCGTAGTTACCGTTATTTTGGCCCGGACGATCTACGCTCGTTCGGTCATCGGTCGCGACAGAAGCAGGCTGGATTTGGCACAGAAGAATTTGAGGGAAAGCCGGTCATCGGCATCCTGAACACATGGAACGATCTAATCAGCTGCCACGCTCATTTCAAACAGCGTGTCGAAGAAGTTAAGCGCGGCGTTTGGCAGGCAGGCGGCTTTCCCGTCGAAGTGCCGGTAATGGGGCTTTCAGAAAGCTTCATGAAACCCACATCCATGTACTACCGCAACTTTCTGGCGATGGAAGCCGAAGAAGTGTTGCGAACTTACCCCATCGATGCGGCCGTATTAATGGGCGGCTGCGACAAAACAACTCCAGCGTTGTTGATGGGGGCACTCAGCGCAGACGTTCCGTCTATCTTCATGCCGGGCGGCCCGATGAACAAGACAAGTTGGCGAGGCGAACAACTAGGCAGCGGCAGCGACGTATGGAAGTACTGGGCAGAACGCGGTGCCGGTCGATTGGGCTGCGATGCGTGGTGCGAACTGGAAGACCATATTGCTGCATCACCGGGGCACTGCATGACAATGGGAACCGCATCGACGATGACATCCATTGCCGAAGCGATGGGTATGAGTCTTCCGGGGTCTGCTTCCGTGCCAGCCACACATTCGTCGCATTCAAGAATGGCTTCTGCAACGGGGCGGCAGGCCGTCGAACTGGCCTGGTATAATGTCAAGCCGCAAGAAATTATGACGGCCGATGCCTTCGATAACGCCATCACGACACTCATGGCCATTGGCGGTTCGACAAATGCCATCGTTCACCTGATGGCCATGGCCGGGCGAGCTCAGGTGCCGCTAACGCTGGAACGCTTCGACGAAATATCTCAAACCACGCCTGTCGTTGGAAACCTGCGGCCTGCTGGCAAGTACGTGATGGGAGACTTTTTTGAGGCCGGTGGACTACGAGCACTGCTGGCGATTATTTCTGACTTGCTGAAGCTGGACGCGCCAAATGTCGTTGGAACCACACTTCGCGATGCCATCAAAGATGCGGAAGTCTACGACACTGACGTGATTCGCCCACGCAATAATCCCGTCTGCGAAAAGAACAGTCTGGCGGTACTGCGTGGTAACCTATGTCCAGACGGAGCGGTCATCAAGCCGTCTGCGGCGGAAGCTCAATTGCATCGACATCAAGGTCCGGCTGTTGTCTTCAAAAACTATCCCGACCTGAAAGCTCGTATTGACGATCCGGCGCTGAAGCTAACGAAAGATCACGTCATTGTTCTTCAGAACGCCGGTCCGCTGGGGGCTCCGGGAATTCCGGAATGGGGCATGCTGCCGATACCAAAGTACCTGCTGGCCGAAGGCGTGCGAGACATGCTGCGGATCAGCGATGCTCGCATGAGCGGCACCAGTTATGGAGCCTGTGTACTGCACGTGGCTCCGGAATCATTTGTTGGTGGCCCGTTAGCACTCGTTCAGGATGGCGACCTAATCACACTGGATGTCGACGCCAAGACTCTACAACTCGAAATCAGCGATGAGGAACTGGCCAGTCGAAAAGCAGCCTGGAAACAACCTGAAAATCGATTCACTCGAGGCTACGGCAAGCTGTACTTCGACGAAACAACTCAGGCTAATGCTGGCTGTGACTTTCGATTCCTACATGCCGACGGTGGTCAGGATCCTGAGCCGAGCATCTACTAAAACAGCAGCGCGAAAACGCCGTCTAAGAATTGATCCGATACCAGCAGAACGCAATTCCAGTGTCTGGAGCAGATTCCGAAAAGGTGCAGTCACGCGTCGCGAAAGGCGGCAGGACTTTCGACCCTGTCCTGAGCTTTTACCGGCCGAAACCCTTGACGAGTTTCGCTACGCCATTTCGTAAAACGCTAAATAGGCGGACTTAAAATCACAAGTCCACAAGTTCACGGCGCAAGCAGGTGAATCCCGCCACTGCAAACTTCACTCCCTCACGCATGGTGATTGTATTGAGAAGTTCGCCGGAGCGGTTTTCGGACCGCTCCCAAAACAGGATCCACGCTTGCAAACGCTTTGCGCCGGGATTTACATCCATGTTCTGCTGCCCAAATCAGGCTTTGCGAAAATTCCGATCAAATACGTTGCGACTAACGAGCCACCCCAATGGCTACAAGTCAGGGTGCACGCGGGAACCTTCTTTAAAATTCCGTGTCAGTTGGAATGCAATCATTATTCAAGACTACAAACCGGTTAGTCGCGGCATCGCGTTTTCCACAACTGCTTTTCCACATGAACGCTCGACAATTAGAAAAACTTGGAGTACCTCGCGAATATGCTAAGGCGGCCATCGCAGCCGTACAGGAATTGGCTGCGCAAAAGCAACTATCAAAGGGTGAAATCAAAAAACGCCTCAAACAAGTGGTTGAGTCGCCGACGCTGTTTGTGGGAGACCCAATCATGAATGGATTCGCTCAGGAACTGCTGAGCGAATCTGAAGAAGTCGTTGACGAAGTGATTTTGTATCGAACATGGGGCGAAAACATCGACTATGGCGCTCACCATCAAATGGAAGATGCCTGTCAGTTGCCAAACGCTGTCGGTGCTGCACTGATGCCGGATGCTCATATCGGCTACGGACTTCCCATCGGCGGAGTTCTGGCTTTGGACGGAGCGGTGGTGCCGTATGCTGTGGGAGTCGACATTGCGTGCCGAATGAAACTTTCCGTGCTGGACATTCCAGTTGAATCGCTAGCGAAACAGTCTCAGCATTTCCGAAACGCTCTGGAAAACGGAACAGTATTCGGAGTGGGGGTTGGACAGCAACGGCCGAAAGACCACCCTGTGCTGGACCAGAACTGGTCAGTTTCCAGAGTTACCCGTGAAAACAAAGACAAGGCTCGAAAATAACTCGGAACTTCAGGTTCGGGCAATCACTTTGTCGAATTTGGAGTGTTCACGATTTCCGAACCGGCACCAGAATTGAACCTGCCACCGGGACAGTATGTTGCGTTGCTGAGTCACAGCGGTAGTCGCGGCACGGGGGCAGCCGTTTGTTCGACGTATTCGACAATTGCCAGCCGTCAGTTGCCTCGCAAATATGCTCACCATAGTCGGCTGGCATGGCTGGAACTGAATTCCACCGAAGGACAGGACTACTGGGCCGCCATGAATCTGATGGGCGATTATGCCGCAGCCAACCATGACGTAATTCACAAAAGTGTGACGAAAATCCTGGGTGCTCGAGTAATCGCGGATGTCGAAAATCATCACAACTTTGCGTGGAAAGAAGTTCACAACGGCAAAGAAGTGGTCGTACATCGCAAAGGTGCCACCCCGGCTGCAGCGGGAGTACTGGGAGTCATTCCCGGATCGATGGCCGATCCAGCCTTTGTTGTTCGCGGCAGGGGAAACGCCGCCAGCTTTAATTCGGCTGCTCATGGTGCAGGCCGAATCATGTCGCGACGTCAGACGAAGGACAAGTTCAACTTCAAAGCCATTCAGACGTCGCTCGAAAAACGTGGAATCGTAGTTCTCTCCGCCGGAGCCGACGAAGTTCCAGGCGTCTACAAGACCATCGAGCAGGTTATGGCAGACCAGTCAGACCTTGTGGAAGTCGTCGCTCGGTTTGACCCGCGAATTGTAAAGATGTGCGGCGATGGCAGTCGAGCTGAAGACTAACAGACACAAAGTATTCGAAGACACCAAAGTCTGTGACAAGTCAGGTCGACTGGCGTTGCCGCTTGATAATTGAAGTAAGCCAATAGCGGCGACTCAACCAACGTGCAAACGGTGTGACCCGAATCAGAAAACGCAAAAACGGCTCGAAGCCTGCGATTCGAACCGTTTGGTGTATTATGTTGCAACGCGGATACTGATTACATCGAACCGCCGCGTAGCTGTTCCTGTTCAAGCTGGTACTTGCGCCCCGCTTCCACCTGATTTGTTAGTTTGAATTCAGGTCCGGCTGGGAAGTACTGAACATCGTCGTCCAGATAAGTTGCCGATGGCAATGTCTGTCCGCCAATGGATGTCTGACAACCAGTGAATAAAACACTGGACACCATGGCCGCCAGCATAGACAACAGAATGCCTGTTCGCCTTTTGTTCGCCTTCACGGGTTTGCACCTTAAACAGTTGATCTCAAAGTAATCTTCGCCAAACGTGATCTTGGCAATGTGTGGAAGCCAACTCTGCTATCCGAAAACTTACATCGACGCCGCAGCCTCTTACAATTTAAAAAACTGATGCAATCGGTAAATCTTTTCCAATTAGAACACTATCATCAGTCTCGAATCCGGCAGAATCTGCGACAAACGTATTGGCATTGGTGTCAGTGCTATCCAATTAAAAGGTGTTGAGAAAACATGCAAATTTCAGGCATTCAAACAGATGTGACGCTCGCCGATCGATCGGGAAATCTTGCCCGAATGAAGGTGGCCATTGAACAGGAAGTTCTCGCGGGAAGCCGACTGATCGTATTTCCAGAATGCTATATCACAGGTTATTGCTTCGATTCGCTGGAAGAAGCCATGCTGTGTGCTGAAGCAATAGACGGTGAATCAGTGCAAGCGGCGACCGAAATTTGTGCTGCGGCAGACTGCTTTACTGTGTTTGGAATGCTGGAGAAACACGGCGACCGACTTTTTAACACGGCCGTGTTGATTGGCCCCAAGGGCCTGATTGGCAGCTATAGGAAGATACATTTGCCATTTCTGGGCGTCGACCGATTTACAACACCCGGCGACCGCCCGTTTGAGGTCTTCGAAGCGGACGGTGTCCGAATCGGGATGCTCATCTGTTACGACGGCGGCTTTCCGGAAGCAACACGGGTTCTGGCATTGCAGGGTGCTGACTTGGTTTTACTTCCGACAAACTGGCCGCCCGGCGCCGAGTATATGTCCGCTTTTTCAGTGAATTCGCGAGCGATGGAGAATGGAATTTACTTTGCGGCGGTCAATCGCGTGGGAACGGAACGCGGTTTTTCCTTTATTGGACGCAGTCGTATTTGTGATCCCGTGGGAGCAACACTTGATTCAGCGGACCATGTGGACGCAGGGGTTATCAGAGCAGTCATTAACGTGGAAGCAGCTCGAGCAAAGCGAATTGTCCGAGTTCCGGGAAAACACGTGATTGATCGAATGGCAGATCGCCGTCCGGAAATGTACGGAGCGATCTGTGAAGCTCATTCGCTGCTTCGCCCCGGTCGCGATGAACCGGTGTAACGCCATCAATCCGCTGGTCGGCTTGAAGCATTCGGCGCAACAATCGACTGCGGCAGGTATTTTAGAAGAAAGCCATCGTCGACAAATCTTCGAAGCACCCAGCATAAAATCACCAACGGACGGTCATCGATCGAAAGCTGTTCAGAGTCCGGTGAATTCTGCCGAATTCCAATATCCCGTTGGTGTTCGGTAAGGGACTGAAAGCCGTCCAGAGTCATCTGCACAGTCCATTTTTCGCGAACAGCAAATTGGTTCACGCGATCCATCACACGTTTAGCCCAGACCATTCCGTAGATGTTTCGAAAATCGGCCCACAAGTGCTGATGCAGCCGCTCATCCGCGACTCGAGGTGGTGGATTTGAGATTTGGGAAGGAACACAAAACGCGGCTAAAAGTAGACAAATACAGGCCGTCAACAGGAAAGCCGGGCTGCCATAATCCACCCACTCTGTCACAGGCAGGGCAGTTAGAACGCACGCGCCGGCAAGCAACAGGCTGGCTCCGGTATAACTTGTTCCGAAGTAGTTTCCGCAGCCCATAATGACAACGAAAAGGAAGCCACAAAACGTTGGTGTGGGCACCTCCACTGCAATACCGGCATTTCCTGCGACTAGCTGCGAAACCACCGGCCATTGAAGTACGGCGATCATGGGCAACACGACGAACCAAGGCCAGGCGTTGTGTCCCGGACGCCGGGCCCCGAGGATGTCAACTAATGGGGTGAGCAACATGACGGCCGCGGCATATTGCAGCCCGGAACGCGTTCGCAGCCCCACGCTGTCGCTTAGCATCAGCAGGCAACAAAGCAGCAGCGTCACGATGGCGACAATCGCCCAGTTTGCGGCGGAAACAGCAGAGGTTTCGCGGATCGCCTTCCTCCAGCCGACGGCACGAACGAGCAGTATTACCAGTAGGATTGGAGGTAGATAAGTCATTGGCTGCAGGGTTGGCGCTTTAAATTCGTTCTTTACCGGCCGTCGTTTTCCAACAAGTCAATACGGATTCTACCGATCACGTCAGTTTTTCTGATTTCAACCCATAGTTCGCCTGTAATGAAACCGATCATTACAGCGGACGTGGGCATTGCACGATGCGATTTGGAAACAAACTCTCTCTCTCTCTCTCTCTCTCTCTCTCTCTCTCTCTCTCTCTCAACCGTGCAAACTTCACTGGTCCTCGATTGGAAATCTCACAGTACCGGTCCGCGGCAACTTGTCAACGACGGTGCCTTTTTCTGTTCGCGATAGCGAAAAGCAGTAACCGCTGGGGCTGGCGGCTTCTCAACTGCTCAGGGGGAAATGAAAATGCACTGGAACCGTATTGTACACGCTTTCCTTCTTGGAACCGGACTGTCGGTGGTCGGCGTCGGGTGTGCGGCAGTGGACGCACTCGTCAGCTCACCAGCAGGTCGAGGAGCCAATGGCTCGTCGACTGAACGGCTCGTCGCTGTCGGACGCGTCTTCGAAAATCAAGGGCGAATGACTCACGCTCAGGCAATGTACCGCCAGGCACTGAAAGCTGACCCGGGAAATTCGGTCGCCAAAGAGCGAATGGAGTTTATCGCATCGATGAACTCAAGCCGGACCTTCAGTCCCTCTGAACTTCGGACGAAAAAAGCCATCGTGGTGGCTGATTCTCTTCAGTCAAACAAACAGATTCAGGAGACCACTGAATTAAAGGCATCGGCAATTCGCGTTTTGCCAACCGGGTCGCTGCAAAAAGACGCAGTGCTGGCATCGCTGGACGAGGTTAAGCAGAAAATTGATGTGACGGCTAACGCAACCGAAACTGAGGCTTCGATTGCAGATGACTCTGGTCGAGTGGAGATTGTTGACACGGGCTGGGAACTTGCCGAAATGGAAGGCATTGCTTCGCCGGACTCAAACGTTACTCACTTCATGTCTGTGCTGTCAGCGAAAGCAGCAACCATCGAAACAGTTGGTTTCGAAAGCGACTCTGGTATTGACGCCCAGATCGTTGAAGTAGCGACTGTTCAAGTGAACAGCACTCCCGCAAAGTCCGCATGGAAGGCTTCTTCGAAAAGCCGTGTCACATTCGCCGAACTGTCTGAGTGGATCGAGAACCCGATCGAGAATCAGGACAACCTGCTTCGGGCTCTGAAGTCTGGCGAGGATGACGGCGTGAAGGCTTTGGCCGCCGCAATGCTGACAGAATGTTCATTGCCCGATCAATCAATTAACGACGCACTTGTCGAGGCATGTCACACTTCATCACCACTTCTGAAAGTGACCAGCCGTGACACTCTGATTCAGCGGGGTGCCATTGACGAGGCGGGTGTGAACGAACTGTTGTCACTTTTGACCGACATTGATGCTGATATTCGGGCTCAGGCTGCTGCCAGTCTGAGAAACTGTGCTGGAACTGAATGGACAGGGGGTTGTGTTACAGGTCTTGAACTGCTGTTGAAAGACAGTCAACCGACAATTGTCGCAGTAGCGGCTTCAACTCTGGGCGACTTTGGGGCAGACGCCGCAGGCTGCACTCATCAACTTGAAAAGTTGTTACAGAGCGATGACCAACTGGTGTCGGAGGCCGCTCTGGTATCACTAAACCGTGTACGTTCGCACGTCACGGAACAGACTTCCCAGCACCACCTGAAGGGTGCCGTTTCGAACGGCAACGATCAACCAGTCGTTGAGTAATGGGCCATTTAAATTCGAGTTACGATTCACACAGACGTATTGCTTCTGCGAAAACTGAATCGCAAGCGGAGTCAGGGAAGATGAAACGCATAACAATTGGAATGTTGCTGCTGGCAATGACCATAAGCTTCTCAGGGTGTACCTCGATGTCTGACGGAATCATCTCATGTGAGATGGAAATCCGGAATCACATCCTTGCTCAAAAAGCCTGGGGACACTGGTCATGGTGTTACAACGAAATTGACTACCCAACGCACTTTGCAAAGGGTTTCAAGGACGGCTACCGCAACATTCTTGATGGTGGCAACGGATGCCAGCCAACACTGCCTCCGCAATGCTACTGGAAACCGCAATTCCAGACTCCGGAAGGACGATGCAAGACAAATGCATGGTTCGACGGCTTCTCGCACGGAGCACTCGCCGCTAAGCAGGATGGCTACGGAGCTATAGGTGAGATTCCAATTTCACCAACCGCTCGCACCAACATCGAAGTTGCAAGAACAGCGCGGACGGTCAACCCATATGACAACATGTACATGGGTGGTGCCGCTATTGGAGCCAACGGTGGAAACCTGTTGGACCCGCCGCCTGAACCAGCCGAAGGGTTGCTTCTACCGATTGAAAACGGGCCAAGTCCCCCGATTCCTGTTAGACCTTACGAGTAAGGTCAATCCGACCAGATTTCAGCGGCGTTTTTCTTTCCAAGTGGGTTCGCTTCGGGGACCGAAGCTAAAGTGACGAGACATCTTCACGATTTGAAGATGGAGGAAATCTCATGACGGTCATATCACCAAATAAGCTCCAACAGCACAACTTCGTGACCGCGGCCACATCTGGACGTCGTACACTTTGCTGCCTTGCGGTTTTAATAATTACCGGGGCAACCACAGGCTGCTCTTCATTTCTGGGCAGCTACGGCGTAACAGGAATACCTGTTTCCCGATTGCCACGCGATCTGCTGTATGCAGAACAAAAAGACGACTTCGAAGACATTTCGCTGCTCCGCTTGCGACAGGATTCACCAGAATTCTATGCACTTGGACCTGGCGACGTACTTGGTGTTTACATCAAGGGTGTGCTGGGTGATGACGAGCAGTTGCCTCCTGTTCATTATCCCGAAAATTCATCGCTTCCACCGGCGGTTGGCTTCCCCGTTCCGATTCGCGAAGACGGAACACTGGCCTTGCCGATCGTTGATCCAATCAACCTGGAAGGCATGTCCTTGATACAGGCTTCAGAAGCAGTCCGAGAAGCCTATGTGGGGGGCGTTGACCCAATTCTTCCGATAGACAGCCAGGTTGTCAGCCTGACTATGATTCGACGACGGTCAGTCCGGGTCCTCGTCATTCGCGAAGAATCTGGTGGTGTTGCCGATGTTTCAAAACGGGGAACAGGACAACTCGTCGACTTGCCCGCCTATGAGAACGACGTACTCCACGCTCTTAGCGAAACCGGTGGCATGCCGGGCCTCGACGCCAAAAACGAAATCCTCATTTACCGGGGCCTGTTTCAAGACGGCGTCAACTACGACCAGATTCTGGCCAATGCATCCGCTCAGAATTGCCAGGATTGTGAAGATGTCTGCTTCTGTAACGAATCACCGAAGCCTGATGCTCCTAACGTAACTCGCATTCCGCTGCGATATCATCCGAATCACCCACCAGTCTTTAATCAGAATGACATCCTGCTTAGTGATGGCGACATTGTAATTATCCGAAGTCGCGACAGAGAAACTTTTATTACAGCTGGTATGCTTGGCGGTGGCGAACATCTTTTGCCTCGCGACAAAGATCTCGACGTGCTCGGTGCGATTGCCATGGCCGGAGGACCACTCGGGAATTCGGGCACAGGCATCAGTGCCATCGGTGGCGGTGGTGGCAGAGGCGGTGGTGGCATGGGCGGTGGTGGTGGAGGTGGGAGTCGAGCTGGCCAGTGCCAACCTTCGGAAGTGCTAGTCATCCGTGAACTTCCCTGCGGAAACACAATTACGCTGAAAGTCGACTTGAATAAGGCTCTGCAGAATCCATCTGAACGGGTTCTGATTCAGCCAAACGATATTGTCATGCTTCGCTACACGATTGCTGAAGAAGTCGGGAATGTGCTGTTGAGTCTGATACAGTTCAACTTCCTGTTCAGCGGCTTCAGTGGCCGAGGCTTCTAATAGCTGTAGCTGCTACAACAAAAACAAAGGTCGTTGCTGCGAAAGTGGTAACGACCTTTTTTAATGCGCGCCTCCGGGATCGCCAGCCGACAGTAACTTGAGCCCGTTCCGGAATATCATGCGGCCAAAGCGCATCAATGACTGGAAACGCCACAGTGTTCGGCAAATGCTGCCGGACGACACCGGTTTGGCGGGCAGCAAGACGCATACAGGTTCGAAACAGCGCTAAAATCGCCTCCCAATGCCGGAAAGGACGTGATACAGGTACAGCACTCGACAAAGCAGCAGTGTCTGAAGTGCCAATGAGTACTACAAATTCAGAGACTCGCTTTTGTACTGTTGAAGAACAAATCTTCGATATGGATGTACGATGATGAGCAGATTTTTAATCTTACTTGCAGCAACCGTTTTCGTTACCTCGGCTGTTAACGGCCAGGTACGGCAGTTTCCTTACGAAGCGCGCGTCGTAGTGGATGAAGCCTACGTGCGCAGTGGTGGCGGCGAAGCGTTTTACCCAACCAAGGTTTTGGCGCGAGATTCGAAAGTTACCGTTCGTCGGCACGATCCCGGTGGCTGGTACATGATTGATCCTCCGGAGGGCAGCTTCAGCTGGATCCCTTCCAAGTATGTCCAGCAAACCGGTGCTGAAAAGGGAGACATCATAGAAAGCAATGTCGTCGTATTTGTCGGCAGCTCGTTCGGCGATGAAACTCACGTTTGGCAACGAAAGATGATGGCTGGCGAGAAGATCGTGATTCTTGGACAGAAAGAAGTGGATACACTGTCCGGTCCAAAACAGATGTTCAAGATTACTCCACCGTCACGCGAGTTTCGGTGGATTCCCGGTACAGCTGTTGTTCCGGTTGGAGAAGACGTCCGTGCACAGCATGATCAAAATCCGTATGTCGTGCCATCAAACGTTGCCGAACAGATGGCGCAAACCCAGTCGGAAGACACTGACAATACCGCAAAACCTGATCTCCAAAACACGTCACGGTTCTCCCCAAGTCAGCGGCTTGTGAAGCTCAAGCAGATCCGCGACGAACAACGTGAACTGCAGCAGGTCGACCAGCAGTTCCGTAACATGATTCTGTCAGACCCATCTCAATGGAATTTGGATGCCATCGAACAAAGCTACCTTGAGCTTCAGGGTAAGGCGACATTCAAACCTGTCGCCGGTCAGATCGACCTAAGGTATCCGGCGATTTCCAGGTATCGACAAAGGAAGGCTGAAATAGAAGATCTGAATCGCCTCACGTCGGCAACAGAAAAACGCGATTCTGATCTGCTGGCAACTCAGTTCGGATTCCCGACAAACGGGATGAGCAGTGACGGAATGCAAAATTCAATTTCAATGGACCAGCCGTTTCCATATGAAACGTCGGGCCAATTTCTGCCCGATACAAACTTTATGGACGTGCCACCAACGTCTTCTAACGTGGCATTGGCACCAACAAACTCACCTTCAACCGGCCAGTATGTTGGAGCGGGCTACGTACAACGCGGAGCGGGTGATACTGAAAGTCCTTATCTTCTAACCTCACCAGACGGAAAGCTTTTGGCTCATCTAAAGCCTGACAGCACAGTAAACCTGGAACAGTATGTTGGTCGGTCCGTCGGACTCAAGGGAAAACGCTGGTTTGACGGAACCGTTAAAAGCGACCGTATTGATGTCACAGGATTGGAAGAAGTACGTATCCGAAACTAAAACTCGGAATGGCAGCCTATGTGCCAGTTTGATGCCGCTGACAACCACCAATCTGCAGACGGCACTACCATGAACTTTGCAGCCGTGGGGCAGCAAACTTCAGAATTCCTCGCATCCACAAGTCCTCGCTGGTACACGAACTGAAGCGTTCTTTGTAGATTCTTACTTCTGCTTAATATTCGCTTCACTTTTCTGCATTGCGGAGACCTATTAACGATGAGCGAGAAGAAAAAAACATCGGACACCCCTTCACCGAACGCTGAGTTTCACCAAACCAGTGAATCTGCTTTCGGGAGTTTGGTAACTGCCGAAGGAATTGTCCCCCGACTCTCCATTATGATGTTCCTTCAGTTTTTCATCTGGGGAGCATGGTATGTTGCGATGTTTGGATTCCTTAAAGATAAAGGAATGACAGCGGCAGGCGCAGGCGGGTCTTACGATGCCGCAGCGTACACAGTAGCGCCAATCGCAGCCATCCTCGCCCCATTGACTGTGGGTTTGATTGCCGACCGGTTTCTGAACACCGAAAAGGTACTTGCGATTTTGAATCTTGTTGGAGCCGGCTTGTTATGGATCACTCCGTCGCTCGCGGAAGCAGGCGCACCGGAGACGCTGCTGCAACAATTCACACATCCGATGATCCTTTGTCTTTTGGGGTACATGCTGTGCTTTATGCCGACTTTAGGACTAACAGCCAGCCTATCTTTTAAGCATTTAGCAAATGGGGAAAAAGAATTTCCCGTGGTCCGTGTCTTGGGGACTATTGGCTGGATCGTCGGGAATTGGGTAATGTGGGGCGCGCGACTTGTCACAAACAACGCCGAAAAGTTCAACGACAATTCCCCACATATTTTTCACGCTGCCGCCATAGCCTCGGCGATCCTCGGGGTCTATTGCCTGACTCTGCCGAAAACAAGCCCTTCGGCCAAGGGAGAGTCGATTTCGTTGGGAAAAATCATCGGCATTGATGCATGGTCGCTGCTGAAGGATAAAGGGTTCTTTGTCTTCGCCATCGCATCATTCTTCATCTGTATTCCGCTGGCGGGATACTACGCCAAAGGCTACGGGTTTGTCGACGAAATGGGAGTAACCCTCTTTGGATCGACCACCGGAGCCATGAGCACCGGACAGATGAGCGAAATATTTTTCATGCTAATCATGCCCCTCTGTTTTGCTCGATTGGGCGTCAAGTGGATGCTGGCAATCGGTATGTTTGCATGGGTTGTCCGCTACGGGCTTTGGGGATTTGCCTTCGGTCAAGAAGGCGCACTTTTGACTTTGCCAGTCTTTCTCGGAATTCTGCTCCATGGAATCTGCTACGACTTCTTTTTTGTGACGGGTATGATCTACACCGACAAGAAGGCGAAGCCGGAAGTTCGGAACCAGGCACAGTCTCTTGTGGTAATGCTGACTCAAGGCTTTGGCCTCGGAATAGGCGCGCAGGCGTTCGGTTGGTGGGCTCAAAAATGTACCGTTGATGGCTCAATCGACTTCAGTCGATTCTGGTACGCACCTGCTGGGTTTGCCCTGTTTATACTGATCATTTTCCTATTGGTATTTAGGGATCGAAGCGAAGCCTCTTCTGCCGAGTCCTGAGAACAACGATCGATTCTGTTTTCGTGCAGAAACACAACAAAAGGCTGGTGATAGCGTTGCTATTACCAGCCTTTTTTTGCTGCGCACTAACAACAACGCAAATGCCCCACTCATCCATTTTTGTCGTGATTCGGCTCAGATTGCCCGTACACTCGTTAAAATCGACATAACCGGATCTCTAGTTTTCAGAGCGAAAACCGAGATCTGGAAAGAACCGTATGGGAGTTTTGAGAAATGAAGTGGTCCCAGAGATTATGGAAGGATGAAGCTGGAGTCATTCTTTCGGCAGAAGCCGTATTAGTGGGCACGGTGGCCGTAATTGGGCTTTCGACGGGGCTCAGCGTCGTCGCTACTTCGGTCAATGAAGAACTTAAAGACGTCGGCTTTGCAATTCGCAGTCTTGACCAAAGTTACGGTATTCCTGGTGTGAAAGGCTGCTGTGCTTTCATTGCTGGTTCTTCATTCCAACAGCAGGATGGCAGCAAATCACAGTCAGACTTGTGCGATGCCCCGAACACGGTTGATCACAGCAAGAAAACTAAACACGCAGAACGGCCTCATGCAAAGAAGCCCTCCGCAGAGAAAAAGAAGAAGGACGCCAACAAAAATCGCGAGACGAATTCCAAGAAGAAGCCTCAGCCGAAAATTTGAATTGTCACCCGCTCGCTATTCTCAAACTCCCTCACTCATTTGCCTTCCGCCCGCACGTTTCTTCGGGCGAAGCCCAAAATAAGACGTGCCACCCGACGGTGGCTCGCCTTTTCCTGTAATTCGCAACCCTTGGGGTGCACTCCGATCTTCGATCAATTGATCCAGGCGGCCTCCTGAACGATTTAAGATAAGCTCGCCCGCTAGCTAACTTACGCTACCTATATCGTCGGATCAACCAATGAAACGGCGAGTTCTCCAGAGTTCACTCCCCAAAACAGGGACGGTTCGCTGAGACAAAACTGACGTATTTTGCAGTCATTGGGACAATTAAGGGATCCTGCTAATCGGCCGCTGAGAAATAGTTCAGAGTGTAGTAGGCCTCGTTATGCAGCAGAGGCAATCCTGCTTTGGACAGAACACCCTCGGCATGCAGTTCGTGAACGTGGCCTTCCTGTAACCCATCAATGTAGAGTCGAACGCTTTTTCGGTCAGCTCCGACGATCGCCCGGGCGATTGTTGGAGTCGTGTGATCGACCTCGGGGCTGCCATATGATTCCTGATAGATGTAGGTGTACGTTGACATTTTGTACGACGCAACGTCCTCGACAGCAGCAGGCTCAACTTCATGTGTAAACGTCAGCTCAAAGCCATCAGGCTTAAGCTTCATTTCGTGGATTTCAAAGGGCACTTTACCTGTCCAGTCGACCCGTTCGACCGCAAATGGTTTACGGCCACGTGATCCCCATCCGCGGTTCGTTCCGCCAACAAACATGTGACCGTTACTGGTAATTTCCAGCCCCAGCGAACCGGAATCAAAACCTTCCAGAAACGGTATGCACGCCCCCTGCCAATGTCCCTGAACTTTCTCCATGCAACATCGCATAACGGTACTGAACGACTGATCAGTGACAAACATCTGATTACTGAACGGTCCGAACTTCCCCTCGCTGCGATCACAGGCAACTCCAGCTGCCGACTTACCCATTTTGTCGTATGGAAAGTGAATGCACGGAGGTTCATATTCCGGAATTCGCTTCGCTTCCGTCATAATGCGACTGCCGCTGGTTGGTTCCTGCGGTTTTGACCCAATAAATGATTCGGCATCTTCGTACCACTTGAATCCGCCTGGATGCCCCATAAATTTCCCGGGAATCAGGTGTTTCAATTCGCACGTCCCGTTCCACGGTCCTTGATTGTCTGTATAAAAAACATCCCCATATTGGTTGGCACCGATGCCGCCTGGAGACCGAACGCCACTGCACGTTGGAGTCAGCGTGCCGTCAGCAGACACCCGAACGCACCAGCCACGGTATTCGACGTTGCTGCTGAAGGATCCCGTCAGACACAGGACCACCCAGATGTTGTCGTCTTTGTCAAATTTTGAACCGAAGGCGTATTCGTGGTAGTCGCCTGAAATACCCCAATCACCGTTCACGACTTCAAACTCGTCCGCCATGCCATCGCCATCAGTGTCTCGTAGACGCGAAACATCAGGTCGTTGAACGATATACAGCCAGCCGTCCTTTTCGGTCATACTCAGCACCTCATGGAGACCATGAGCAAAACGCGTAAAATTCTTAGCCGTGACATCTTTGGCAAATGGATCTGCAATCATCCAGATTTCTCCCCGACGCGACGCGACCGCCATTTTACCATCGGGCATCATCTGAAAAGAACTGGCTTCCAGAACCACATCCCTGGGAATTTCAAACGTTGAAATCGGATAGTAATCTGCCTCGGTGGGCTTTTCAGATCTGGATTCCTGGGCGTGGGCTGTTGTCGTCACAGTCAGCAGGCAAACAACAAGTAATCGAAGAAAATGCATTATGAAATCACCTTTGATCGGCGTTGAAATGATGTAAAAGTACGACGACAACTCGGCGTTACCAGACAATATCCTGAACAACTTCCGCAGTTCCACCGCTCAGCGAAACGGGAACTAAAAGCTCCCACTTCCCAGCACTCTGTCGCAGGACAGGTTCTGCAGTTGAGCGAATCCGGGTGCGAATAGCGTTGTCGACAAGATAAGTGCCATCATCTGATTTCTGAATTTCGTTGCCCACGGCAGCTCGCACAAAGAGCTTGTTAATGGTAACTGTTGCAGAAATTCGAATTCGCCGTTCAAAGCCAGCATCTGGCTTCTGAGCGACAGCTGTAATCAGTTCGTTTACCACAAAGTCTTCGGTGCGATATCGAAATTCAGGGCGTCCCCTGACGTCAAGACGGTAGCCCTGAAAGCGATAGCCAATTTCTTTTGGCGACTGCGTTGGCCAGGCAGCGGAAGCCGATTCAAGAACCGCAACCGGTACAGTTTGATCTAACCGAAGCGTGTGATCGCCAAGCGGCTGTTGTTTCCCCTGACCGCGTCCCTCCCAATGCAACGAGGAATCAATAAACCGACCGTGCCAGATAAGCGCCAAAGACATCGTGTCGGCGTCCCACGCCATGTTAGCCCCTTCCGGATACCCGACTGCGATTCCACGTGGAGTGAGTCCTTCGATGAAGTTGCGGTAGATGACCGGTCTGTCATCGGGCTTAAGTTCAATCATGCCTCCAAGAACACCATCCGGCACTTTGGCTTTGTCGCCGTCAGAAAGATACATCCAAATCGCTGCAACCTGCCGGGCTGGGTCACCATCATAGATTTCCGGCACAACGCTTTTCCCGTTAGGAAAGGCTGTCGGCATTCTTGTTCCGGGACGCAGTGCATCTGGTAAAGGCAGGTAACGATGAAACCAGCCTTCATTGATTCGTGCCGACATCGTTTGCAGATCGAGAGCCTGAATACCGGCCGATTTGTATTTGCCAAATGTGTGGCATTTGATGCATGACAGACCTTGCGATCCAACCAGCTTTCGTCCATTGGCCTTGATGCGATGGTCGACATCGTCCATCCTGACGAGTTCAGAATTCTGCTTTAGATCCGTCTGCACAAATGCGTCTACTAAATGTTCCGCCGCCTGTCCGAACTTTGGCATTCGGGTCAACATATACGGACGATTGTTTGCTCCGTTAAGCAGCACATTCCGTAACCAAGCTTTCTTAAGCTTATCACCGACGCCGTCCAGTCGAGGCGGAACACGTCCTTCGTCCCCCATTTCAGGGATCTGCGATATAAACTGCAAATTCCGATCTGGTTCGGGTCCACCCAGCCCATCACGCTGGTGGCAGCCATAACAATTAAAGGCCTTCATCGTATGTGAAATTTTTTCGACAGCAGTTAATTCGGAAATCGAAGTTCCCACCGACAAAGCGACGTTAAGCGATGCTATCTGCTCGTTATTCAGTTCGTAGTTCGGAGCGTTGAGCGGAACAACTTCAGCTAGACAGCCTTTGCCAGAAGCGCTTCCAGCGATCGCTGGAAGCGGCGAAGAAAACGGAGTTGATTCGCCGTCGCGTTTTAGTTCGTGGCATTTTGCACAACCCAGCGAACCAAACAGCTTCTGACCCATTTCAACCAGTTCTGAATCAAACATAAACTCATCGATCGCTGCCGCATCCGTTAGTTCTTCGGTTACTTTAGCTTTCGCTGGGCTTCCATCTTCGTTCAGAGTCAACCAGGCACTGATTGGCTGGCGCGAAATCCCAGGGCCTTCCAATTCCAAAGATAACGATTCTTCTCCACCGACTTCTGAATAATCGACAACCAATCGGTGAACACCTTTAGTCAAATTCTTCGCACCAGTCTTGGTGGTATGAGGGTGAATGCCGTCAACATCGACGATTGAATCGCCATCGATAAACAACAGGCTGCCGTCATCCGATCCCAAATGGAACCGATAGTTACCAGCTTTGTCGACATTAAAATAAGACTCAAAGCGAATCGAGAAGTCGTTATCTTTGCTCGCGACTGAAATATCCAAACCAGAAGTCTGTCCGGTGGATTCAGCTTTCATTGTCCCCAGATCCGGTATTTCGCCGAAGCCCTGATTGAACACCGAGTACTTAACATTTGGCTCGCCGCGTTCGACCGTGAGTGGACCAACCAAAAAGTGAGCAAGATCTCGCGCCTGATTATCCTGCAGGTCAAAGCCCGGCATTCGACCGGACGGACGCACCTCATGAGGATTCTTTAGGAAAGCTTCCAAACCGCTGACGGCATATTTTTCACCCAAAGCCACGAGAGGAATTGACGTCGCTGGATTGGCCGCTTTGCCGTTGCGTGGGGCATGGCAGGCGATACAACCAATTTCATGGAACATCCGGTCGCCGCTGTTCGCAAAACCTCGGTTGGTCCCCTGATCTTTGAACGAACCCGTTGTCGACAGAAAACTTGCAAGGGCTGTCGCTGCCGCTTTACGTTCTTCCTCTGGAACACGGTCGAGTAACGATGGCATTGTCGTCCCAGGCTTTACACCGTGAGGATCCTGAATGAACTTCCAAATGTAGTCCGATCGAAGTCGACTTCCCACATTTGTCAGCACTGGCGCTGTTTTGGTCAGCACGTTAGACTTAAATCCGTCCGCTGCGTTGTGACACGACAGGCAGTTCAGTTCGCCAAGCAGCAACTGCCCTCCAGCAACGGCGTTGGTTGGATCGAAGGCATGAAACCGTTCAAACCCTGGAACAATGGGGCGGCGAGCTTCCTTCTGAGCGTCTACGGGAAGCACCCAGATGTTGCGAAATCGAACTGGATTGCCGTGGTCCTGAAAATAGATCGGACCAGCCTCCGGTCCTTCTGCAACTGGTGCTGCTCGAGTACCTCGTGGCAGTTCAATGCTGCTGTGCACGGTAATTCCGTTCAGCCGAACTGTGAGCGTCGCGTTCGCAACTTTCTTGCCGTCTTCGAATCGTGCCGCCCGAAACTCGGCGTCGTACGTTTGCCATGTCAAAGGCGGAAGGCACATATTGAGATCCGGACTACGAATCTCATAGATTCCACCAGTCTCATTGTCCTTACCTTCGAGACCGAAGGAATCAAGAATCTGCGTTTCGTAACGTCCCTGATAGTACAGACCACTGTTGCCGCGCCCCTGACCACGCGCTTTTGGCATGAATGGTGTTCTGAATTCTGCGTGAATTCGAAAATCCTGAAACACGTCCGTGCTGGTAACCCCCTGCATCAGCAACCCATCGTCGGTTAACCGAGCGCCCGCCTGCCAATGTCTTTCGACTGATTCTTTGGTTCCATCAAACAGAACAACGGCTCCAACCGGAGCTGTCGCTCCAAGTGTTGGGCTTTTGCGTTCGACTTTTCTGTAACCTTCAACAAGGTCTGTGACGTCGTTTCGATCGGCTTCAACTGTTTGCCTGTCTCTTCCGTTCCAGCCAACTCCTGGCAAACCGTCTTTATAAATGACGACCCAAAAGTTGCCTTCCGCCTGAGCAACCACCTGAATTCCGCCACCGTCTTTTTCGTATTCACCTTGAAGTAGAAAATCAGGATCTTCTTTGGCTTTCTCGGGGTCATCATAAACGTCCGCCGACCACGCAGGGCGAACGACTGCAAATACAAGAACAGTCACCATGAGTAGATGGTGGCGTAACATAAGCGGCTCCGAAGATTGCGTCGGTGAAATAACAGCATCGCCAGAAAATAAGTCTGACGCTGGCAAGTGCACAGGCAGGAAACACCGAATTGCCAAATGATAAAACAGAGGCCTATCGGTTCGTGGAAACCATATACGCTGGACCTCGCTATTTCCAGCGAACGACAACGACGATGCTGCACCAAACTGATGATCAGCGGCTATCTTTCAGTTTGCTTAGCAACCTCAAAGACGAATCCGTCGGCAGAACAAGTTAATCGAAACCACGTGCAGAAAACTCGGCCTGATGAATGTCCCGCAAAAGCCTTCTCTTTTGCGTCTAAACGTGTTTCCAATTCTGGTGGCAAAAGCTGAATCAGTTTTGCGTCCGTAACCTCGATGCCAGCTGTGTGAAAGATGTTGCCGTCCAGCAAGTGCAATTCTCCACCACTCCATCTAGCGAAATAGCGAATCTCTTTTGCGAATTCGTCAAATATCGAGGCAGCAACTGACCGCGTGAATTACTGAGAGACACGACCCGTCTGTCGGCAAAGACGGCTGCCAGCTCAATCCCCACGGCTTGCAGCATTCGAGCATGTTTTGCGGCGCTACGAGGGGACTTCGACTTCAAACAACCAGTGATGTTCCGCGTTTTGGCTTCGTCTTATCTGGTGAGGAATGCCTCCAATTTCTGAAGTAAGCTGGGCCCCGCCCGTTTCTTCAAGGCTAACTACGTCAGCTGCCGACGTAATCGATGCATCAGAACTCACGGTATCGAACAGGTGATACAAAGCAGCTTGCGCGGAAGGCAAGTCGCTATCCAAATCAACATCCGACGACTGAACGTCGACATCAAAACTGACTGACTCTGCGGCAACAAGCCGGCTTTCTGTTTCCACACCGTCACCAGGTGGCGTTTCCTAGACGCCGGTATTCTAAAGCGGCTTTGCAAACTGCAATCAGGATGAGGTATATCGCCAACAGGAACATCGTCAAGAGAGCCGCAGTCGACAGCTCGTAAGACGATTCTCGCATGACAGAAGTCCTGTCTGTCACGATGACTCAATGTGAGTTAGCAGTGGCGTAGAACATCATCGAACTTTCTTCGAAAAGCCTTCGGCCGTTCAAATCATCAACAACAATTCATAAGGTAGAGAACAATCGATACGCTTCGGCAGTCACGATTCCATAGCTACGATGCAGTTGCTGGCGGCACAGTTCTGGTTTGTTCAGTCCTGAAGTCTGGAAGCGGTCCTGAAATTGCAAATTTACAGGAGCGCGGCACGAGCAAGTGAATCCAGCGATTGCAAAATTCACTCGCTCGCGCGTCGTGCTTGCATTGGGCAAGTTCGCCAGAACAGTTTCCGGACGCTTCTAGCCAAACAACCGTTCAAATCGCCGGCGGCCAAAGAGCCCACCACGCTAAGGCAAACGGGCCAGCAAATAGCGGGCTGTCCAGCAGATCCAGCAGCCCACCAAATCCGGGCATCAAAGTGGCGGAGTCTTTTTTCTCTGCATCACGTTTGATCAGCGACTCACACAGATCGCCGATCAATCCGACAACTCCCATTGTCGCGCTGTAACCAAGTACGCAGGCCAGTGTCGCAGCTTGGGGCGACGCGTCAAACAAACGTCCGCCGAACGTCAACCACAACCATCCTCCAAGGCAACTACCGACGATCGCACCGAAGCCTCCCATCCATGTTTTTCCAGGACTCAAACGCGGCACCATTTTGCGTTTGCCCCACAATCGACCAAAGGTGTAAGCCATAACATCACCACTTTTTGCAGCTATAATCAAACTGCCAATGGCAAAGTAGCCAACAGTCGGATCAGGAAACCAGCGGAACTGAGCAATGACTCCCAACAGACCACCCGCGTACATCACCGTAATCAGATTTGCCCCCAGCGATTCCATGGAACGCCCTGGCTTGCGATAACGAATCGCTTCAAACATCATCAACACAACAAATGATGCGACGATAGCCGCTGCGACAAGTCCCAGCGAAATCAACATTCCGTTAAGTCCGCTCGGTACGCCCGACATGCGAGAATGCGCCCATGCGGCAAGCACAACAAACACGTTGCACACGGCCGTCAATTCAAACGAAGGCTTCATGTGGCGAGTCCGCAGCAGATCAGCCATTTCGAAGCTGCTGCGAATCGTCAGAAACAAACAGAACAACAGCAACGCTGGCGCACCGTTTCCCAAACTGGAATCCCACCAGAATAAACCTAGCAGCGAAGGAACCAGTATCGCCGAAATCGTCAGTCGCCAGCCGAGCATAAATCGCCGCCCTGATTCAAATTGATGTGTAGCTAAAAAAACAAGACAACTTCACGACGGACCTGCGGATGACTTAGAACTATTGTTGAGTCCGCCAAACCGGCGATCTCGGGACGCGTAATTTTTCAACGCCTGATGCAGATGTGGCTCACGAAATTCCGGCCAATAGCTATCGGTCACCCAAAGTTCTGAGTAGCTTATCTGCCACAGCAGATAATTGCTGATCCGCATTTCGCTGGCCGTTCGAATCACCAGATCAGGATCCGGCATACCGGCCGTCATCAGGTGGTCCGCCACCGTCTGTTCTGAAATATCTTCCGGCGAAAGTAGTCCGGCCTTCACCTTCTCTGCAATCTTCTGGACGGCTTCTGTGATTTCCAATCTAGCACCATAGTTCACGGCAAGACACAACATCATGCCATTATTATCTTTGGCCGCTTCTTCGGTAATGGCGATTTCTTTTTGAATGGCCGGATCAAGCTCGTCAATCTTACCGATGACCTGAAACCGCAATCCCTGTTCTTTGATCTGCCGGCGTTCTTCAACGAGATAGTGACGCAACAGCTTCATCAGCAAAGTCAGTTCCAGCTTGGGGCGTTTCCAGTTCTCGCTTGAGAAACAGTACAGCGTAAGTTGCTCAAGGCCTAACCGCGAACACTCTTCCACGATGGCTCTAACAGAATGAACACCGCGACGATGGCCTTCCACTCTCGGAAGGCCACGCTTTTGCGCCCAACGTCCGTTGCCATCCATTATGATGGCAATATGACGAGCCAATCGCTCTCGATCAAGGCCGAGCGCTGTTACTTCTTCGTCGGTGTAAGCGGGTTCGCGAGACAATACCGTTCGTCCTGTCGAGAGAATTAGATGACTGACTGCCACCTGACAGTTTTCGAAAACTTTAACCGAATAATAAGCTGCCGACCACCGCTCAGGTGAACGAACTTTCCACGAAACTGAAGCCTCCAACTCCCCCCGGGTCTCGCCAACCTGGCTGGGCTTTAGCAATCTACTTATTTTTGATTGGTCGCTCAACAAACTGATCCCCAACGGGTGCCCGTTCCGCGTGAATCTCATACAGATTTCAGTCCGTTATACTTTGCCACAATGGACTACATTCAGGCGAGGCACAATCCAGAAGCGGATCGCAGGAGCATCTATTTCTGCCCCCCTTCGCCTAGCACTTTAACGGCAGTCTCAATCCGCTCCAGATTCGCCGAGAGTCGCTCAATAATCGTTTTTGATTCAGAGCCCGCGCCTTCGCAAAGGTCGATTTCCACGATCGCGACATGGTTGACTTTCATTCTATCACGGAACTCGACCTGCTCTGCGGACCTCAATTCTTTTCGAATAAGACAGACCGTCCGCTGAACGGTGTTGTCAGTTTCGGAAACCTGCACGAGCTTCGAATCATCGAACGCCTCAGATTCTCCCGAGGGACTATCCATGAATTTCCAGCCGAGTCGTTGAGCCAGATAGAAGTAGAACGGCCCATCAGTAACGATGGTAAAATCCCGTCCCGCAGTATCCGCCTGAATCTGTCGAAGTCGTACGTCCAGATTATCATATGCGTTCGCGAGAGCGTTGGCTCGTTGAACAATCATCGCCTCAAACTGAGGTGCCACCCGTTTAAGCTGAGCCTCCACACTTCGCAACTGAGCAACCGCAAGTTCCGGATCCAGCCATGTAGCCCATGCCGTCGCGTTTCCGGCGTTGCCACCCTTCGGGCCATGTTGGTGAGTGATTAAAGCGGGCAACGGAATCAGCCGAGCAGTGTACCCAGCCGACGTATCGATCAGCCTTGACCGCGGCAAGGATAAATTATTACTCCACGGTTCATACCCTGCGCCGCTGAACATCACGAGGTCGGCTGATTGCAGTTGCCTAATGTCATCCAGTTTGGGTTTCCAATCAAATCCACTAGTGCCTGCCGGAATTGGAAACCGCACGTCCAACGAATCATCAGACAGTTCTCGGCACATTTCCGCCAACACATAACTGGACACGATAATGATCGGCACCGCATGGCGTTCGCCGCTCGATACTGAAATATCAATGCTGGCTTCTCGCCGTTCGCATCCGGCAACGACAGACAGCATCATCAAAATCAATGTACCCGCAAGAGGACGCATCTTGCTGCCCGTGCTCAGAATTAACACTAATTTCCACCTTCTTATAACACGAAACCAAACGCGTCGAGCATGCTCGCCAGCCGTTATTTCACGTTAGTTGACTTGATGCCGCAATGGTCGGCCGTTGAGTCCTGCCAGAAGATTATCAGCAGCGATTTCAGCCATTGCATTTCGACTGGAAGTTGTGCCACTGCCAATATGAGGCACGATAATACAGTTGGATAGATGTCGCAGGCTGCTATCAGCTGGCAACGGTTCGGGATCGGTTACGTCCAGACCAGCAGCAAAGATCGCCCCGCTGGTTAATGCATTACTCAATGCAGCCTGGTCCACCACGCCACCGCGAGACGTATTAACAAATACACAGTTGGATTTCATTGCCTGAAATGCCCCGGCGTTGAACATTTTTTCGGTATTCGGGTTCAGATCGGTGTGCACCGAAATAAAATCACTTTCGGCAAGCAGCTGTTCCAGCGAAACGCGCGTGGCCCCAAGTTCTACATCGGCGTCCGACTTCTGTGACCTGGCCGAATAAAGGACTTTCATTCCCCAACCAAAGTGGCATCTTCGTGCGGTCGCCCGACCAATACGCCCCATGCCAACAATGCCGAGTGTCTTACCTTGCAGATCCTGACCAATAAACCGCATTGGTTCCCATGTCAGCCATTCGTTTCTGGCCACATGCTGCGTCCCCTCAAGTACACAGCGAGAAGCCGCAAGCAGCAAAGTTACTGCAATGTCAGCTGTAGCATCCGTCAATACATCCGGCGTGTTTCCAACGGAGATGCCGCGCCGCGCCGCTTCCTTTACGTCGATGTTGTTGTAGCCAACTGCAAAATTGCTGACCACTTTTAGTTGATCGCCAACCGCGTCGAAGAATTCGCGATCGATACAATCACTCAGCAGCGTCAGCAGGCCATTACATCCGCGAGCTGCTTCAATCAAATCTTGGCGAGAAGGAGGCAGCTGCTCCGGCCACACAACACAGTCTGTCACGCCGCGAAGTTTCGACAAACCGGCTTCAGGAATCTGCCGGGTAACAAATACTTTGTAACTCATTGTTCAACCGTTCAGAAAAAACATGACTGCACAACGACAATTGCAAAACTGCCAGCCACCGAATTTTCGCTACAACAGCAAACTCCGGCAAATCAACGGCGTCGCCAAGATTATCAAAACAACGTCTGCTGGACGAATTGTTGCTCTTCTTCGGATTCACCCGGCCATGCAGACATGGTAGGCAATTCTGTTATCGCCGACAGTTTAACATAAAGCTAGCGAGCGAACTCGGGCGAGAGAATCGATCATCTGGTGAGTGAGTGAGTGAGTGCATACAAATGGATCTAGGCCAACCCTTGGACCACTCTGAAATCACCGGCGCCCATTCATCCAGCCAAAGCTGAACGTCGTTCAGATTATTGCGGCCAACAATTCGAAGAACCGGGTGCTGCCCGGTCACGGATCGGCGTTTTCGTTTTTTTTTACCTGCGATGCTCGCTCGATATCGTCGGAAGATGGCCTGAAATACAGGGGCCGGCTGTCAAACAGCACCTTGTCTATTTCTAATTCCGTCAACAAACTCGTCAAGCTGAGATTCGTTCGCCCCCTCGTCGTACGAGTCGGCATGACGCACTTCCAAAGCCCAGACAACGAACGAAGTATAATGCTCAAGCACCAAAAACCGATCCGGTGCGAAGTCCGGAGGAAGCTGACTAAACGATGGCCCAACAAGTCGCCGCCCGTCCAGAATATGCAGCGAATCGACAAAATCATCGGTTGACTTACCTGCATTTTTCAATCGATGGTCGTGAGTGATAATTCGGAGAACTTTGAACGCAAAGCGGAATTTCCTACTGCACGAATCCCCCATCACCGCAACGCATCGGGTTTAGGCAAGGCATAAAACGTGCTGTTTTCCTGAACTGTATCAAAGACTGAGGAATACTGGTTCAACCAGTCAGATCGTGGAGCTTTTGCCTTAAACAACGAACCACGCCGATGTTCACACGCCCAAACAGGGCGTCCAAGCAATAGTTTTCCGGCCATAGAACATTCCGGTGACACTCGGGAATTGCGACTTGCATTGCCTGAATCAGAGGAGGTCGACCAAATTACGGCAAATCAATTTGATCTCCGGCGAACTGCATAGCGTTGTCGCCACTGCGGATGTGAGTTACGCATTCTGTGTTTCATTATCGAAATGGGAACTTCTTCGTACTATGCCCGTTCTCTGGAAGCCGGCGCGTTCTAAAGCTAGAGTGCGTGTCACGATGAATGTCCTGAGACTTCTGTGCTTCAACAAATGCAAGCCGGTTTTCGGATGATCAGCCTTGGATCTCGTCGGCAATTTGTAAACCCATCGCCATACTCTGACTGGCCATCGAAGCCACAGGAACAGTTTAATGACCGCAAACCCCCTTCAGCCAAAACCAGATTCAGAATCGAGCGCGGCATACAATCCTGGCCCTGTTTATCTGGTGTCCTATCCGAACATTGTCTTCTTATATCCAACAGTGATTGCTGCGCTGTTTGGTGCAATCTTTATGTTGTGGAATGGAAATCAGCCAGACGCGGCGTATGCCTTGATCCCGGCCAGAATCTTTTTGTCAGTCCTGATGGTGAATCTGGTAGTAATTTCGTTCGACTTTCCTCGAACAACGTCGCTTACATGGTTTTTCGCAGCTGTCGCCGTAGGCGTGATTCTATGGACGTTTTTCAGACTCAACGAAGGCCTGATCCCCGCAGTAACGGCTCAAATGATGAAGATTGCTCCCGCGGCCAATGCCATGTTTTATATCATTTACGCTTTAGGCATGCTGTTTCTGTACATTTGCGTGATGGTTAGCCGACGATTTGACTATTGGGAAGTTCGCGGAAACGAGTTGCTGCACCATCATGGTTTTCTGAGCGACATGGAGCGATTTTCAGCCCCCAATTTGCGGATCGACAAAGAAATCAATGACGTATTCGAATACCTGTTGCTCAGATCAGGCCGACTGATTTTACATCCCAGCCAGGAACGACGCGCCATCGTTTTGGAAAACGTGTTCTTTATCAACTCGAAGGAAGAACGCATCACTAAAATGCTCGGAGCCCTGCAGGTGCGTATTCGAACGGACAACAAATAATTACCGTTGATCTGCCCTTTGCAGCCCACCTGCAAAGGGCTGCGAACACTTCAGAACTGATCGCTATCGTTTTGTTGTAGCAGCCCGGCTGACGATTCAAAGAATCGTCGCCGGCGGTTCGGCGTTTCTTCTGCTGAGTTAGCGTGCTGGTCCAGATCCTTCAGGTTTGCCTGACATTTGCGACATCCGACAGTCATTAGGTGAAATTCGCAATAGCCGCGCGCATCTTCAGACAGCGTTCCCAATAGATATCCTGCCAGTTCACTTCGGCTCGGACAGCTAAGTCCGGCACGCTGCCAGATTTCGCCAACCGTATGACCTCCCTGATCGCGGTGATAAATCAACTGAGCCACGCGTGATCTCAACGATTCGTTTTCGCGCAGGTGCTGCTCAATCTCAGCCATCCGTTCTGATGGCAATTGTTCGTCGAGCCATCCAGCGAGCTCTCGGTCGGTCCAATTCATCGGTTATTGTTGAGTGCTAAAGTTTGGAAGGACGCAGTCATGGAAAACATATATGCTTCTTACTAATCGAACATTTTAGCAGCTTGTCACAGCGTAATGCGAGCGTTAGAGTCTGGGGCTACGTTACTGAATGGCCTGCCAATTTCCTCAGTATTGCGAAGGGTTGCTGCAGTTGTTTTTGTTAACGGTACATGGATGCTTTCGTGGTTGAATACCGTACTTTTCACAACTGTGATCCACCCGGCCTTTTGAAGCTGTGGCATGCTGGTAACCTCGGTCCGAGTGCTGCTGAAGGGTTTCCGTGCGACATATTCGAGCTATTCGTTTTTTCGCAACCATTCTTTGACAGAAAAGGCCTGATTGTTGCCGTCAGCGACGGACGCATTATCGGCTTCGCTCACGCTGCATTTACCTGCAACGCCGAGCAGACGGCACTCGACAGGACTCAGGGAGTGCTGTCTGCACTTATCGTGCATCCGGAATTTAGAAGAACCGGAGTCGGCTACGAACTTGTCCGAAAAGCAGAAGAGTATCTGAAAGCCAGAGGCTCTAAAGTAATTTGTGCTGGAGCCGGGCTGGATGCAAATGGCTTCTACAATGGAATGTACGGTGGCCTGCAAGCATCTGGATTTTCAGCGATTGCGGCGCCATGGAACGAATTCATGGGCAAACTGGGTTACGAGTCCGGACGCAACACAAAAATTCTGCACCGCAATCTGACACAGGGGCGTGATCCCGTCAGCGCACGACTCATCCGTCACCGAAGACGCCTAAATCTTGTGATCACCGATCGAGTCGGGGACCTTCCATGGTGGTGGCACGTTCGATTTGGCCACCTGGATGCCCTGAAGTTTAGCTTGCAGGAACGGCACAACGACGCTGTCGTCGCCAGCGGGCAAATTATTGGCCTCGACGTCTTCGTACCGAAGTGGGGTGTCAGATCAGTAGGACTGAGAGACGTGGTTGTTCCGCCAGAACAACGCCGACACGGTTACGGACTATCACTGGTGCTTGAAATCTGTCGCCGCTTGCGCGAACAATCGATCCAGCTAATTGAAGCTCAGGTAGATTCCGAAAATCAGGCGGCCGGGGAACTGTTCGCCGCCGCTGGATTTGAACAGGTCCAGGAACTTGTAACTTTTCACCGCTCTCTTTGATCATCAATTGACGTTTCTTATTTAAGGTGACGGGCTTTTTCATGTCAGTGATTTGCGTGTTTTGTGGAGCTCAGGCTGGCAGTTCGCTGCACCTTGACGCCGCCCGCAGACTGGGTGAGATCCTTGCAGCTCACAAACACACGCTGGTTTACGGCGGCGGCAGTCTTGGCATGATGGGAGCGTTAGCGGATGGATGCCTAGCGGCCGGCGGACACATCGTCGGAGTCATCCCTGAAGCACTAGCCAACGTAGAACTGATGCATCAAGGCGTGGAAGACATGCGAATTGTTTCGAACATGCACGTCCGGAAAGCGACGATGCATGAACTCAGCGATGCATACATTGCTTTGCCTGGCGGCTTCGGCACAATGGAAGAATTATTCGAAGCCTTATGCTGGGCTCAGCTGGGATTTCACAAAGCCGCAGTTGTCGTCCTGAATCGCGATGGATTTTATGACGGGCTTATCAGCATGGTCGACGGCATGGTGCGCACAGGATTTCTACACCAACCGGCGCAGGAACTAATGGAAGTCGTTCGCGATATTGAAGAGCTCGAGGCATGGTTATTGGCAAAGTATTAATACCGTATCGCTATCCCCGAAATCACCCAGAACGCGATATTAACCAAGTTAGGCAGAAATCTGTCCCCAACAAGTTCGACGCAGCGTGCACTGGTTCAGCAGCGAACGATCCATTTCCTGCAGCTGCATCTTACGGTCAACAGAATAGAGATGATGATAAAAATACGTGCCAGACACTTCGAGACTCTTGAGCCAGTCGACATTGTAATAGAAGGTTCGTTGATAGCGTCAATCAGGACTGCGACATGTTCGGATACTGAAGCGGCGGCACTGCCGTTTGTAAGCCCCGGCTTCTTCGACATCCAGATCAATGGCTATAACGGAGTGTGGTTTAGTAGTCCTCATCTGACCGTTGAGCAAGTTGTCAGTACCACTCAGGCACTCGTAGACCGTGGCATCGCCCGTTTCTTTCCAACGTTAATCACCGCTTCTTTTGAAGCTCTGCAACACGGATTCAAAACTCTTCAACAGGCTTGTGAGGCCAGCTCTCTGGTTGTTAACTGCGTAGAAGGCTATCACCTTGAGGGGCCGTACATCTCGGCGAAAGATGGCCCTCGTGGCGCACACCCGATCAAACATGTACGTGCGGCAGACTATGAAGAATTTTCAAAACTTCAGGAAGCGGCTGGCGACCGAATTCGCCTGGTAACACTGGCCGCTGAAGCAGAAAACGCTGTCGGATTTATCAGGAAAATCAGACAACAGGGCGTGGTCGTCGCACTGGGTCACACTGGAGCCTCGCCGGAACAGATTCTGGCTGCAGTCGATGCGGGCGCGCAACTTAGCACTCATTTTGGCAATGGTGCTCACAGCGTACTGCCGCGACATCCCAATTACCTTTGGGAGCAGCTTGCCGAGGATCGTTTGTGGGCCAGCGTGATTGCCGACGGCTGGCACGTTCCGGCTTCGGTTCTGAAGTGCGTCGTGAAGTGCAAGTCGAAAGCAAATACCATTTTAACCTGCGACGTTTCCGGATTTGCTGGCTGCCCGCCCGGCACGTATGCAGAAGGAGATGTGAATGTCGAGGTTTTGCAGGATGGCCGACTTGTTGTTGCAGGACAACGCCAGTTTTTGGCCGGCTCAGGAGCGAGCACCGGTGACTGCATCGTGAAGATGATGCAGGCCTGTCAAATTTCGCTGGCTGAAGCTGTCAACATGGCTTCAGTAAACCCCGCCAGGCTGTTCGGAATGAATCCCCCAACTCTTAATGAAGGACAGCCGGCAACGTTGAACGTATTTCAAGTCGCCAACAGCATAGGTGAGCGGGAAATGTGTTTTGAACCGATTGAAACATTTGTGAGGGGACAGGTTCTTAGTAAGCGAACTGCAGCGCAAAGCCGATAGAACCCAACCTGAAAAAAACTTCAGGACTAATTCCAGTCATTCAGTCTCCATTAGTTGCTGCATGAAGAGTCTTGAATCAGTACGTTATGCTGATACGATTCGTATCCCGTCGACGCATTTCCTGCGGACCAGAATTGCGAGTTGTTCGTAGTCGAAAATCCCGTCTTTCCCTTTCCCTGTTTGTTGTTTGGCAGCGTCTGAAGTTTTTTTCGGACTCAATGGCCGCCAACTGATTGTTTTCTTTCCGATGGTACATCTGAACAATCAACATGAATTAAAGCGATTTCTGTTCACCAGTCGGCTAATTCGCCCGGAACAGTGGGCACAGATCGAAGGTGAACTGGACAGCAAGTCCGGCGCATCTGAGGCTCTGTCCCTATTGGAGCGACGTCAGATTCTGACCACTCTGCAAACGCGACGGATTCTTAAAGGCGAAACCGACGGACTGGTTCTTGGCAATTACAAACTGATGTACAAAAATGCATCAGGAAGTTTTGCCCGAGTCTACAGAGCAGAATCTCTTGACGGCACGCAGTCGGTCGCCATTAAGTTGCTGCGTGATCGCTGGGCAGCGGATCCTCATGCCGTTGCCAGCTTTCATCGAGAAGCACGAATCTGCCAGAAGTTCAAACACCCAAACATCGTGCCGATTTACTCGGTGGGTAGCGAAGGCAGCTTTCATTATTTCACGATGGAGTTTGTCGAAGGTGGAAATCTTCGCGACTTCATGAAAATCCGCAAAGTGCTGGCGCCCGCCGAGGCAACAAAATGCACTTATGAAATCTGTTCCGGACTTGAGTATGCTCTGACACTGGGAGCAACTCATCGCGATCTTAAGCTGACGAACGTGCTAATGAGTAGCGGCGGAGTCGTGAAGCTTGTGGACTTTGGCCTGGCCGGTGCGGAGTCACCGACGAATGCTGGAACCAGCGATGACGTCCACCGGGCGCTGGAATACGCATCGCTGGAACGCGGTACCAACGCACCGAACAATGACCCTCGATCGGACATCTTTTTTGCGGGGTCAATTTTCTACGAACTGCTGAGCGGTGAATCAGCCTGGCCACGCACACGTAATCGCGATGAACGAAAACAACTGAGTCGCTACACAGGCACTCCACCGGTTGAAACCATTCGGCGTGACCTTCCACAATCCATCACTGCCATCGTTGGGAAAATGATGCAGGTCCGTCCAAGCGATCGGTATCAAACCGCTGGCGAAGTCGTCTGCGATCTCAAGCAGGCATTAATTGAACTGGGAGCCTGGAGCCCGGAGTATTCTGACGCGATCAGCAGCGACGTGGGCGAGCCAGCGCCATTTGAGTTGCTGATTGTTGATTCGGTTAAGAAACGCGTCAAAGCACTTCAGGAATATTTCACCAAGCATGGTTTCGTGACTTCGTTTCTGTCGCACCCGGAACTTGCTCTTGAAAAATTAAAAAGCAACGAATGCCCGAATGGCCTGCTGATCCTCGCCGACAACTTCAAAGAAGAAACTCTTCGGTGTTTCCCGCAGATTCAGGCCTATGGCCGATCCCAGAAAGTGCGATGTCTTGCGGTCTTTTCCGCCGATGAAAAAGAAACGGTTGAGCGTACCATTCGAAGCACTCGTTTCGGAGCTACGGCATTTCAACCCGCGACGCTGCGTGAAATCCGAACCCACTTTGAAGAAGTGGGAGCGATTACTCGATTTAAGTAGGCCGTTGGTCATTCGCATTTCTGACAGGCAAAGAAAAAGGCTTCCGAATAATCGGAAGCCTTTTCTTACGTGACTAACCAATGCTGTTGTTACGCCGCTGATCGTAGTGACCGAGCCTGCTGAGCAAGTCGGATCCAATCCGTGACTTCTTCCAGATCGGGCTTAGTTCCACCACGAACAATACGCTCGCCTTCGGTTGTATCCGCAAATGGACCGACAATTGAAAACAGGTCGACGGGCCGTTTGTGAGACAACTGCTCAGGTTCCGTTACTCCGCACGCAACCAGAATCTGTGCATCGTGCCCACAAAGTTCGGGAACCTGACACACCAGTCGAGCCTGAGCCTGCCACTGTTCAATCGTTTCCGGCGTAATGCGTCGATTATTCAGACGATCGGCAACACTGGAAGAATTCGCGTTCAGTAGGTCATCCACAGTGTAGATTCCAATCTGCCCCAATCGCTGAGCGGTCTTCTCGCCGATCGACGGGGCCGCCTCAACATCACTCGAACGACTCAGATAGAAACGGAGTTCTGCCGGAGAATCAGCCTTACTGGCGTCAGAAGTCGCCGTCCGATACGACGAAGAATGCTGCGCCAGTCTTTGTCGACGATTGAACAGGCGCGCATCTCTTTGCCGCGACGCATCCGACGAAAGCTGTGGGCGTCTTTGCCGACGAGTTGTCGGGACACCGCGTGAAATAGTTGCACGTCGTTGACGCAGAACACTGGAACGGTCATCCATACTGCGAGGGGCAGAATGTGGCGAATTGGTGCTATCTGATGTTCGAACGAAGAAGCGCGAACGCGCCTGTCGCGCTTCCGTCAGCGATCGGGAATGTTGCGACCAACGACTCCAGTTGATTGCCTGCTGACGATCAATGCTGCGGCCGGAACGGCGATAACGCGAACCGCTTTGAGAATTCTGGAATGTCATAACGACATCAAATACGGTCTCAGGTCGCATACGACTAAGCTCGACTGTAGTTTGAATTCCCGATTCGTAAAGCAACTCGGCATCGCTGCGACGCAACATCGGAATCTTCGTGGCCAATTCAGCCTGTCCTCGCCACGCTCGAATGCGGTCGCTACTGATTGAATAACCGCTTTTTAAGAAAAGCGATTCGAGATCTTCGACGGAAATCGTCAAGAGATCATCGATCGTTTCCATATCAGTGGCACGAAAAGCTTCAATTTCAGCGACCGTTAAGCCGGAAAGGTCTTCAATGGAATTGTCCACTTCCAGATAGAACAACCAGTTCGTCTTCTTAGTAATGACTGGTTTGATCGGTGCCGGAACAGGAGTTGGAACATTCACTAAAGCGATGGGAAGAGCCGCAACGGCGGGAATTGGAGCAACGGCGACGACTGGCCGTTCCTCCAGATGAAGAATGCTGGCATTCCTCCGGGTGAACAGCTCCCGCACATCATTCTGGCATGTAAAGAAGATGATCTGCTGGCCATCGGCAGCCACTTCCATTAGTAGATCAGTTACGGCAGCTGCTCTTTCGTCATCAGCCGATACAAAAACATCGTCCAGAATCAAGGGACAACGTTCCTGTTCCGTACGAGACTGAATTAACGCCAGACGCAGCGACAGAGCGACCTGGTCGCGGGTTCCACGGCTCAACTGCTTTAGGGTCTGAGCATCTGCTGATTGCCGAGTTCGAGCAAGAATCTGAGTGCCACTGCGATCACATTCCAGGGCAAAACAATCTCCGTCAGTCAGCCGAGTAATGTACTTCGAAGCCATTGAAAGAACAGCTGGAGTCTTTTGCAGATTAAGTCGTTGAATAACTTCGTGAAGGCTCCGTTCAGTCTGCTCCATGACACTCCATCGCTCACGCAGAAGCGCAAGCTTTGCGTCAATTTCTGCGATCTCGGTTTTTACTCGATCAATATCATCCAGACCTGCTGACACCTTCAGCTGCGAGCGTAGTGCGTTCATTTCTGATTGCAGCTTGTGAATTAGTTCGTCAATCCGACTTCGTTCAGACCGTAGTTCATTATGCTGGCTCCGCAGCCGAACAAGTTCCGTTTCGTACTCTTCAATCGATCCACTTACTGTACGCACCGAAGTCGAACGACGGTGCACTTCATGTGCTGGTGATAAGCAGTGATGCGAAGTTCCGTCACACGCCTTGATTAGATCGCCGGAACGACTCAGCTCGCTGCGGAGTGCCTGAATTTGCGATTGCAGAAGTGCGTCGACGCTTTCAGTTTCCTGCAGGGACCGCTTTCCAAACATCGATTCCAGACAGGCTTCGTGGCTTTCAATTGCCGATTCGTGCTGACCAACGTACTCGCACAATGAAAAAACTTCACTGCGAAGATGATCGCCGAAGACACTTCGGCCAGAATTAACAAGATCATTATTCTGATACCCAAAGCGATTCGTGTCCATTCGCTCTTCGAGCCTGGTTACCAACCCGCGAATGGACTTCATAGAACTGCGGCTCGTCAACGCAGATTCGTTTACGTTCAATGCTTTCAGTTCGCAACTGATTGCATCCCGAATGTTCTGCCAACGTCTTTGACGGTCTTGGAGTTGCGATATTTCCGCTTCAATTTCACTTCGTTCAATCGACACAATATTCTGACGACGAATCTCGATGAGCATTTCCTCCAGCTTCAGAATCCGCCCCTCGGCCTCACGAATCTGTTGCTCCACAGCTGCTAACGAGCTCTCTAGTCTTCGAAGTTCAGTAATTCGCGGTGGAATTTCAGGAGACGTTCGCCTCATTTCAATCAACTGCCGTTCCAGTTCTTCTCGACGGCGCTGTAACGATGTCATCTTCTGACGCAGTCCGCCCTCAAGTCCGTTTCCTTCGCGTTCAACAACAGACTGCTCGATCGCCATTTCAGTGCGACGAATTTCGTCAGCCGATGAACTCCGATTTTCGCCGTCAAAACACAGGCGCGAAAGAAGGTCAAATCGTGCAGCTTCCTGATCTCCAACACTAAACACTTCGCGGTAAACAGATTCATTAACCCAAACCGGCAGTCCCACACCGGTAAATGTGACGGGAACTCCCGTCGACAGATCAACAGAAGAAAGATCAGTCGTAATTCCATGTTTTCGCTCCCGCGCGATGCGGTAGGAACGACCCTTGGATTCTACAGAAACCGATCCACCAAAATGCTGATCTCCCGCCTGAAATGCCTGATGATCAGTTGTGTATCCGAACAGCATCCCTTGCAGAAAGTTCACCATAGTGGTCTTACCACTACCATTGCTGCCATAAACAACAGTCATTCCCCGTGAAAGGTCTGACAGGTTTGAATCCTGAAGAACTCCAAAGCGTTCAACAAAAATGTCCAAAAACCGCATGGTGAATTCCCTCTCTTTAACCAAACCAATTTTCAATAACGATACGGGGTAATAAGCGAAATAGCCCATCGAGCGGTCAGGCAACGCGGCCCAACAATTGCAGGCCCGCAACCAGAGATGCATCAACGCCTTTTCCTGCACGAATAACAGACGACCGGTCTGCATAACGATCCAGATCGTATGTGATGACCGACTCCGAAGCGACGTCGACGAACTCGTCAACAGCTTCGCTTCCCTGCGTCATCAGTTTTAGCCTGGATGAATGGGAAAACGAAACACGGCGAGGCCAGGTTCCAAAATGCCCCGACTGAAGCTCGCCACGCAATCGAAGAAGCAGTGACAATTCGTCCAAGCGCAAAACATCGGACAACTCGGCAACAAGCTCAGCACTCACCCGCCAGTCGATGATCACTGTCGGGGAATCCACCTTGCGAAGTGATTCAGATGCTCGAGCAATTTCCAAAGCCAGCGATTCAACAGACGCTGGTGAGGTCAGACACAACTCTTCTGTCGCATAACGAAGTACATCGCATGGCAAAAACTGAGACTTAATTTCGCGTGAAGTAACATCGGCATCTATGACAATGCACCCTCCGGACCAGGTTTCGGCCGGAGTGATAGCCTGAACGGCTCCCGCCGAAAGTCCCGGATACCCATCCAATGAATTCCGATTCCGCTCGGCGGATGGCTGCATGGACGGCAGCGCTGTGTAAATCGTACGTCCAACTGCAGCGCGCCCGGAATTAAACGAAATTACAAGATCTGACTGTGCATAATTGAAGTCGGCTGATGTTGTCAATTGCCACGAGTCATTAACGTCAGCGGCAACGTGCAGGCATTCGCCACTTCGCACAACAACACTACAGATCCGTCCAAGCACTTCCGCTTCGCGGCTATTCTCTGCCATCGCCACGATGCGAATCCCACGGCGACGCAATGTTTCAAACTGAGCGTCCAGCCAGCGTGCCACAGACTCAAGGTCGTCCGTTGACTCTGTTATTCGCCCGGCGATCAGCAGAAAGTCAGCATCCTGCGCAACAGCCGCCTCAACCACGTTGCGAACAGCGCTGCGGACACTATCGCAGGCAAGCTGCTTCAACCAGGCAGGCGCGTCAGCAATCCCCGCGGGCGACGCAGCCAATCGCAGGTGATCTGCATGAATAAAACGAATCGTAGACATCAATGCCTCCCTGCATTGGCCGACGTGCGGTCGACACCTCATTCGTAGATCTTACTGTGCCTTCCTGGCATTTCTTCTGCGCCAAAGCGGCGCTGCGAATCAGCATACACTGCGGAATTTAGAGAACTGTTGGGCGAACGCCAATGCCAAATCGGCCAATTTGGCCGATTTCAAAAGCTTGACGCGCGGGCGCCAGCAAACTCGGCCCCCGAAGAATTGCCTCCAAAGACCGCAACATCTCGTTTTCCCTTATGGGTGAAAACCATTTGTTTGCCGACATCAGGCCGCAACTCAGATATGAGGGCGCATGATTGGGTGGAGAGGCGAAATTGAAACGGACACGTAGATTCCGTAAATCTGGAAGAATTCGCCGTCAGACATTTGTTTTTTTAACAATGTGGCCAAGCGAAAACGCAAGTCCACGAAACCGGGGCACCAAACTGAGACCCCCTCAGCGGTGAAGTAGGCAGATGGCACTCACAACCCAAAAACGACCATCCCGAAGAATCAAACAGGATAGTCGCGAAACACGAGTTCACGCTAAGTCACGTGACGAACTTGTCCTATCGCATCTCGGCTATGTTAAGCACATTCTTGGAAAGCTACTGAACCAGCTTCCCGCAGGTGTCGACGCAGAGAATCTCGCATCCGCTGGAGTGTTGGGGTTGATCGAGGCGGCTTCTCAGTTTGAGGCCAACCGTAACGTAGAGTTTCGTACGTTTTCCTATCAGCGAATTCGAGGAGCCATTCTCGACGAACTGCGACGAAATTGCCCGTTATCCCAACAGATGCTCCAGAAGATTTCCTACCTGCGGCAGGTGCGAGCTGGCCTTCAGGGATCGGTCACAGTGGAGGAACTGGCCGTGGCTGCCGACATGCCCGTGACCGAGGTGGCCTTTTGCATCCAGGGATCACGGCTTACTCAGCCTGAAACCTGGTGCGATTCCGTCCGCGTTCGAGGACATATCGGCGACAATGAAGAAACGTCGGAAGTTGAAAAGGCTGAAATGCAATCTGTACTGGCAGATGGCATCGAGTCACTGCCCAAACAAATGAGAATCGCAGTTGCCTTGCACTACAACGAAGGCCTGAAACTTAAGGAAGTGGGACAGATGCTGGGGCTTTCGGAATCACGCGTATCACGAATTCTTGACGCCGCTCGAGTACGGTTGCGTGATTATGCTAAACAGTGCGGATACTGATCAGCAAACTCAGTTAGTGCCACCCACATCACCAAACTCCACCGGACATCCCCATTGCTGAGCCGGAATGATGTGCCTCTAGATCCCGGCTGTTAGTCGTCGCTTCAACAACATCGTGGCGACATTTTGTGTCACATCCACTGTCGCCCCAACCGATTCGCTTCTACGGACAAGCTTCAACGCAACGCCACCTTTGACGCACCCTAGAATTTCGGAATTCCAGTCTTCAATGCCGTAGTCTGGGGATGGATCAAATACTGTCAGGCAGGTTGGTGACGTACGCCCCAGATATACAACAGAGTGCCCAACTTCGGAATGGAATCCGTGATCTAACTCGTCCGGAAACACAGACGTATCAATATCCAAAGCAAGAATGCTTGGGGAATTGACCAAATAGACCGTATCCTGGTCGATTTCCTCGACCGCTACGGTCCATTCCGTCCCTTCGGTTTTGAGCATCATTCCACGATAGAGCCCCATCCAATGAGTCCCCTCTCGCGTCAGGCAAAGTTCAGCCAACTCTGACTCCGTCGCTTCAAGTCCATGCAGTCTCAGTAACGATACGGCGCACGCTGCCGAGCACGTGAATGGCGTTGTCTGCTGCTGCAGCGCACCCATTGACTGTTCCCGATTGGAAACATGTGGGGGCTCGCCAAGAATTGGAGCAAATCCGGAGTACGCGACCAAGACGAGCGTTAATGCACCAATTACCGTGCGTCTAGGCAGACAAACGGCGTTCGACTGGATGTACATCCCCAGAAAAAAACTTCCCCAAATAGGCAGCCAATTACCGAGAATAATTAGCCCAGAGGTCGGAAACCAACCCGCCAAAATAGGGCGATTCCAGAAGAACACCAGGTAACAAAGCATAAGAGACGCGGCAGCCACCTGGAGCAACAGCCGAATGCCGCCTGAAGGATGGGCGCCCACCTTTACCCCAGCTAACAGAGCCAGAAGACAAAGGCCTCCAAGGATCAAAATGGCAATCGTTAGATCACTCATAGTGCCTGCTTCCTCTTGGCCGCTCCGAAACTTCAAATTGTCAGGTTGCCACTGAACGGATCCCTGAATGTGTATTTTATATTAACATATCGTGAATTTTACTAATGGTTCTCAAACGTGAGCAATAACGAAATCGTCAATTTCGGGGCTTCAATGAATTAAAGTTCCTGCTTCGAATGGCGTTGTCCACGGGGATTTACGGGATTTTTGCAAGCGCTGCGATCGCCGCGTGGTAGATCCGCCTAGCCACCGTCATCAGTTTGAGAACCT
>JBDNFN010000399.1:0-11893 GCA_041689795.1 Fuerstiella sp. | reverse complement strand
CGCCGGCCATCATTCACGGCAGCAAGTGAGTGAACGACGACCGGCTCCGACGAAGGCAAATCCTCACACAACATTTTTTCGAGACAAAATACCTGTCTCAAATAACCTTAACCCGCGCCCACTAAATCTACGGAACTTCAGCAAGCATTGACTCACCTTCGGCTAAACCCTTCACAACTTGCTCTGGGCTGCGACGTTTTCGTTTCGTAGTGCTCATTAAAATCTCCGCGCCCGGTATGGGGCTCTGAAGACTCTCATTCTAACGGGTACCGAATTCGGGGAGCACGCCACGTCAAGACGGAATGATTTTCGAGTCCGTCATTAGGCGATGCTGAGGCTTCTGACAACCACCGCGATCAGTTTGATATCGAGCATTGCTCAGCGACAAACCACGTCTGTTGCTGAGCAATCGTTTGGTTCGTTTCTACGCAAATACAGCAGGTGAAGTTTAGGCGGAACGAAATGTCTTCGATGGACGGTTGAATGCACGCACCCCATCGCAAAACATGTGAATCAATGTATACTATGGAATCGCTTAGCAGCCGAAGACCATTTTATTATTTTCGCCCCGTCACACTGGCCTTTGGCACAAATTCAATCCATTGGCTGAGTCGCCATACTTTGGGGAAAACGAGATGCTTGTTCGTTTCAAAATTCCATTCGCCGCCATGGTCTCTGTTTGCTTCGCGGCGGGCTTTGCGAATGCCGACGACCGCGGACCTCAGGGTGTTCCCGAGGAAATTGAGAAACCCGTGCGAATTGCTCCGCGGCCTGGCAATGATCGCAACAGCGAAGGTGATTTCATTCAGCTCAAAGATGGTCGGCTGATGCTGGTCTACACAAAGTTTGTTGGCAAGAGTGACCATGCAACGGCAGAGCTAGTGGCGCGGTACTCATCCGATCAGGGACAGACTTGGACCAGCGATGATGTTCCGGTGGTTTCCCGAGAAGACAACCAGGCGAACTTGATGTCTGTTTCGCTATTGAGATTGCGAGATGGCCGGATCGCACTCTTCTATATTCAGAAGTACGCCAGTCCGCCGGGTGAAAAATATGCCGTTCTGGATTCCCTGTTGCTGCGGATCAGCGATGATGACGGGCAGACGTGGTCAAAGGCGACGTATGTAACGCCGCGAGCTGAGCCCGCTTATCGCGTGTTGAACAACGATCGGGTCGTTCAGTTAAAGAGCGGTAGGCTGGTGGTCCCAGTGGCGACTCATTATCGGCCTGGTTGGCCCGAGTGGCGAAACTCCGCTCAGATTCATTGCTACCTGTCGGATGATAATGGCAACACATGGCGTTCCAGCAGCAGTACTCTGGAATCTAAATTACTTGCTCAGGAGCCTGGCGTAGTAGAACTAAAAGACGGTCGTCTGATGATGTTCTGTCGCAGCCAGGATTGCCAATTGGTATCTCATTCCCCCGATGGTGGTGATTCGTGGTCGGAACTGAAGCGTTCCAGCATTTCTCAGCCTACTCCTTCACCGGCGTCGATCGAACGCATCCCGTCGACTAATGATCTACTGTTGGTTTGGAACAACGGCGATGACCCATTAGCGAAAATTAAGCCGGTCGGCCGACGTCCCTTCACAGCGGCCATATCAAAAGACGATGGGGTCACGTGGACTCACGTTCAGAATATCGGCACAGATTCGGAAGGTTGGTATTGTTACACGGCTATCGAATTCGTCGGCGACCACGTTCTGCTGGCGCACTGTGAGTACCCTCGGCTGAATTCGTTACAGATCACTCGCGTGCCGATTCAATGGCTTTACAATTCGGCACAACCTGATCGGTGACCATGCATCGCTCGCGGCAATGGTTCGGCCGGTTATAATCCAATTAAACCAGTAGACTCGGGGCACCGCCGATATGACCCAATCAGAAATCACTCGACGTCAGTTTCTGGAGAGCGCAGGTACTATTTCGTCACTGACGGCAGCAGGAATGATGATCATGAAACAGGCCCATGGACAGGCGGCGGACTCCACAGTATCACCATCCTGTCTGGACTATCGCCGTTCATTTGTATGCGGTACATCGGCGCTGAACTCGCTGCGACTGTGCATCGAAAGCCGAACAACAATTATCAATACGGCCACCGGAAACAGCGTTCAGTTTTACCAATGTGCGTCCTGTAAGAGCGAAAATACGTTTGGCGACTCCGATCTGTTTCTTCCGGACAATTACGATTTTTTGCCAATCGTCGGCGCTGGTCACTGGCTGGTTTTTCGCCGCCATGCGAGATTCGATCCGGAGCGATACCGGGAAACAGTTCCACTGCCGAACGCCTGGGGAGATCCCAGGATGCTCATTCCTGAAAGTACTGACGTTCGAATTCTGAATACGTGGGAAGAGATTCGAGACGCAACCGCACAAGGCGTTCCTCTGGTATCTCAGACGGAGATTATGAATTCGGACACGTCCTTAAAAGCAGTGATTGAATGTCCGGTCAAGACAATGAACATCAGCCTTGAAAAACAGATGTATCAGGTCGACACGGGGCCTGTGGCTTTTCCGGACCTGAAACAGACCGCGGACCCATTGATCAATTGTCTGCAACTGGCGTTCGTGGCATTCAATCAGTCTGACTTTGCTGATTTTATCATCGAACAGCCAACACCAGTGATCGAAAATAAATCCAACGTTTGCCGCATTTATCATTATTCGAATCCCATCAGTCTTCCAGCTACCAACCGAATTCTCACACACGCGTGACGCTGTTTTAGAAGTGGACGTCGCGTTCGGAGATCATGACCATGAAAGTCGCCCTGCTTACTCACGCCGAAGGCGCTCATCTGGGGGCGTATCTGTCCGCGCTTGCTTCCGCAACGGATTGCGATGAGGTTGTGTTGGCAGATCCGGACCAACGCTGGGTTAAGGATGCGCAGGATGTGCTCAAGGACAAACTAACTAAAACGTATGTGAGCCATTCAGATTTGCTGGAAAAGGAAGCTCCGAAGCTGTGTCTGATTTCGATGGAAGCGAAAAGTGCTCCACCGATCATTGAGACTGCTTTGAACATGGGATCGCATGTGTTCGCCGAAAAGCCGGCCTGCGTGTCGCTTGATCAATTTGAGAAGCTCGCCAGTCTTGCCGAATCAAAGCACCTGCATCTGATGCTGGCGTTTGCGAACCGCGTTAATCCGGAATCTCTGGCGGCTCGGAGGATCATCCGACAGGGATGCATTGGCAAGATTTACAGCGTCGACATGCATATCGTCGCTGATCAAACGCGACTTACTCGCCCTGCTTATCATACGACTTGGTACGCGGACAAAACGCGTTCCGGCGGTGGGCACCTGATCTGGCTGGGAATTCACTGGCTCGATCTTGCCATGTATCTGACCGGCACAGTCATCACAGAAGCCACCGGTGCCATCACCAACATTGGAGGACAGCCGATTACGGTTGAGGATTCTGCCGTCGCCACACTTCGTTTCAGTAATGGGATGCTCGGTTCACTGAATTCTGGCTATTACCTCGACAGCAGCTATCACACTCAGATTCGAATCTGGGGGTCGAAGGGCTGGATGAATGTTGATTCCGTTGGCAGTCCGAAGCTGACGTGGTACGAGAACGAGGGATCGAAAGCGAAGCAATTGCAGACCTTCGAAGAACCTACAGAGCCTCGCGGATATTCACCGTTCGTCGCTCGCGTCATCGCGGCAGTTGCACGAAACACGGCCCCGCCGATTACCACGCAGGAGTCTTTGAACACACTGCGAACGGTATACGGAATCTATAAGGCCGCGGAAACCGGCACCGCAACAAAGACCGAAGCCGTGCCGATCGGGTAGTCAGCCGAATTCACGGACGGCGTGGTTATTGAGTCGAGTCTTTTGACTGGCGGGAGTCTGATGGAATATGACAAACTTGGTCAATCCGACCTCAGCGTTAGCCAAATTGGCATGGGGTGTGTCACATTTGGCCGCGAAGTCGACCAGAAGATGTCACTGTCAATCCTCGACCATGCCTTCGAAAGCGGAATCACGCTCTTCGACACCGCCGAAGCCTACGGCCAGGGCGCTTCGGAATCTGTGCTTGGAGACTGGATGGCGAGTGGTGGTGTGCGCGACCAGATTGTCCTTGCCACAAAAGTTACAGGCACACTGACCCGGGAACGAATCATTTCTTCAGCAGACGCAAGCCTTAAGCGTTTGCGAACTGATCGCATCGACCTGTTTCAGACGCACATTTGGGATAAACGCACGCCAATGGAAGAAATTCTTTCCGCTCTAACGCAGTTGGTTGATCAGGGCAAAGTCCGGCACATCGGCTGCAGCAATTATTCGTCGGACCAGCTATCTGCAGCGCTGGCGTTGAGTACCGACACCGGACTATGTCGCATGGCTGTCGTCCAGCCGCCGTACAATCTTGTGCAGCGGGATATCGAAGCTGATCTACTTCCTCTGTGTTCTTCTGAAAGTATTGGAGTGATCAGCTATAGTCCGTTGGCCGCCGGCTTTCTGACGGGGAAATACCGCCGCGGGCTGGCCGTTCCAAAAGGATCACGCTTCGATGTGATTCCAGGACATCAGCACATCTACTTCACGGAACGCGGCTACCAGATATTAGAACAACTCGACGAAGACAGCCGGAAGACTGGTCTATCGCATGTGCAGCTGGCTTTGTCGTGGGTACTCAAACAACCAGGAATAACGTCCGTCCTCGTCGGAGTCAGAAACAAAGCGCAGATCGATCAGGCACTGGCCGCCTGCGATTCTTAACGCTCAATCGCGGCTGTTAGCGCGTGTTCAGTCAGATTTCGAAGGTACGTATGCTCCGACAGGTGTGCCTGTCGCATACGAAATGACGAATCGGCCGTTCGTCGTTGGGTACTGTATATCTTCTCTTAGGTCAAAATCCGTTTTGCCTTGGCGTCGCATGGCCTTTGTACCTTCAGACTTCAGATAATCTCCGGCGACCTGCATGACGATTTCTGTGCGGTTGCCAAGAGAATGTCCGGAGCTCGTGAAGACTTTGCCATCGAGGTCTTTCTTGCCCACAAAGTGTGGTTCAACATTTAGGCCTGCTGCCTGCATATTGTCGACAAGTTCCTTCGCGTCGCCGAATGGGCACGTGGTGTCGTCCTGTCCGTGGACGACAATGATCCTGCAATGGTGATTCAATGATTTCATTGCCGCAAGATGGGCCGGATTCCCAACGAATCTAATCTCCTGTTCGTCAATCGAAAGATGATTTACGATCTGAGCGTCGCGTGACCAACGTGCATTCAGCCCGCTTCCACCAGGAAGATGGAAAGCGATATCATCGCTGAGTTTCTTCATCCCGCACATATCGATGACGCACGCAAATGTGTGAGGCGCCAGCTTGTTGGCCATCAGCGTCACGTTGCCTCCGCCAGATCCGCCCGTGCAGAAAATTCGCCCATCGTCATATGTCCGGCCAGCCTGTTTCAGACCGCTGCGGACATAGCCGAGAGCGCGGAGCGCATCAATCGCCTGCAGGTAACCATAATCGTATGGTTCCTGTGACTCTATCGAATCGACTCGTCCGCTCTGCAGATAATTCACGCAGACTGCCACGACGTTCAGTCGATCGGCAAGCGCATTCGGATTGGCCGTGCCCGCACAATCCTCACCTCCCCAGTTATGCAACGTCAGCATGATACCTGTCTGCTCGCCAACATTCTTAAGGAGTCCGCCCGGAAAATGAACGGAAACTCGTACCGTTCGTGGTCCTGGGCGATGCGGCCACGACTGAACGGGAACCAGGACGCTGGCGTTGTTTAGCGGCAGGATATTTCGAGTCCCCTGCCACACTCGTTTTTGCTCTGTAATCCAGACGTTCACGATCTCATCAATTGCCAGACTGTCGTCGACACGGCGTTCGATAAAGCGGATATCTTTTCCGACAGCAATCTTTCTCGCGTTTGTCAGATTAGTCCGTTGCATGTCTGACGCCTCGTTCATTTCGAGAGGTAACACGGGGACGACATCCCATGGTCGCCCTCCAAACTCAAAACTCAGGTTCAGTATCCATTCAAAATTGGGGATGAACGTGTCCTCTGGCGCGTTCAAAGACGTCAACGAAACAGCTGGAATCACCAAATTCGGTTTGGAGCCACGAACATGTTTGGCCCAGTCCCTTATTTCTGCGATAGATTGATTTTCCGTTGGCCAGACGGTGACTTCAAATTCAGCATCGGGAAAATGCCGGCGCATCTGATCGGGAATGATCCGGTCATATGGTGACATCGCCACCATCTTCACCAATTCTCCTTTGCTCAGACGATCGAAAGTGTGATGCAGCGTATCGAAAGGGGGTGGCGTTTCTTTGAGCGAAACCGTTCTGCCGCAGATTGATTCAGCAATCAATTCAGCGAAGCGGACATGACCGTTCATGTTGGGATGAATCGCATCACTCATGATCAGCGACCATCCGACCGGATCTCTATCTCGAAACTGCTGCCAGTCTTTCAGGAAATCGACAAGCGGCAGCTGCTCGTCGGCTGCCACGCTGCGAACCACACCTGCGAACTTTTCCAGTTTTTCTTCCGGGCGGTCGGCGTTGACGGAAACTCCGTTCGGCGTACACAGTACAACTGCAGCTCCGATCCCCTGACACCGATCAACGATTTCACGGATGTTCTCTTCGTAAATTTCGATCGGTACGCGCGTCACGTCGTTCATGCCGAACATCACAACGACCAGATGAGGCTTCTTTGCGATGACGTCCTTCTCAATTCGCGCCAGAGCATTCACGGTGGTATGCCCGCTGATCCCGGCATTGACCATTTGTAGATCGGCTCCGGGGTTTGCCTTCTGCAACGCATTCTCCAGCATGTCGGTCCACGCTCTCTGACTACCGCTGTGGTAGTAGACCCCAGTGATGCTGTCGCCGAAGCATACGATTCTGGTCAGACGTCCATCCGTTAGCCGCTGATTGATCTCGGCAAGCGAAGCCACCGCAGTTTGTTGAGCGAGTGGTCCCGGAGAGGCTGTTGCCGTTAGGAAAACAAAACTCGCGACGGTCGCTGGAAGGAATCGAATACAGTTCATGCTGTCACCGTTCAATGCATTGTCTGAGTGCAGGTCATTTCTAATGCGAGCCTTCAAATCACGGATATTATGATTTGCCAGCGCGAGTCGTTTCAGTCTGCTCCCGTTGTTTCACGTCTTGGGGATGTTTAGAAACGGATTCGAAGACGTAGCTGCCGACGCGATCTGCCAGGATGCCAGGTTCCGTAAGAATCATGTTCTCAGCTTCAGGTTTCAGTTTCGACGTGTTCGGAAGTTTACGCAAATTGCAGCTATCGTTTCGTTGTGTTTGGTGAGCTATTGTTTCACCGAATTGTAGAGACTGCTCACTCCGGCTTTCAGCTGATAAACCTGGTTGATTTCATCCTGGCTCAGTGCTCGGTTGAACACAGCCAGATCATCCATGTGGCCAACATACGAAGCACCCAGCACCAGCAGAACCTGAGAGGGATCCCAGTCAAGGGTGAGATCCCAGCCTTCTATCGCGCCCTGTAGCTCACCGTTCAGATACAACCGCCCGGACCGTGTTTTTTTCTCTTTGTTGTTGACGTTCTGAATCGTGAAAACGACGTGAGTCCAGGCGTCTCGTTTAAACGGAGGTCGTTCTACCTGCACCATCGGGCGTTTTTCGAACGGAATGTCGGACCACGAAACATTGTTGGGATTCCAGATGCCGAACAGTGGCCGGATCGCATATCGAAAGTAGCGTGGCCTCTCGTCCTTTGAGAATTCCAGAAAGATGAAACCTTTCTTTCCATCGTCTCCAACAATCTGCACAGGATCGCAGTAACCGGGTTCCAGATCTTCATCCGGGTTCAGCCGCAGCCAGACTGAAACTGTCGTGTTCCAATTGCTGTTGTCGTAGCCCAGCACGCCTGAGTCTTTGAAGCTCGGCTGAAACCGACTTTTCTTTGTGAAGTGCAATGCGCCTCCAAACTTTCCGCCGTCCGGAACCAGCTTCGCATCTTCGTTGGCTTCGGCGTGCAGCAACTCTTTTCCCTGCTTCACGTAGATTGTTCGGTCTCCTCGGGAGAAGTCCGCGTCCAGGGTTTCGTCGAATGAGGCATGAAGTGTCAGGGCTGCGGCAAGTCCTGAATTCTCAGACCGGCTAAACAGGATGTCCTGTGCTTCGTCTGCATTGAACTCTCTCACGAAAAGATTTCGCCAGCGAATCTCACCGCCATGAGTCTGCAGCATGATCGGGCCCTTATCGGGCAGCGGCTGCTTGCGATCCCAAAAATTCTCCATAACCGCACCTTCAACAACCAGCTTCTCATTGAGCCAAATCCATGTACGAGCGCCAATCTGGCGAATCCGAAACTGATTCCATTCACCGAATGGTTTGTCGGCAATCACCATTGGATCGCGACCGGGCCGATCTGGTGTATTGTTGAACAGGCCACCAGAGCCGAGATGCGGTTTTCGTTCTGGGCGTTTCGGGTCAAAGACCTGATTCCAGTCCCAGATCTGAACCTGCGGCGTGCCACGCAGATAGATTCCGCTGTCGGCCTTGGCCACGGTTTTATATTCGATCAGAAACTCGATGTCTCCAAACTCCTCAGTCGACGTTGCATAGGCACCGTGGCCGTCGTTGACCAGTTCACCATTCTCGACTCGCCAGTGCTGGGCAAATGTAGACCGTTGTTCCCGAAGGCTGGCTTCCTTCTTTTCGCCGGTAAGCTTCGCCACGCTGTGGGGATTCAGTCCGTACCATCCCTCCAGATCTTCGCCATTGAACAGGGCGCGAAAGCCGTCCGGTGGATTGGGTTTATCACAGTAACCGCTAGTCGGTGTCAGGAGGATGGCAACTGTTGCCACCGCGAATAGAAGTCGATTTTGAGACATCCGTCTATTCCTCAAAGCAGTTCACGAAAACACGTGTCCAGTTATAGCCGAATTCCTCAGAAATTTCGGCACTCAATGACAGAAAGTCTCTGCAACTTTTGCTACGACAGAATGTAAACCACTTTAATAACTGCAAACATCTGCAGAATGCATCCCAAACACTCAAGGATAATAGAGATGTCAGAAACAATAGCAGACGATTCAGAACGCCGCGCCTACTGGACTGAACAGATGGAGCTTGGGTATGCGTTCGTCGAGCAACTGCTTGAGTTTCCCGTCAGTGAGTGCGGCGAGGGATTCGCGTCCCTTCGCGATGCGGCCGATACCACGGACGTGGAATTGAAGTTTTCCGATTCGAAAATTGCCGGTAACCTGGACCGCATTTTTCACATGCGTGAATCGTTGGTTGATGACGTGATCGCCATCGGTCGCGACATGAACAAACTCGGCTGGGTACTGAAGATTGAAGACGGCTTCCGGACGTTGGAAATGCAGAGCACACTGGTTCGGAAGCCGGCAATCTTCGACTCTATTTTGCAAAAGTGCCTCTGGGAAGTTGGCGGTGAGATTCCGTCTGTCGAATTCGTATTTCGACGCGCCATCGTGATGGTGGCGAACATCCCGAAGATTGGCACACATATGTCTGGTTCCGCGATCGATATTTCCGTCTATCAACGCGATGGTGCAGAGCTATGGCGTGGAGGACCGTACATCGATGTCAGTGAACGGACACCGATGCGTTCCCCATACATCACCGAAACAGAGCTGCAGAATCGGCTCAGAATTACAGAAGTGATGGAGTCCCACGGCTTCATGCATTTTCCGTACGAATTCTGGCATTACAATAAAGGTGATGCTGGTGCTCACATACTGACCAACAACCCGGCATCCGCTCGCTACGGCCCAGTGAACTGGAATCCGGAAACAAATACAGTCACTGCAGTCGCTGATCCCCTGAACCCGCTCAATCCGCTGGACGTAATTGAAACAGAAATCGCTGCAGCCATGGAACGACTGCGGTGACTCGGAATTGCCTAGTCGTCGGACGAAAGCAGAACGGCGTCTTTGACTTGAGGCCCGCTTTCTACGGAAACCTGCCCGAAGGATTCAATCGGATTTCTGCTCAGAATAACTGAGGTTAACAGCGTTCCGCACAGGAGCCACGATGTTTTTTGTCGCTTCATTTTTGTTCCGATTCTACACGCAGGTGCTGTAGAGTTTTCGGGTTGGCACCGATATCCGCAGGAATGTCGGGCGCAGTTTCCCAGCGGGAATCTTTTTCGCTGCCGGTCAGCTTTTGAAAGTCTGCAAACGTCTGCTTCGTAAAGCTCGTCTGTGCAACTCGCAGCGTTTTGAATTCGTACGCGTTGTTCTCTCCGTGCCAAATCGTATTGGCAAAGATCAGGACAGCCGCTTTCCTGTCACCACCAAAAACGCACCGTCGAAAATCAACGCTGCCTCCCGGCGTTAAGGTGACATTGAGATTGAGAAACGTACATTGGCTGGCGAGCAGGCGTCCGCGTTTTCCGATGCGTAGTTCCTGCTCCGTCTTATCGGCACAGCGAATGATAACATTCGTTAATGACACTTCGCAGAGGCTGCCGTCGGTGAGTCCGTTTCCATCAAGCCAGAACGACCTGACCGCACTGCTTTCGATAATGGCATTTTCTACGGAATGTTTCTGTCCGATGAAGTATAGGTCAAAGCCGTTGCATTCGCTGATAAACACGTTTTTGTAATGTGTCTGGCTAGTGCCTGTATCGCATAATCCGGTTGCATTGCCGATGCTGGTAAAACCGTCGATCTGACAATCCGCGTCTTCGTGAGCGCTAAAGCCGTCGTCACCGCATTCGACCGCTGCAATGTTTTCGAAGATCAGATTCCGTTGAGCTCCATGAACGTTGTAGCCGTCGTTGTAGACGTGCGTGCCCGTGATGTTCCGCACAGTGAGGTGGGAGCCACTTTGGCATTGAACGATAGCACTGCTGCGAGCCGGATAGCGGATGTTGGCATCGTCCAGCGACTGATCCGGCGGCAGCTGCAAATAGAAAGCGTCTTCGGATTTGACGAAAGTCCATTCGCCTGGCTGGAGATCGGCGACGACCTTAAGCGGTTCGCTGGGCCCCTTTGAGCACCGCTGCATGCGCTGCATTTTTCCGTCCCACAGCAGAAACCAGCGTCTCACGATGGCATCATCGGTTCGTTTGTATAGCAGCTGTCGACGGTATAAACCGGGAGACACCTGCTCCCAATCTTTGCTGGTGACAGGTTCGCTGCCGTCGAGCACTGCTCCGTGCCCGTCGAGTGTAATCGGTTGCCCTGGCAAGCCGTGCTTGTTGGTTAAGTCAGCGCTTTCATAGTACACACCAGGTGTCAGATGAATTGTATCGCCTGGTTGAGCAAGCCTGATTGCTCGAGCGATCGTCTTCACTGGTGAGGCAACAAGTCCGTTGTTCGTATCGTCTCCGATTGCAGGATTAACGTGGAGATCACTCGATGATTCCACCTTGTCAGCAATCACGCTGTTGTCACATGCCATTGTGATCTGCAGCAGCAAAACGACGACTATCATTAAACTTGCTCTCATCGACATGTAACTACTCCGACTTCTTTTCGCGAATCAACTTAGCAGGGTACTTCGCCGTTTCGTCGGCGATCACGTTATAGCCTGCAAGGTTGGGATGTCGATCATCCAACCCCCCGAGCAGCTGGCCCAGAATTCCGTCGCGTTCGTTGCCCATCACTTCTCTGCTAAGGCCGAACACAAATGGCTTGACCAGTCCGTGGTGTTTTTTAGGAATTCCAGTGAGCGGGTAACGCCGGTAATTCAGCCTATTGAACCCTTCTCCAGCTCCGCGGCGTAACGCGGATAGATATCGAAAACCGCGAGGCGGTCCTGCTCCGCGACAACGTTAACAAGGTCACTGATTTCCTTGCTGGCTTCCTCATTCGCGAAGGGAATAACCGTTATTGGAATCAGTCGCGCTTGCGGGTGATCACGTCTCAGACAGGCGAGTAATTCGTAACAGTCCCTGACTAAAGTT
>JBDNFN010000398.1:0-3591 GCA_041689795.1 Fuerstiella sp. | reverse complement strand
AGCCACGGACACCTATCGATTTGTACAATTCACGCTCACTGGTCATGTCCGATCTCCGGATCAACAGTTTTGAACTCTGCGAATCAGACCAACACGACCACCTATCCTGAAATCTAATCTAAGCAAATACTTACCACACGTACTGCATTTCGCGCAGATCCGGAATTCAGACCGGAAAACCCTTTTCGGCTTCGAACTATGCAGTTCCATCTAATGGATCATGGCGAGGAACCCTTCATTTTAAATAGAGCAGAGTGCAGGACAGCCTACTACCGTTGTGGTCCATAGCGGCCGAGCCATGAGAAGCACAGACGTGGTCTGCGCAACGCGCCATAGGAAATTCTCTGCGATCACACATAGGTTAAACCGATGAGTGTCGTCACCATTTTCTCTTTGGTGATGGCTGATTTGAGGTGTAGAACATAGTCGTAAGGCAGCCGCCAATGCCATGCTGGAATTGTTCCGCCTCGGTAACCTCGTCCTGGGAGACTTTTATGAATCTTGAACTTTATTCCTCGCGAATCGCTGTTTCAGAATCCACCCAATTTTATGTTGAACGCCGTCTGGCCTTCGCGCTGGGACGATTCGCGGACGTAATTCAAAGTGTTGTGGTGAGGCTGGAAGACGCGAACGGGCCGCGTGGCGGCATCGATAAGTCGTGCCGAGTGCGAGTCAAGTTGACCGGACAGAAGAACCCGGTCATTGCCGAAGTTATCGACTTGGAAATCCGGGCCGCAATTGACATGGCTGCCGAACGTGTCGGGCGAGCCGTCGCTCGCCAACTGGATCGGCGTACTCCCAGACGTTCGAGTTCGCTGCAGAAGTTTGACGTCAGCGTGGAACAGGAATCGGTGATTGCGTAGAGTAAACGGTTGGATGGACGACAACGACTCGCATCCTGCCACGGCGGCTCGCCCGGTGATTTTTCAGGTCACTGGACTGCTAGCCGATACAAAGTCTGCGAAGAAGTAGATCTGGGAATTTGTGACTGACCTTTATGAGTTCGAAAGTGCGGAGGGCACGGGGCTCGGTTACAGATTTTCGGACTACTGGCAGGATCTGTAATTCAGTCCAGTAACCGGGGTGATCAGGTGCGTGTCGCTGTGTTATCCTACCACGACTCCTCGGCCATTTTTCACCTTCACCATGATTAGCGTTAAATGAGTGACGACTGGCTGAATTACCATCACCTGTTGTACTTCTGGACAGTCTTTCGCGAAGGTAGTGTGACGCGTGCCAGTGAAAAACTGCACCTTGCTCAGCCAACCATCAGCGGGCAACTGAAGAAGCTGGAGCAGTCGCTCGGCGAAAAACTGTACACACGAGTCGGCCGCGATTTAGTATTGACGGATATTGGACAAACGGTGTACCGATACGCGGACGAAATCTTCGCGATCGGCCGCGAGATGGTAGAAGCGGTCAACGAACGCCCCGTTGGCCGTCCGGTTCGGCTCGTTGTCGGTCTGTCTCAGGTGCTGCCGAAGCTCATAGCGTTTCGTCTGCTGGAACCAGCGTTGAGGCTGGAAGAAAAAGTGCAGATAATCTGCCGTGAAGGTTCGATGCAGGATTTGCTGACACGTTTGGCCGTTCACGAACTCGATGTGGTATTCGCTGATTCCCCCGCCAGCTCGCTGGTCAGCGTTCGAGCTTTCAATCATTTCCTTGGCGAATGTGGAATCGGCATTTTTGGGGCGCCGAGGCTTTGTAAAATCTTTCAGAAAGGTCTGCCAACCTCCCTGAACGGAGCACCCTTCGTTATGCCGGCGGAAGGAACGCTGATGCGTCGTTCAATCGATCAGTGGATCAGCGAGACCGACATTCAGCCGGAGATCGTTGGAGAGATGGACGATACCGCGTTGATGAAGGTTTTTGCGGAAGCCGGGATTGGTTTCATTCCGGCTCCGCTGGCAATCAGGACGGAAATTCAGGAACAGTTCGGCCTCAAACTACTGACGGAAATCCCAGGCGCTACCGAACGCTTTTACGCTATTACCGTGCAACGTCGCCTGCAGCATCCCGCCGTCGTCGCAATTTCCCAGGCCGCCAAGAACGGGCTGTTCGCGGAATCACACAGTGACGGTTAGACCGCTCTTCGATTCGCTGTGGCCCGGTACTGTTAGGTGGGTAGCCTCCGCTTTTTCGGCCTGTTAAAGAGGACATCCACCGATGTTTTGGACAGCATTTCTACAGTTGCAAAATCATAGAATACCCGGCTACTCGCGAAGTAAAATGAGTTTGGACGAAGCACCGGCTAAACAGCCACGGCTGCTGTCCAGCCGACATTTCAGGGTGAATACTCACGCTTCGCAGGATACTTTTAATGGTTGCTGGATGACGCTGACCTGTTTCCGAAGTCACAGTGCCGATTTCAAACTCCGTCAGCCTCTTCGCTTCTTTAACCTGCACGCCGACGTCATTGCTCTTCCAGCGGTAGTCAGTCGGTTCACTGACTTCGAGTTCGCCGCTCGCCCGTCGTTGGGTTTTGTTGCCGACACGGCGTAGATTTCACAAATGTGAGCATGACTGTCAAGTACCATTACTGAATCGCCGCAAGACGAAAAATTAGATCAGTGCTGCTGTTCATGGACGGCAAAGACGGGACACGCGACCTGATTCAAAACTCGCTCTGTCGCAGATGCTCGAATGGCATCCAGAAACCCATCGTGTCCGTTCGTCGTCGCAGCGATCAGGTCGACATGTTTCTTGCTCCGGTCGTTGCGTTCGCCGCTGCAGCGGGGATCGAATTCGCTCGCCACCTTGTCCTGACGGCGTTGCTGACGTTTTCTATTCATGGCCGATTCGTGATCCTCGGAAGGCGCGAACGTGGTGCCGAAGCGGCTGGATTCACACCAGAGCAACTCGTGCTGGCGGTCTCATGGTATGAAAAAAAACGACTCAGTTTCAGCCGGAAGCGGGCGGTTGGCGTGTCAAAGTAAACTCGTTTCTTCGTTTCCACTACACCGTTTGGGAATCGGATGCCTGCATCTTTCCGTTGGCGAGGCCTCCGGAACTGGCATTGCCCCGCCGCAAACGACCACCCGACATTGTTTCACCAGCCTGGACCGAATACGTGTCCAAAGTCAGTTTCAAGCCGCGCGGGCTGTAGTTCAGTGGCGTCGCGATGTCCTTGAGCAACTGCCCTCATTCAGCATAGCTTTCGCTCGTTTGAGCTTCGATCGCCGTCATTCGTTCGTAGTGAATTTCTGCAGATCTCGTACTTCCCGCCAAACATGCAGAACGGAATTCGGGTGTTTGTGAACGCACCTCGTGCTTCAAAGTCGGTGCAAGCAAGCCCATGCCCTAGTCTGACTGGCAAACCCAGTGGCATACACGACTGAAACGAAAACAAAGGACAGGTGTTGTTATTCGCTTTCAGTCCACAAAAAACATCCATTCAGGGAACCAAGCGAAGACCTAACTGCCTTCTATTGATAAACTTGCGGGGTATCTTGAGTAAACAATCGCTGAAGTGGTGAATGTGTGATTGGTCTGGCGAGGATTTGGGGGATTCGTTACTCAGCGCGTGATGAGTTCTCTGTTTGTTTCCTCAGATGCGGTTGTTGATCAGCTTCAGTGGCTGAAGTTGGTGGT
>JBDNFN010000397.1:0-2023 GCA_041689795.1 Fuerstiella sp. | reverse complement strand
TCAGCTTCACATCCGCGGCCGACTGCTTCTGCAACTGAAGGGCCTGCTCCACCAGTTCATCATGACTCAGGTTGTGCAATGGATTCCGTTTCATCCACGAAATCTACATCATCTACCGGCCGTCTGTCATCAGCAGTTTGAGTACAATCGACAGCTACACAGCGGGATCACTTCTTTCCGGTCGGGATGAACCAGCGTAGCGCCCAGGACTTGATGCGAATAGGTCACGCCACCGCCGCGACGGTACTTCTTCAGGCACGAGGCACAGTGAATCCTGGACGAGAAAAAATAGTTCGTGCGATCCAGCGACTGCAGATAATGTCCGTCGAAATAGACGAACGGTTCCAGCGCCTTGCCACGCTGCAGTCGGCGAAAGACATCACCGAACAGCGGCCGCAAGTCGTCGGGCTTGACCGGATCGAGGAGGGTCCGCATCTGGGTGTCACAGTCGATGCTGTAGACGGTGCGGAAGTTGTCGTTGGGATCTCGACGGCGCTCGTCGAAGGCCAGCAGGAAAGGATCCTTGAGCGAGAACATGGCAAACGCCGCCATCAAGGCGTCGCCGAGGGGGATTTCGACCGCGGCCGCACGCGGATCGGACACGCGGTCGAAGCGGGCGCGAGCCAGTCGGAAGAGGGAATCAGCGGAGAGATCCTTGCTGGCAGACAGGCCCCTGATTGGCAATTTCTTTTGCCTGGGGAGTAAACAGAGGAGTCTGCGCAGAGATCTTGCCCGCTGCGTTTACGAAAAGGAAGATCAAGTTGCCCTACTTTTTCAGGCAATAAAGCGAAGGCCGGGAATTACTGCTGTAATGGTGTTTCAATTTAGAACTGATGAACCATATCAGCAGTGCTGCATGCAGGCTCGGACACAGTCCGGCAAGTCTGCTGCAGCGTGGCGATTATTCGGCTGGCTGTAAGCTTTCCTCGCTGGACGTCAGCCCGGGAAGAAACGATGTGTTGAAACATTGTTCCGGCTTAACTGAGCCGATTTCGATTTCGCCCAGTTCTTCAATCTGCTGAATCAAAACTGCCCAGCGTTCAGGCTGCATGTCGCATAAAGCCGCTCCGGCTTTCGACTCGGAAAGTGGCTTCATCGTTTCCACACCAAACTTCAACGAAGCGAGACTCATGTCTTGATTGTCTTTGTGAATGGCTGCGTTGACCTCATCCGGGTTGTTCAGATAAGACTTCCAACCTGCGACACTCGCATTCACAACCTGTCGGACCAATTCCGGCTGTTCACGAATTATATCTTCGGTAGTCACCAACAAACTGGAATACGGGTTGTAGCCAATTTCCGACAGCATCAGCACTCTTGGATCGGCTCCGTTTTCTCTGGCAACAAACGGTTCACTAAAAACAAAAGCCTGCTGAGCAAAATTCGGCTTTTGAATAAACTCACCGACGAGTCCATTGAATGGCACCATCGTCACGTTCTTTAGTGGCAGCTTCCTTTTCATCCACAACGCGAATGGTCGTGATTCACTGATGGCTAGCTCGACATTCGCCAAGTCGTACAGCGTCTTAATACCTGATGCTTCGTGAACCATAATACAACGTGGAGAGTTTTGCAGAGGTGCAGCAACAGCCACAATCGGCACTCCTTTGGCGCGAGCCAGCACAACCAGATCAGCACTGGACACGGCAAATTCAATGCGTCCGGCAGCAAGTTCCTGAATCACAAGGTTTGGAGCACCAGGGCCTCCCTGCTGAATCGTGACGTCCAAGTTGCTCTGCTGAAACAGCCCCAGTTTATCTGCGGCAACGTAGCCTCCGTGTTCGGCCTCGGCATACCAGTTTAAAGCCAGAGTAACGCTGGTCTGACTAACCGCGCCATCAGCATCATCTGAGTTTTTCCCGCACCCACAAAGTGCAAGAAAAAAAAACAATGCAAAAAAAACCGTGACGCAGCGAGAATTCAGCTTCCTGAATATTTCACATTCCGACCGGCCGACGCCCCTTGACGGCGTTTCATAGATTCGAAACTGTTTTCCACGCCGACATTGCACAACGTAAGGTTT
>JBDNFN010000396.1:0-94556 GCA_041689795.1 Fuerstiella sp. | reverse complement strand
GCGAGAAATCGACTACTTCGCGGTGTCGTCGTAGATTGGAAGATGGCGATAATAAACTTCCAACGAAAGCAGATTCATCGTCGTCAGATAAAGCCGTCCACCATGAGGACTCCATCGATCGGGAACCGGTAGCTTCGGATCCCAACTTCCCGCCTGCGGCCCTCCTTTGATTTGATCATCCACGAGAATTGGATTGAGTGCCTGGTTCCACTTTTCCCAGTGCTCGCCGCCCATGTGAAACATCACCTGAGTTGCATAGTACCAATAATAGACGTCGCGTTCTCTGTCTCTGGGAAGCCGCTGCTTCAGAAATTCGGCGCCGGCCAGCATGTGTTTGTCGTCGCGGCCTGCCCCAAGATACTGCCTCATCAGCAGTCCTTCGGCCGTCATCGAATCGGTGACGGGCTTTGATGGGTGATAAGAAAATCGTCCCGGCCGTTCTGCGTCTTCAACAAGGTCAAGCCACTTGCCGACTGCCTCATAGGCAGACCGAGGAACCTTCAATCCACCCATTTCACCGCTTTTAAGTGCCATCAACTGCCAGCCGGAAACAGACGTGTCGGTTTCAAACTGCGGACGGTATCGCCAGCCTCCAAATTCCGGATGCTGCGATTGCACAATATAGTTCAGTGCTTTCTGAGCTGGCTCGCGAAGTCGATTGTCCTTGGTCATGCCAAAGGCTTCGCTAAGTGCGATGGTAGCGATGCCGTGGCCGTAGAATCCCGCAAATTCTGATTCCGCCGGAAACAGATTGCCGTCTGATTTCTGTTGCTTCGTCAGCCAGTCCAGACCGCGTTCGACGGTCTGTTGATAGTCGCCGGTTTTGTGAGTATGACCGGCTCCCAGAAATGCCAGCAACGCCAGGCCTGTTGCCGCTGGATCGGCCCGATAACTGCCGTTGCCTGTGCACAGGTGGTCTTTGCAGTTGAGTTCGTGAATGCTCCAGTTTCCGGCCGCAAACTGATGCACGGCCAGCCATTCAAGGCCACGGTCGACAGCCGTTTCCGAAGCATCGCTGCCACCAAGTTTGTCGATGGCTTCAGCACGTGCCTGTGGAGTTCTCATGGAAAACCCAGCGCTGACACGCTCGGTCGGAAGCGGACTGATGCCGGGTACGCTGTGACGAAACATAGCCGCCACTTCGCTGCCCGTCGCGATGCGAGGCTGAGATCCCGATGACGAAGATCGCACTGCAGACGCTACAGAACCGACCAACCCCGGAAGCTGGGGGCGACTTCTGGCCATGGATGATGGCCCCGACGCCGCACCTGCCAAACCTGATGATCGTCGAGCAACCGATGTCGATCGGGGCCCGCTAATTCCGGACGCCGATGATTCTTCACGCCCCGGTGCCTGAGGTCCGGCGATCACCAACCCGCCGGCCGATTCTGCCGCCAGGGCACCGGAAGGTAACGAAATATCGGCCGCTCGTCGCGATCCCGCGCCGGCCAAGGCAGACGCCGCGCCGTTCACGCTTCTGTCAAGTTGAGCACTCGGTTCTGTCGCTCGCCCGGCAAGGCCAGCGCGAACAGATGAATTCATCACCAGATCAATGCCGCCGCCAACGGATCCTGACGATACCATCCCCAAACCTGATCCAGAACCAAGCTCGTCTGCCGGAAGCCCCATGGCACTGCGGCCAACGTTGGATGCGGTTCCCGCTGGTCCGCCGGACAGCACCTGTTGAGTTGAACCTCCGCTGGCTGCCGCTCCGCTAATGGCAACGCTTTCAGCCTGAGACCCCACAGATCCCAAAACGCCCTCAACTCCACCTCGAGCTGACCCGCCGAATGTTCCACTCGAATCATCACCGACCGCACTGCCAAGCTTAGGACCCGAAGTTGCTCCACGGCTGCGGCCTGCACTTCCTGACTGCAATGCTGACATTCCTGAACGACTAGCCTGCATCGTTGGAGCCCCAGCAGCAGCAGTCGTCGGCACAGAAGCAGATCCTTTCGCAAGCCGTGACGCAGACGGAGAAACCGAAATGCTTGCCGAACTGGCACTGCCCGCAGATGCGATCTCAACCGACGAAGCTGTTGCGTTTGCCGCCGAAATACTGCGACCATTGGCTGTGCTGCTGCGTTGAAGTGCTGCGGACCCACCGCCGGATGGCGTCGAATTTGCCGATAACTGATTGTTGGTATCACTTCGCGATGGAGTCGCACTGTCGATGCGCATCTGCGCAGCCGACGATGTAATACGACTGGCGGCTCGTTCGCGGTCCGTCAAGTCGGACTGTGTTTGCCGAGCCGAATTGAGTATTCGGGCTGCCGGCTGCGTTTGTTTTGCGGCCTCAGCAGCGGCCAATTCGACATTTGCCGTCGCTGACTCCGCCATCTTAGCTTCGGCGGCTTCACGCCGTTGCTGTTGCTGGGTCAATTGCATAACTGACTGAGGACGAACCTCCACGCGACTGGCGACGGCCATCGCATTGGCTTCAGCACGCGACTTGCTTTCAACGTCTTCCAGCTGTCGTTGAGCATCTTCCAGAACCGAATCCGCACGGTTCATTTCCTGAGCTTCCAAATCGGCCTGCTGCGTCTGTTGAGTTTGAATTTCCGGTGCCAGCAACTGTTCCGGTGCATCCGCCCTCGCGTTCAGGATTTGCTTCTGAAGTTCAAGTTCCGGCACACTATCCATGTGTTGCTCATCCTGCACGCGATCAGGTGCGGCGATGTTCTCCACTCGGCGCTCAGTTTCCACCAGCTCCGGCTCAGCTTGAATTTCCATTTCAGCTTCAATACGTTCCATCTGCTGCCGTTCAGATTCAGCAACTTCAATTTCAGTGGGCTGCTTCCATTGCTGCGATGGATTGTCCTGAGCTTCCGCGCCTCCATAATCCGGCAGAGTAAATTCGCGATGGATGACATTGTTGACACCGATTTCCGCCACCGAAAAAAAAGGCACTTCGACGACCAGCGTCTTTAACGTTAGACATATACTCAGGTGAATCAACAGACTCGTCAGCACCGCCCACTGCAACCGCTTCATGAACACGCCGCGAATCAACAACGCTCCAACCAGCATTGCTCCACCCAGCGCTGCAGACAGCTTTAGCTGAACAAGCGGTTCATCCAGGCCCACGATGGGAACTTCGTCACCAGGCGAATAACGCAGCAGCAACCCCACCAGCGCACACACCGACGCAGAAACTGACAGGCCCAGCTGCGGCAGCAAACCGAGCCTGCTTCCAGTATCGACCTGTTCTAATTCCTGATCGGACATTCGCAGCAGGCTGGACATAGTTACCTTCTTGCCTGAACCGGGCAGTCAAAAAAAACTGCCACTCAAACTTAACTGCCACTACATGATGGAAACGAAACAACATTAACATTCAACGCCGCCGAAACATTCAACATCGCTGACTATTTGTCCCCGCCTTCGGGGATCACCGCCACTCGGTAGTCCATAATTTCGGCCTCATTACAGAGACTCATCACCCTAGCCACATACTTCCATTCAGCCCCCTCGTTGCCGCGAATTACAACTGACTGATTGTCGGGATTATCAACCTGCGAGCGCTTAAAACGATCTGCCAACCGCTGTTCTGAGTGCAGCTCACCGTCCAGATAAAATTCACCGGTGTCATCCACGTTGACAATCATTTCTCGAGGTTTCATTACCATCGGCATTGCTGAGGCCACGGCGGGAAGGTTGGCCCCGAGTTCACCTTCGCCCGAAATGCGCGACTGTTCCTGAAAATTGCTGGCAACCAGAAAAAACAGCAGCAACTGAAATACGCAATCGATCATGGGCGTCATGTCGACTCGACGCTGGTCACTGGTTTTCTTCAGCTCAAATTTCATTTGACGTTTCCGCGAATGTCGAGTGATCAACAAATAGAGACATTGCTAGTCAGGTTAACTAAAATCATTCTTACCAAATTATCCGAGTCCGGCATCGGGCAGTGCAGGGCGATCAACTGCCGTTTGATCTACAATTCCCATTGAACATAAATCATTTACTTTTAACCATCGAAGTTAGAACGAAGCGTGGTGCGACTTTTCACTGCGCCGGACGTGCCGTCCATGGCTGAAACAGGTTCCTCGTCCAATGACACATTGCCGTCGTCAACCATACTTTGCGGCGCACCAGTTTGCGAAGACCGAGCAGACCGGGGGCGTATTGCGTTACCGGCAAGCCGGGATCCACGAGCGGCTTCTGTTTCAGTGGATGGCACAGTTGCCTGAGCCTGAGCCTGAGCCTGAAGGGTCTTCACTCTAATACCGGGTTCTTCTGAAGTAGAGTTCTCGACGATGCGAATCTTTCCCTCATAGCGTTCCAGTCGTGGCAGCAGGTCCAGAAAGATTTCTTCCAGCTGCCGTAGAATTCGTTCGATACGGCCTTCCAGAAAGTTGGCCAGAACTACTGAAATCACGGCCACAGAAAGCCCGGCGAATGTGGTCACCAGTGCCGTGTAGATTCCGTGCGCCAGTTCCTGCGCCTTGGTCGCACCTGTAGATGTCGTCGTACTGGTCACCATGAACGCCATGATCATTCCCTGCACCGTTCCGAGCAATCCCAGCAACGGTGAGATACTGGCGACGACGTTGACGGGCCTTAGATTTCGCGTCATCAGCCCGGTTTCACGACTGACGGCATCTTCCACAGCTTTCTCGACTTCCGGTTGAGAACGCCCCGTCTTCAGCACAGCAGCTTTCGCTATGTTTGCCAGCGGCGAGCTATGTTCTTCGCAAATGTCCCACAGCCGTCTGGGGTCCACGCTGGATTCCTGCATGATGGCTCGAAGCTTGAGTAACAACTTGCCGGGCAACAGTCGACCACGACGCAGCCCGACCAGACGTTCCAGCGTAAACGCGATTGTAATCACGGACGCTATGCCAATCGGAATCATGAACCAGCCACCCTGGACAGCCAGATCCCAAAGACTCGGCATCACAAATTCACCGTCGGCTGCAGGTTCCTGAGCAATAGCGACAGCAGGCACAAGCCCCAGTAACATCGCGGCCACCATTGCTATTTCTGCCAGCCGAAATCGTCGCAACGTCATTTGACGGTTCTTCATAAGCGTTTTCCCAGATCCAGACAACAAAGCAGTCAAACTAAACAGGAGCCACGGGCGTTTTATAAACCGCCCAGTTCTGCCAGTCTTCGTTTGGCGTCGGAAACTTTATTGTGTTGCGGATATTTTGCGATCAGTTGTTCATAACAGCTGCGAGCCTGTTCTGTATCACGCAGCACCTCAAAGCAGCGAGCTGCTTCAAAATAGGCCATGGCCGACCATTCTTGATGGTTGTACAGGAACGCAGCTTTCAGAAAATTCTTAGTCGCGTCTTTGTGCTTCTTCTGAGCGAAGAGACATTCGCCAATCATAAACCGCGCCTTCGCGGCTGTTTCCGTTTGCGTTTCTTCGGTGACCTGCTCAAACATTGGCATGGCTTCATCAAGCTTTCCATCGTTCTGTAAAGCCCATGCCAGACCATAACGGGCTTCCGGCTTCATATCGAAATCAGGAAACGCACTAAGCACTTTCTGATGCCATTTAGCGCTCACTTTCCAGTCTTCCAGAGACGCAGCACACTCGCCGGCGCGAAACATCGCCAGACCGACATAGCTTCCATTATTTGCCGAAGCGACCTGTTCGTAAGCCTTTAGAGCGGCTGCCCAGTCTTCTTTTTGAAAACTACATTCGCCTACAAGAAACGCCGCGTCACCGGACAGGTCGCCTTGGGGAAATCGTTGCAACTGTCTGGTGAAGGCGGAACTGGCAGCCGTAACGTCCTTCGACTTCATCAGACTCCAGCCAAGTTTGTGCAGCGATTTTTCGGCGATCTCACCGTCTGCGGCTTTGTCCGCGCATGACTGATAGACGGGAACAGCTTCCGCAAACCTGTTCGCTTCGTAGTAGACTTCACCAACACGAAACAACGCTTCCGCAGCCAACGGGCTTTCCGGCCAGTCTTTCGCCAATCGACTAAATGCCGCCACGGCATCGTCTGTCCGGTGCTGTGCGAAGTGAGCCCAACCAAGTTCATAGGCCACTTTATCGGCTGCAGGATAGCCTGATGCCTGAACCAAAATGTTCTGATAGGTGTCAGCCGCCTGATCAAATTTCTCAAGCCTCGCCAACGACAGCCCCTTAACGTATTGCGCATCCAGCAGGTCGTTCTTATCGGGTCGAGTCGCCACAAACGCATCAACGTCACGAATAGCACCTGCAAAATCACCACTCTGGTATTCCGCCATTGCTCGAACGTAATACCCCTTCAACCCGACTTTTGATTTCCCATGAGCCGCGATCAGCTTTGACATCGCCTCGATAGCTGCTTCATATTCTCCCAACTTGAATAGAGTCCACCCGTGACCGTACATCGCGTGTTCAGCAAACTCACCGTCCAGAGCGGAAGAAAACACATCCTGATACAACTGGATCGCATCTTTGTATTTTTCATTGGCATAGGAAGATTCAGCCAGCCGAAAGCGAGCTTCTGCCGAAAAACGGCCGGTTGGCGACGCCTTGATAACCGCCTGAAGCTGTGCATCAGCTTTATCCGCTTGCCCTAACTTGCGATAAGCTTCTGCCAGAACTACCTGCAGCTCGTCTTTGCGCGACGGATCACCGCAATCGGCGATTGCCTTTTCAAGCATCTCGGCCGCAATGTCAAAGCGCCCGAGCGACGAATGGCTACGACCGAGCACTCCGAAAGCATCACCGCGAAGCGACCTATCGCTCAGTTCGACAACAACAGAGTCCAGCCAGCGAATACTGTCCTCCGGTTTACCTGCCATCAGCAATGCCAACCCAAGCCGAACCTTTGCCTGAGCTGCATTTCCATGTGCAGGACTGGCCTGCAGAAAATCCTGATAAGACTTAACCGCTTCGCCATATTCGCCTAGCAGTAATCGATTTTCCGCAATAATAAACAACACATCCGGCTTTAGTGAGTTGTCACTGTACTGCTGCAGAAACTGTTCGCAGTAAGACTTTGATTCTTTGAATTGCTTCAGATCCAGAGACGTCAGCGCGGCCATGTACTGCGCCTGAGCAGCAAGTTCATGTTTTGCATTTTTTCGTGAGAAGTCAGCGTACAACTTTGCTGTCTTCGGGCGTTCGCTGGGAAGTTCGTACAAAGCATCTATGTACGCCAGATCCAGTTCCGGACGATAAGACTTTCCCGTAAATCTCTTCATCGCTCTTTCTGCCACTCGCAGAGCCGATGTCGAATCGCCTTCTTTTATAAAACAACGTGCCAGCCACTGAGCCGCCTCAGGTGCTTCCGGCACGTCTCGTTTAGCAAGTTGTTCAAGGCCCGTGCGAGCCAGCCGATATTGTTCATCAAGAAAATAACACTTCGCTCCAGCAAGAATCGCAGCGTCGTAGTGCTTTGTACTTTTAAATTCTCGTGGAACATTCCAGTACAGACGACCAGCAACCGAAAGCTGTCCAGTTTCATACAGGCAGCGGGCATGTCGCAGCATAGCGACGTCGGCGAGTTCGAATGTTTTATTGCCGGAAATTGATTCAAAGATGGGACTGGCTTCGACAAACTTACCAGCATCAAACATCATTTCGGCTCGACGCATCTGGACTTCAGTCACTAGCGGGCTTTCCGGAAAGCGGTTCGTGAACGCGGCAAACGTCGCTTCCGCTTCACCAGGCTTCTTTAGGATTTCCTGCGCCGTGCCGAGCCCATACATCGCTTCAGCCGTTAATTCATCCGACGGATACCTGCTGACAAACTCACTGTAAGCTGCAACCGCCCGATCAACCTGTTTCAGCTGGAACAAAGACTCACCGCGATAATACAAAGCTCGAGCCGCATGATCGCTGGATGGAAACTTCGTCAACATATCAGCGAACGTCTTTTCCGCATTAGTGTAATCGCTGTCCTTCGACGATTGCTGAGCCTGGCCGTACCAGGCGACTCCCAGATTGAACGTCGACTGATCAAGCAGTTCAAATTCCGCATCACCTCCAACTGCTTTATTGAAAGCGGCGATGGCAGCAGAATATTGCTTTTCCTGCAGACAGCAGGTTCCCAGATAGTGCTGAGCTTGTTGTGCACGCGGATCGGTCGGAAACGTTGCTAGAAACGCCTGCCATTCTTCGATGGCATCACCAAACAGTTTCTGGTTTTGGAACCCCGCAGCCACCGCATACTGTCGCGTTGCCGCTTCTGTCTCCTGAGGAACAGCACGCACAATCGACACCGACAACTGACTCACCAACAACACGTACGTCGCGATACGCAGTATCATTTCCTGATTCCTTAACAATCGCTGAACGCCACTTCCGGACGCTATCTGTGTCAGGAAAACCAAACGCCTGCAGCGTGTCGACTTCCTTGACTTTCTCACAGCCAGCATTGTTCATTCAATGCATGCTAAGTGAAAGTCGTTTATCCGTCTGGTCGCTCCAAAATCAAAAACTAAGGCATTCGAAAACTGTGTTTGACAGCACCAGTGAGAATGAAATCGCTAACAGGTACCAGAACTCCTCCCTGCTGAATTGATGAGACTGGCACCGACTGGTCTTATTTACAGGATCGAAACACAAACAGTGAACATCTGGTCTGGCCTGGAATCAATCTTCACGCTGAGAGAGCCGCGTTTTGAATCGTCACAGCCTAACGCCCACAGACCATTAAGTAATTGACACTTAATAACTACGCAGTTTTCGCGTCAAATCTCGGCCGCAACGGCTACACAGCTGTGCGAGAAGAGATTTAACATCGACGGAGGATTGTTGTGCCGGCATTTCGAATTCCGAGCAAAATCGGCAAATCCTTCAGCACGGGCGGGCAATGCTTCTGCACGTCACGTCTGCAAGTGGATGCAAACCGCTAACCGGATATCACACTTCATTCGCCCGCAGCGTCGAAATTTAACGGACACTACCTGACGTCGCCCGACGCTTCGTCGCTTCGATTGGCCGTTTTGCCGGAATGAGCGACCGGCGTTTCTGTGCCTTTGAACATGCGGAGAATATTGCTGCGATGACGCCAGATAATCAGTAGCGGAATCGCGATCGAAAACACGGCTAAAGACACATGAGCAGACGTGAACGCCTCATCGCCCATCAGCCACAACTGCACGACGCCAAAAGTGATTGCCGCCAACATTGAAGCCAACGCGACCAATCGAGTGATGCCAGCCACTATCGCGAACACCAAAAATGCAACAGTCACAGCATTCGGGGCCAGAATCAACACAACCCCTAACGCTGTAGCAACACCTTTGCCTCCACGCAGTTTCAGATAAACGGGATACATGTGGCCGATGATCGCGCTGATACCAGTGGCTACCGGCAAGTGCCAGTGCAGTGATTCCGGTTGATAAATTGAAGCATACCAAGAGGCTGTCGCGGTCGGCAACAGGCCCTTCATTGCATCGAGAAACAGTACGATGCCGCCCCATTTCCAACCGATCACCCGCGCCACATTGGTAGCTCCGATGTTGCCGCTGCCATGGTTACGGATATCATCTTTTAAAATGAATCGACCCAACAAATAGCCAAACGGTATTCCGCCAACAAGAAAACCAACGGCACAACATATTAGAATGACCACAAGCTGCCAATTTCGAACAAGGTGATAAACACTACAGAACGCTTAGCCAAGCCTGCGTACCTAAACCGATCCATGCCAGTGTCGTGTCTCTGAATTCCGTTCACAAAAAGGCCCCGTTCTTGCGCAGCTAAATTCGGAAGCTGATGGAATTCTCACGAATTCTGTCAGGGACATTTCGACCGCTGCCTGAGACACCATGCCAGCGTTTTTAAGCCCGACATAAATTGACACAGTCTTCCGAGAACCGGGATAAGGAAACGTTTTTTTGTTAATGTCGCTGCCAGGGAAAACCAAGTTTGCAGATGCTGACCCTCCCATTCGGCCAAGAGTCTAAGTCGTTAAAGCTGGTGGAACATTTCCCATGGCCACATAAAGCTGAGTATGGTCGAATATCCGCCGGATTTGGGCAATTCCAGCATGATCTCTGGTCGCAAACGAGAAATTCGGCTACAAGAGTTTAACAACGCGGCACGGATTCATCGCGAAATGCTTTTCTATTAAATTTTACTCACTTTCCGTCAGGGACGATTGGAATGAGTTCATTCGGGTCTCTACCACTGTCTGCAGGTCGTTTGCCTATTCGCCACGGCAATCTGTTGGATTTTCCCGATGATCCTATCGCCTGCATGCGCAGTCTGCACCAGGAATTCGGTGATCTTGCCGTCCTGGAAGATCAGGGACAGCGGATTGCCTTTGTGTTTTCACCCGAATACAACCGCCAGGTACTAGCCGATCCCAATACGTATCTGTCACAGTTTTTTGCCGTTCGCGGTGGCCGCAGATCTGCTCAGCGGCGAGTCACTTCAGGCCTTCTCAGCATGAACGGCGCTGAGCATCGTGAAAGCCGACGCGTGATGATGGACGTGTTCACCAAACGCGTGCTGCCGCAATATCACAATACAATCGCGGAACTTACAGATGAACTCATGCAGGATTGGCAGGTTGGGCAACAGCATGACCTGAACACCGAAATGGTGCATTTCATGCTTCGCATGACCAGCGCTTTGCTGTTTGGCGTGAACGATGCGGCCTACTCGGTTGAACTCGGCAGCAAGATTGATCAGTGGGTTCGCCAGAATCATGAAGTCGGCATGGGAGCACTTGTTTCCGCTCCTGAATTTTCCGATCGGTACGACCAGTTGCTGTCCATGGCAGATGACCTTGAAGACAGCATCAAGGAAATGTTCCAGAAGCATAGAATTGCCAGCAACAAACAACGATCTGATGTTCTGAGTCTGATGTTTCAGGCTCAGGGTTCGGAACAACAACTTAGTGATGAGAAACTTGTCGGACACGCCACCCTGACATTCGCAGCGGCACACCTGACCACAGCTCACACGTTTAGCTGGACATTGTTTCTGTTAGCTCAACATCCGGAAGTGATGCAGAAGTTAACTGAAGAACTTCAAAGCAAAACCACGGGCGACCATCCGTCGTTCGACGAACTAAAATCACTCACGTATCTGGAATGGGTAATAAAGGAAAGCATGCGAGTGCTGCCGGCATCATCGTATTCTCAGCGAATCAGCGCGACGCAAACACAATTGGGCCCGCTGACCTTGCCAGCCGGAACTCCGGTTATCTTTAGCCAGTTTATCACTCATCACAGATCTGACCTGTTTGGTAATCCTCACGAATTCAGACCGGAACGCTGGGCTGACATCTCTCCCGGAGCCTACGAATATCTACCATTCGGAGCGGGACCTCGCATGTGCATCGGTGCCTCCCTGGCGATGGTTGAACTTCGAACAGTGCTGGCGGTCATTCTGAAACGATTTCACTTTCAGGCCGTGGCGGGCTCTGTTGTCAATGGTCGAGTTATCTCAACAATGCTCGGGCCGACCAGCAGTGTTGATGCAGTGCTGACAAGTGTTGATTCGCCGCCCCAGTCGATGCCGGTTTCCGGCTCAATTCACGGCTTAGTTAACCTACCAGCTGCCGCCCAACCGGTTACGTTGCGCCGCGCCGCCTGAGACACATTCAATGCCTCAGTACAGCGACGAAGAAATTACCGCATGGCACGAAGCGGGGCATGCATTTGTTGCCGTGTATCTTGGCGGACAGGTGCAGAGTTTATCCATTGACCCGGACTGGGATGATGGACCAAAACGCTTTGGCGACACCACGGTGCACTGGTCACTCGGTCGATTTACCGAACAGCAACTGCGTAAAAATGCCGTGTTGGTTTGCCTTGCCGGACCGGTTACAGAAATGATTCACCAGGGCGAAACATTTCATCCCGCTACAATCTCTGAGTGGTCTCAGGATTGGCGGATGGCGTGGCAGGCTGCCGACTTCATTAGCAATCAGAAACAGCGAATGCAGTTTCTCGAACAGATCACAGCTGATCTCCACCGAACACTTTCTCAGTCAAACCACTGGGCCGCCATTGGGGCCATCGTCGACCATTTGCTGGCATACGAAGTGATGGAGGGTGAAACGGTGCACGAAATTATTGCTGCATGGATGAATTAGACATAGTCATTCAGAAAATGTCTTTTATCGACTGTAGACAAGTCACAGACGATTGCCCATTCTGTTCGCAACAGAGATATTTACACGGTCGCATGTGAGCGAGAGTGTGTGTGGCACCGATTCGATTCAGCGATACAAAAAGCCACAGACGCCCGCGTGATTCAGAAAACCACGCGGGCAAAGTTGCTATGGCACTATTCTTCGAACAAAGGTCGACGAGGGCGATCGCCTTCCTGACCTCGACCACGTCCACCTGGAGCTCGATCGCCATTCGGGCCGCCTCGACCAGGACCGCCTTCTGGAGGACGCCCCTGACGATTTCCCATTTCTTCAGCGAACTTTGTCAATTCGGCTTTATCCAGCATACCGTTTCCGTCAGCATCAAAACGCATCGCATCTTCCACAAAGCGTTCTGGGTTTGGCGGCCCCACGGGACCACGACCTTCTGGACCACGACCTTCTGGGCCACGACCTTCTGGACCACGACCTTCTGGACCACGACCTTCTGGACCACGACCTTCTGGACCACGACCTTCTGGGCCGCGACCTTCTGGACCACGACCTTCTGGACCACGACCTTCTGGACGTGGAGGACGTGTTTCATCATCGCTTAGCTTGCCGTCTTTGTTTTTATCAAGCGTCAGCAGCGAGGCCGTGGCATTACGTAGTTCTTCCTCAGAAATCACGTGATCCCCATCAGTGTCCAACGCTGCGACAAGAGGATTCGGCATTGGCGGACGCCCAGGCTCGCCCAGTCCACCGTCCCGCGGTCCACCACCGCGTGGCCCGCCTTCACGCTGTCGATCACCGGGTCGTTGATCGCCACCCGGCGGTTGAGCCATCACGGTCATCGTCACAGAAACACCCAACACGGCCAAAGCTGTGCTTGCTAACAGAAACTTCTTCATGGGACTCACCTTTCGCTTTATCAAAAACGGAACCTGTAAACATCAACTTACGCGGAGAACGGCGTTCCCAGCTTATCGTGGACTTTATCCACGATGAATTTCCGGAATACCTTTCCGCAATCACCATATCTATTCATAGCAACAACCGCCCGGTCGTACTCTACTGCCCGAGGCCAAACTACCGCAGACGATTACGCAGTTGCCCTTTTTCACTGAGTCGTGAACCACACTTGCAACTTTTAATCTGCCCACATGTGCGGGCCGACAGTGCGGGCCGACAGTGGTTAACGGACGGAACCAATACTAAGGAACTTCCTGTTCAACCACGCGAAACACATCATTACTTTTGAACACGACTCGAGGTCGATTGGATGTTCTAAATTCAAGATGGAAATCCATCAGCACTCCAACGGCCGCATCCGCAGGAATATCAATTTCAACGCGCAGAAGGTCACCTTCTCGTTTAATCGACAACGCTTCAAATGGTCCAATCTGTACCCAGTCGGGGGTGCCAGCGGGCAAGACTATTCGACCGGATTTTCCAGGAGCCAGTTCAATCGATATCACGTGCTTCGTACCAGCCGTTGCGCTACCGGGGCGAACTGACGCGATGACGTTCGGTTGTGAACTTTCACCTGAGCTGTTGTCCTGAATGGCCCCTTCCTGAAGTCTTTGCGGGCCGTGCAAATTGGCGGGCTCGGGAACTCCCGCGTATCCGCCGATGATGTAAGGAAAGCGGCCCGGAGTAACGTGATAATGATATCCGCGTACATCATCCGCATGTCCGTTGCAGACATCCAATGCATTGCTGCCAATGATATCTTTCGCCTTGACGCCATCTGTGTCATACGGACCGTAAACGGGAAAGCCATCAAAGGCGAAACCAATCACCGGTGAGTGCTGCTTTCCATTGTCGCTGAACGGTGACTTCACGCAAACAGGATACTTGTGATAGTGATAAACGCCCCGCTGTTCGGGATGCCCACAGCATGAATCCAGCCAGACTTCCGAATAACCTTCCACCGCATTCATTCCGCCCTGTTCGAACGGATTGAAAAACACAACTCCGTTCAAAGCGACTCCGATGGGCCCCATAGGCAGTCGAGTAATGTGATCATTCAGTTTTGGTTCAAACGGAAGTCGAAACTGAAACTTCTGAACTTCAATACGGTTGGGGTTACCTGAATTCGGAAAAACGGCTGTCGGGTGATTCGGGTATCCCTGACTGTCGATAACAATGTGAGTCGCATTGTGAGTGACTCCAAGATTCTCAATCCCATCTTTATTCGAATCACTGCAATGGTAAGAAAACAAATCCAGATATCGATCAGCATCTTTGAAATAGTAAACCGCAGGCTGTGCATTGCTGACGTGCCAATGTCCGCCCAGATGAGTGAGCTGCGTTGCGTCGACTGTTTCATCGGCGACTGCTGAAACATTTGCAAAGACCACCAATAGCAAGATCAGAATCAAACAGCAGGACGGCTGATTTTCCATGGCAATATTGACCTGAAACTTTTCCGGAGTTTCATACTTCATTGTTGAACATCCTTAACTGAAACACCTTCCGTATTTATAAGCAGCGGAAGTTCGACAACAAATATTGAACCCACATCAAGGGTTGACTCACACACAATCGTGCCGCCATTAGCTTCTACCAGACTCCTGCAAATCGCAAGGCCCAGCCCACTTCCACCATGCTGACGCGACCGCGCCGTATCGACACGATAAAATCGCTCAAACAGCCGTGGCAGGTGCTGCTCGGCAATGCCGCAGCCCGTATCGCGAACAGTCAGCACAGCCAGTAAATCTTCGCATCGCACATCAATGAATATTTTCCCGCCAGTGGACGAATGCTGAATTGCATTGTCGATCAGATTGACCGGCACCTGAGTCAGAAAGCGTACATCCGCTGAAACCGGAACCGCCGTCGCGGGTGTCGAACATTCAAGTTCAACTCCGGCGGAACTCGCTTTTTCTGCCAACTGAGCGACAGCATCGTCAACCAAGTTTCTGAGATCGATCGTTTGCGGACGCATTTCAACTCGATCTGAATCCGTACGAGCCAGCAGCAGCAGCCCATCGACCAGCAGTCGCATACGCTCAGAAGATTGCAGACATGTTGCCAAAGTCTGCTGATACGCTTCGGCCGTTCGCGGTTGCGAAAGAGCGAGCTCCATTTGAGATTGGATGACGGCCAGAGGCGTTCGCAACTCATGCGACGCGTCTGCAGTAAACTGCGTAAGTCGTCCGAAGGATTGTTCAAGCCGCTCAAACGTGCCGTTTAATACAGTCGCCAACTGAACGAGTTCGTGGTCAAGCTGGCTCGTCTCAATTCGATGATCCAGATTCGCCGCAGAGATCTGTGAGGCGGTGTCTGAAATCATCTGAATTGGCCGCACCATCCGACCAGAAACCCACCAGCCACCAACAAGGCCAATCAGTAATGTCGAAATCGCCATGCCACATATTTGATAGCCAAAACGGTGCAGGCCGTTTACGTCGTTCCCGATTGGGCGAAGCACCAGAATGGTAGTGTCCGCAGGTCCTCTCATTGCGACCTGGATCAAACCGCCTGAACGCGACAACTGCAAAGGAGGCCCCGCGTCTACCATGTCCGGCTTAACCAGATAACACTCGACAATGCCACCGTCGCTTCGAGTCAACACTGCACCGTTTGACCGAAAGATCACAAAGTCCATATGATCGATGGGCGGACGCGGTCCACGCGGCTCATCAGACCGCAGGGAATCTGACGGGCCACCGCTCGGCTCAAATGTCGTTTCTCCGGGCACCGGCAGATCAATTCTCGGCTGACGACGATCCGGTCCCGGGGCAGCGCCGTGACGCCGCTCTAGGGCAGGCTGCTCGTCGCCTGCTCGGCCGTAGTTTTGCTCAACATCGCCACGTCGTCCTGGCCCCGAACCGCGATGAGGACCGAATTGAAATTCAGGAGGCAGTGGCCCCAGAGAAAAGTTATCAGGAAACGGATCGTTGCCACGTTCGCCATCGCGACGTTGATCAGTAACCAAACCGCCACCCGGAACACCACGTTCTCTCACTGGATTGCGATCACCCTCCACGCGGCGATCGCCCGCCGGATTTGAAGTTCTGGGACCTCGAGGTGGACCTAAGCGAAAATTGCGAAGACTAACATCCAGATACTGAGCCGTTGAAACTGCCTGCAGCGTCGCGCGCTCATTCATATCACGAGCGGCACGCCAATAAACAAGGCATCCAAAAACGATGATCGATAGTGCGTAAACACCACCGTACCACCATTGCAAACGTCCGCGGATGGATTTAACCATGGAGTATGTACCCCTGTCCGCGGCGCGTAGTAATGAAATCTTTTCCGAGTTTCCGCCGGAGGTTCGAAACGTGGACGTCCACAAGATTGGAAAGCGTGTCTTCGTTTTCGTCGAACAGGTGTTCGTAAATCTGCGTTCTGCTAACCACCTTCCCGGTATGCATTGCGAGAAGTTCAAGCAGAGCAAACTCAGTTGGTGTCAACGGCAACAATGTGTCGCCGCGAGTTACTGTTTTTCCGTTTGTATCAACAACCAGATCACCAATAAAGATCTGTGAAGATGCCAGCCCGGCCGAACGTCGAATGAGAGATCGCAGTCTCGCCTTGAGTTCCACCAAATGAAACGGCTTCGCCAGATAATCATCTGCGCCGCCATCAAGCCCTCGAACACGATCCTTCACTCCGTCCCGAGCAGTCAGAATCAGCACCGGCGTTTTATGAGTCACTCGCAACTGCTCAAGCAACTCCCAGCCAGTCAACTTAGGCATCAGAAGATCCAACACAATCGCATCGTAGTCCCAGCTTTTCGCTTTAAACAGACCTTCCTGACCATCCGCAGCTTCGTCGACGGCGTACCCATCTTCACGCAGGACCTGAGCGATCGTGCGGAGCAAATCGGGTTCGTCTTCAACAACAAGAACTCGCATGGCGGAAACTTTTTTCAAGGACTGTCGCAATGTGAACTACCAAATATTTCAGTTGCAGCAGCGGGTCTACGACGTTGCGTTTGACCGGATGTTACCAGGTGCAACCTGAAGACAGCGTGAAGGCGAAAAAAATATTCTGCCACTACTTTCGATTTGCTCGCCAGGATTCGCCGCCTTCTAGCGAAACGACCATCTGTACTACCCGGTTTGCTGGCACGAAGCGCCAGAAAGTATGTTATTCTCTGGTTGGAAATCCACTCACGGGCTCTTACGATGATCGCTTAGACATGATTCGAATGTGAATCTCTGCAAGCGAATTACCGGGTCGTTTCGGGAATTTGGATTCTGGATGCTGTTGATGGAATCTGCGATGCCGACAACCTGTAGAGTCATTACAATGGCAAAGCACCAATAACCCTGGTCGGACCTTGACCGCTTTTTAGAAAACAGCGACCTGTGGCCAATCTTTATTGTATCGCGTGTAATGAAGTATTTTCGGCCGAGGCCAACAGGTGCCCCCGGTGCGGCATGCTTCCACAACAGTCGATGGATATTTCACTGGACACAGTGTTGATCCCTCACGGCGCGGAAGTTGTATCTTCTACTGAGATTGAGCTGGACGAAGTTCTACTCGACGGACAGATCGTAGACATCTACCATTGCATCAATGTGCTCGGGCGAGGCGGCATGGGAGTCGTCTACCTGGCCAAGAATCAACTTCTGCACCGCCAATGCGCGTTGAAGGTACTTTCTCCTCGCCGAGTTTCTCGCAGCGTCGACTACATAGAACGTTTCGAAAACGAAGGTCGCGCGGCGGCCGCCTTAGTGCATCCCAACATTGTGACGACGCATGCGATTGGCAAAGCAGGCAAGCACCATTTTCTTGAAATGGAATTTGTCCCGGGGCAATCACTGCAGCGAGAAATAGAATCAGCTGGCGCCATTGGCCCACTACGTGCCACCCAAATGGCCGTCGGAATCGCAGAAGGCCTCGCGGCCGCTCATCGGATTGGCATTGTGCATCGCGATCTCAAACCAGACAACGTGCTAGTGACTCCCGCTGGCTATCCCAAGATTGCAGATTTTGGTCTCGCGAAGCAGGTGCATTCCCAAAGCCATGCAAAACTGGCGGGAACGCCGCACTTTATGGCTCCGGAACTACTGGAAGGGCTTGACGCATCGCCAGCCAGTGACGTCTTTGCTTTGGGTGTCTGCTATTATCTGATGCTAACCGGAGTCCACCCTTTTGAAGGCGCAACAATGAATGCATTGATGGCGTCTATTCTCACGGGTGAATACAAAAGTGTGCGGCGCCATCAGCCGGAAATCCCACTGGAAATAGCAGAATGCGTCAGTTCGATGCTGGCCAGAGATCCCCAAATGCGTCCTCGAGATGGCGCAGCAATTTCGCAGTTATTACAAGCCGTTCTGGGCTCGACACGCGATCTTGATACTCTTGTTTATGAAGCGTTTAACAACATACCCAGCATTTCCTGCAAGACAATGCAGAAGACCGTACAGGTCACAATCAAGTTCCCCAACGGCCGTAGTCAGGTTGTGTATCTGGAAAACAGCGATCATAAGGCGGGTGATCGCCTGCTTAACATCTTCAGCGTCTGTTGTGATTCCTGCCCCGATTTCTATGAAGACGCTCTTCGCCTGAATGCGGTCGTTCTACACGGGGGACTGTCCATCAAAGACATCGATGGTCGACCGTGTTTTGTAATGGTCGACACGTATCCACGTGCAACCGTTAGCGCCGAAGAAATTCGCCGCAGCGTGGTAGAAATCGGTGTTCGCGCGGACGAAATCGAACATCTATTGACGGGCAAAGACATCAATTAGCGTAACCGTCGGGGCGATGAAGATTCTTTGCATTGAATTTCGGGGCCTATCGCGCACACAATACGTGTCTAGCCTAAACTCTGCCCTCAGAATACCTTTCCAATCATGAACCAAACGCGACTTACCTGCGCTACCGTATTGGCTGTTTGCTTTTTCAGCAGCATGCCGACCAATGCCGCTGACGAAAAGTCCTTGCCATCCGCTCTCGAAGCCAGCGAATCGGCCACCGTTTCAGCGACCGTTTCAGCGACCGTTTCAGCGACCGACGAGCAGCTTCGTTTTGTGAAAGAAAAAGTGTTGCCGTTGCTGGAAGCTCGTTGTTTCGAATGCCACAAAGCATCTGCGGAGCCCAAAGGCAGCCTGGTGCTTTCCGGCCGCAAAGCGATGCTCATCGGTGGAGACAGCGGGCCCGCTATTGTTCCGGGAAAACCGGATGAGAGCATCCTGATGGAAGCCGTTCGTTACGAAAGTTTCGAAATGCCGCCCCGATCTCGCATGCCTGAGGCCGAAGTAGCCATTCTGGAAAAGTGGATCGCCGATGGAGCTTACTGGCCCGAAGACATGGACGCCGCTCCGATTGAAAATGCAGAATTTCCGCTGGAAGAACGTCGGCAGTCTCACTGGGCGTGGCACCCGATTGCATCTCCGAAAATTCCTCAGGTGGCGAATCCGGAATGGAATAAAAACGCGATCGATGCATTTGTGATGTCTCGCCTGCAGTCGGCCCAAATTGATGCCGCAACGGAAGCCGATCGTTATACGCTGATTCGCCGCATGTACTTCGATCTGATTGGAGTACCACCTTCCATCGAACAAATCGAAGCCTTCGTGAATGACTCACGCGACAACGAAACAGCGATGGCAAAAGTCATCGACGAACTTCTGCAGTCGATTCATTTCGGCGAACGCTGGGGGCGTCACTGGCTGGACCTTGTGCGTTATGCCGATACCCTGGGACATGAATTCGACTATCCGCTCCACAACGCGTGGCAGTACCGAGACTATGTCATTAGAGCCATCAATGCAGACCTGCCATACGACGATTTCATTCGTGAACACGTCGCTGGCGACCTGCTGACTCAACCGCGACTGCATGTAATGGAAGGCTATAACGAATCGGTTATCGCCACAGGATTCTGGTATTTGTGCGAAGACAAACACGCACCGGTTGATGTTAAAGCTGAAGAGGCCGGAAAGATAGATAACCAGATCGATGTGTTCTCAAAAACGTTTCTGGGAATGACCGTCGCGTGCGCTCGCTGCCACGATCACAAGTTCGATGCGATTTCAACCAAAGACTATTACGCTCTGGCTGGTTTTCTGCAAAGTTCTCGGCGACAAACGGCGTGGCTGGATCGAAACCATGGGATTTCACAACGCGTGCAGACTCTTCGAAACCTTAGCAACGACGCCGGTCGCCTTGCCGCCAGCTATGCCGTGTCAGTCGACTCGAATGAAGAACTTCGCAAGTACGCTCTGGCTACTTTGGAAGTAATTCGCGGTGAGCCCATCGCCCCGCTGTCGAAAACCGCTGACGAAGTTGTCGTGTTTGAAGATTTTGAAGACGAAGTTCTGACCGACTGGGAAGTCAGCGGAATGGCGTTCGGAAAAGGAACAGCCACGGGTAACTTTCCAGGACAGGGCGAGCTGACAGGACGTCGCGGACAGCGTCTAGTGAATTCATGGAATCTCAGTGATGGCTGGAAGGGCAAAATGCGTTCACCGTCTTTCACGATCGAAAAGCCTGGCATCCGCTTTCTGATTGGTGGCGGCAATCATCCGAAAAAGACGTGCGTCAATCTTGTTGTCGACGGAAAAGCCGCCCGTACAGCCACGGGAAAAAACCAGGAGACACTGTTACCGCATTCGTGGAACGTCGCTGATCTGATCGGCAAAACAGCTCATATTGACATCATCGATCAACACGCCGGTGGCTGGGGACACGTCAATGTGGACCACATCGAATTCTGTAACACGCCAACCGAAACTGGCGTACGCCGAGACGTCCGTATGGTCGCTAAAGAAACGAACTGCGATGCACCACTCCTCAACGCATGGGTGCGAGCGTTAAACGACAAGTCGACGACTTCCCCCGATAACCCACTGTCTTTGCTGGCGACCGTCGCCCAGTCCGACATCAAGGCGACGGCGGCAAGTGTATTCAACAACTGGAAGGTCACAGGATCGAATGAGCCAGCAATAGATACAAAAACAACAGCTTTCGCAGACCTTCGAAACGGATTGCCTGATGATTGGTTTCACACCGGAGAAGCATTTTCGAACCTGACAGAACCAAACAGCAACAAGCAACTGACGGTGGAGTGGAGAACAACCGGCCTTGCCGTAAACGATGCCGATGGTGTCAGTTCCGCCACATTGTCCAGAGAACTTCGCGGAGAATTAAGCAGCCCGACGTTCGAACTTTCTCACCCCGAAATTTTGATCCGCGTGGCCGGTGAGGGCTGCCGCGTGAGACTCGTGATTGACGGCTATCTGATGAATGAATTCAGCGAGCTTCTGTTCAGCGGTGCTCGACAGAAAATCGACACTCAGGGCGAAGACCGCTGGATCCGCCTTGCCGGCGACGTACATCGCTACAAGGGCCATCGAGCACATCTTGAGTTTCTGGATGAAGGCGATGGCTGGTTTGCGGTTAAGGAAGTCCGTTTCGCAAACACGCCAGGTGCCAGCCCGGGGCCTGAACCATCGAACCCTGTGAATATTTCGATTAGCAAAGACCAGACTGCGGCCGGCGCAACCAACCAGCAGATTGTTGAGACATGGCTGAAGTCTGCGATCGCGTTCCCGCAACCAACGACAGCGACATTGCTTAGCCGATCGATGCTTTCATCGGCAACATCCAGGGAATGGCGATCGATCGCAGAAACATGGATTCACGAAGCAACCAATGTTCCTAAACCGTTTCCCGTCATCGCAATGACGGAAGGCAGCCCGGAAAACGAACACGTATTTATTCGAGGCAACCACCGCAACCCAGGTCAGGTGGCCGAACGCAATATCCTGACAGCACTGCAAACAAAATTGGTGCCCGAAATGTCGGGCAGCGGCAGACTGCAACTTGCCGAACAACTCCTTGCCGATGACAACCCACTGGTGGCACGCGTCGCGGTAAACCGAATCTGGCACCACCTGTTTGGTCGAGGAATTGTGGAATCCACTGACAACTTTGGAGTGCTCGGCAAGACACCAAGTCATCCGGAACTGCTCGACCATCTAGCGACTGCGTTCCAAAGTCACGGCTGGTCAACGAAACAACTGATCCGTTCCATCATGCTTTCGAAAACGTATCGCCTTAGCAGCGAGAGATCTGAAGCCGCTGAGGCGAAAGATCCCACGAATACTTTGCTGCATCGAGCAAACATTCGTCGATTGCAGGGTGAAGCTGTTAGGGATGCAATTCTTTCTGTCTCTGGCGCGCTAAGCCCGGATCAATTCGGATCGCCGATGGCCGTTCACTTAACGGCCTTTATGCAGGGACGTGGCCGTCCCGGAAACGACGGTCCACTGGATGGAGGTGGCCGACGAAGTATATATATCGCCGTCAACAGAAACTTCCTCTCGCCATTCATGCAGGCCTTCGACGTTCCTCCGCCTGTGACGACAACCGGAAAACGAACAACGTCCAACGTGCCCGCTCAAGCGCTGATTATGTTGAACAACGAATTCGTAAATCAGCAGGCAAGCCGGTGGGCGTCTGCTCTTCTGAATTCAGAAACGTCTACTCCAAAGGTTCTGGCAAAAGCCTGGTACCAGTTATTTGGACGTCCAGCCACAGAAAGCCAGGTTGCGACACTGCAGGCGTTTGCTCAGGGTGAAACCGCTACAACGGTAACCGAACTGAGCCCGGAAGTTTTGACGGAAATCTGTCACGCCTTACTAAACACAAAAGAATTTCTGTTTCTGAACTAATTCGATTGAAGCTGTTTTTCCCTGAATACCGCCTTCGAACAGCGCGGGGGTGAATGTCCGCGGTGCCGTGATTTCTGACTGCCAGTTCGTTAAACTTAGCCTTTGAATTAAAGAGGCTAGTCGGCACTCAGGGATGATTTGGCCATGTATGAATTAATCAGAGCGTCTGCGGGCAGCGGGAAAACATTTAAGCTGTCCGGGCACTTTTTGCAACAGCTGTTTCTGGGTCAGCCACCTGAAGCGATTTTGGCGACCACATTTACTCGGAAAGCCGCCGGCGAAATTCTGGGTCGAGTCTTGCTGCGTCTGGCGACAGCCGCAGAAAACAAAGCTGAGTGCGCAAAACTTGCCGATTTCATGCTGCCTGCCGAGGTCACACAGGAACGCGCTAAAGAGCTGCTTTCTGAAGTTACGGCTCAGTTACACAGAATGCGCGTCTGCACGCTGGATAGTTTTTTTCAGCAGTTGGCTCGCAGTTTAACTCTGGAACTCGGTCTTCCGCCCGGCTGGAAGATCATCGACGACCATTCGGCTCGTAAACTGCGACAGCAGGCGATTGACGCAGTCCTTTCGCAGCAAATGCCTAAAGACGCGCAGCGACTAATGCAGATGCTGGCGAATGGCAAAAGCAAACGCAGCGTGCGAGATCTCATCGATGACACGGTGCTGCAGTTTCACGAACTTTACCTACTGACTGACGCCGAGGCGTGGCAGAAGATTCCGAAATTGAATCGACTGACACGCAAAGAACAGGACTTTGCTCTGCGTGAAGTTTCAGCCGAAACCACTTACGGCGATGCGAATATCATTAAAACGGTCCGAGCTGACCTGGACCGCTTCCACGCCGGACAATGGGAAAAATTCATCGATACCGGAATCGCCAAAAAGATCTTCGCCGGTGAAACCACGTTCAGTAGAAAAGAAATTCCAGCAGGCCTGATCGAAGCGTACGAACGCTTGATCACTCATGCTAAGGCTGAACTGCTGGAAACGGTGGCTCAGCAGACAAAGGCCACTTACAACCTGATAGATCGATTCGACCGGGAATATAGCCGTTTGCGTGCGGAACATGGCTGGATGGGATTTAATGACGTTACTCGGACGTTGGCCAGGTCACAGGATGCCGCGAGCGGAGCTCGAATGAACTTCCGCATGGACAGTTCGCTGCAACACCTGTTGCTGGACGAGTTTCAGGACACGTCACCCGACCAATGGCACATTCTGCGGCGGCTGGCATTGAACATTGCCAAACACCCGGATGGCACCAGTTTTTTCTGCGTCGGCGATCCGAAACAGGCAATCTATGGCTGGCGAGGCGGTGTGGCTGAAATCCTTGACGCCGTAGAAAAGACGATGCCCAATATCCAGGCCACGTCTCTGGATCAAAGCCGTCGGTCGTCTGTCGGAGTCATCGAAACGGTTAACCGAGTCTTCGAGCATCTAAGTAAACACGACAATTTGAACGACTACGGTCCTGCCTGCTATCGCTGGCAACAGGGCTTTCCAACTCATTCCACAGTCCACAAAGACCTTCCGGGGTTCGCTCAGCTTAGAACATCACCTGAACTGGATGGCGATTCTGCAGAAGAACGCCGAGTGCCTTATTATCGCTGGGTGGCTGAACAGATTCAGCAGCTTCATCAACAGTGTCCCGGCGCGGAAATCGGAGTATTAACTCGTAAGAATCACACAGTAGCTCGCTTAGTGCACGAACTGCGATTGCTGGGTGTACCTGCCAGCGAAGAAGGTGGAACAGCGCCGACAGACAGCCCTGCTGTATTGGCCGTGTTGTCACTGCTGCACCTCGCAAGTCATCCCGGTTGCGAAATCTCAAGGTTTCACGTTGCCAACTCTCCGCTGGCGGGACTTGTAGAACTCACAACGTGGAAAGACAACGTCGCCGCGTGCAACACAGCCGTCGAAATCCGTACTCGATTAATGGACCACGGATACGGACGCACGCTGCAATGGCTGTCCGAGGCGGTTCGTCCGCACTGCAGCCAGCGAGACCTGCTGCGATTACAACAGATTGTGGCAGAAGGCTGGCAGTTTGATGCGTCGCCGTCACTGAACCCCGCCGAGTTCGTGCAGATGCTGCAAAACAGTCGGTTGAACAAGGCGGAGATCGCACCGATTCGCGTAATGACGGTTCACCAGAGCAAAGGACTGGAATTCGAAATCGTAGTATTGCCGGAACTGGATGGACGCTTGTTTAAGGCTCCGAATGCGGCAGCAGGCACACCAGCTCCTGGAGAATCGCCCGATCAGGTTTGCATATGGAGAAATCGAGCAATACGAAGTCTGCTACCGACATCGCTCCAGAAAGCATTTGAACAAACCGTTTCCCGCGACGTTTCCGAAGCACTTTGCCTACTGTATGTTGCCTTAACACGGGCCGTCCACGCTTTGCATATGTTCATCCCTCCAATCACTTCCGCGAAACCTCCGGCCACGTTCGCTGGAGTACTGCTGGCGGCACTGGCCGACGACCACGTTGCCCCGGCAGATCAGGTGATTTACGAAGCTGGTGATCACGAATGGTTCCTACATCAACCTCACATAACAGCTCAACCCACCGTTCAGGCAAGCTTGGCAGATCGAAACCGATTGCCGACAATCAAACTGGCACTGCAACCAGAACGTCAGCGAGGGCTAAGACGCGAAGCTCCTTCTCGCCACGACGACACGCGGCTGTACCTGCCTTCTCAGGATAAGAACAAGCAAACGAAAACATCAGCGGCTCACAGCAAGATTGACCCACGCACCAAAGGAACGATCATTCATGCCTGGTTTGAACAAATCGACTGGCTGGACAACTCTGCTGTTCCGTCAGAAGCAGAATTGCTAAAAGTTGTCGAATGGACATTTGTGCCGGAACCAGTGCTGAAGCCGTTGCTGATAGCATTCAGGTCGATGCTGCAACGCCCGAACTCGAATAAATCGCTTTCGACAACCGGTGCCTTCAAGTTACCGCAGTTTCAATCCTTTGCCGCTCAGATCAAAAGCGGCAAGGCAACACTACGCATCGAACAGGAACGACCGTTTGTACTGAAACGAAACGGAGCGATCGTACAGGGCACCATCGATCGATTGGTATTGCTTGAACTGAACGGTAAACCGGTCGCAGCAGACATTCTGGATTTTAAGACAGACCGACTGGTGGGAGACACCGACGCGTGGATTGCAGATAAAATCTGCCACTATGGTCCGCAGCTGGAAGAGTACCGAAATGCGGTGACCCTGTGTTTCGGGATTCCGGCCGAAGCGGTTTCCAGCAGATTAATTCTGCTGGAAGCCGATGCGGTTGTCAGCACCCAGACGTCTGTTTGAACCGGTGCAGGGTGCTTTAATAGGTTTAACAAAACGTACCAAGGCTTCGGAAGTGTGCGATGTCGCATGGCTGCCAACGACGCGTTCGGCGGGGTGTCCGCAATTCTTCGGAAACGAAAACCGTCGATGCGTTGTGACGGACGATCTAAACGGCATCACGTGAACCTTCGAATACCGGATGCAGAGCAATCCCTAGCTTATGGCCTTCAGTTCAGTCGCCGCCGTTTTCACGCGGGCGGCCGCTGACTCCGTGATTCCAGACAGTAAAGGAAGGTGAGGTCCCGTTTCCGCAATTCCGCTTAGGGCAATAGCCTCATGCAGCACGCGAATCGGGTTGATTTCGTTGCGTAGATTTTCCAGCGGAAGGAACTGCTTGCGAATATCTTCGGCCAGGTCGTAGTCGTGAGCCAGGATGGCAGCCAACATTTTCTGAGACATCGCTGGATTCACGCAAACGCAGCCTGATGTAAAACCGCTGCAGCGAAATTTCGTTAGATGCACTAGAGCGGGCTGTTCACCAATACCGCTGCAGATCTTTTTCGGATCGACTCGATCCATAAGTCGGGATAGAAATTCATCGTCTGCCGGATCATCCCGGACAATGGCATATTTGATGAATGAAACCAGTCCGTCATCAACAAGTTCGGCCGCGCCTTCAGGGCTGATGTAGCCTTCTTCCTTGATGTATAAAACTGCGGGGCGATTGACGCCTTCAACAAAGTGCCGGAAGCCGGTCATCAAACCAGCTTCGGTCATGACGGCCTTTGTCGGCAGAACCATAGCAGTTGGAAATTCAAACGTTTTCAGCACTTCGGCCTGATCCATCATCGTGCCATAAGCTGGCCCAACAGAAGGTATGACCAAGGTCTCAGCACTGGCAAGTTCGCTCAACACTTCCAGCAGTTCGCCAAACTCGCTGGGGCGGATGTGGTAGAAATTGGCATTTCCGCCGTACAACAACATCGACACCCCGCCGTTTTCAATGTGGCGAATGATTTTTTCGTTGTTGTCGCGACAAATCCGAAACTGTGAGTCACGTGCCAACGGAGGCACAGCCAGTACAGACCGAGAAAACTGTTCGGGGGTAACGGGCGTCGTTTGCATAGAAATTACTGCGTTAAAAAATCAAGAAGGAAATCGAAATTACCAGCCGCGCGATGCGTCATGTCGCCTTAGTCGTGTCCGGCGGTTCTGTTTCGAAGTCAGTCCACTTCATATTAGAATCCATCGGTTCGATTCGCAGTACCACACGACCGTTCTGGAATACTCGAACGGTGCCGGTTGACTCGGAAACCGCTATCGCGATGGCATCGGTCGCTTTGGAGATCTCAGCGGCCGCCCAATGTCTGGAACCAAGCCCCTTTGACAGCACGATATCGTCTGCGGAGGCTCGCAAATGCCGACCGGCGGCCTGAACGACACCGTCAGCAGAAATCACAAACGCACCGTCAATCTGAGCAAGCTCTTTCATGCTTTCCCGAACGCGTGGACTGCGAATCAGACGTTCCGCCCGGCAATAGCCTCGAAACGGATCGTGAACCTGTTCCTGTGAAAGAGCCATCACTTTGCGATGCTGGCCAACGACAAATAACGTTCCAACAGACTTGCCTTCTCGACCGTCCCGACCAATTTCGCAGGCCAGATCAACCACGTTACGGAGCGTTTCCAATGGAACCTGAGTTTCCAGCCTTTGTAAATCGCGCGATGTTAGCTTGGCAAGCTGATCCGCCAGATGAATCAGGCTGATTGTGTCGCAGACTTCTTTTTCATACGACGAATACACGGCCACGATGACATCGCCGGATTGCAGCAATTCGTCGGCAATCGCCACAAGCAGCATCTGAGAAACCTGAGTACTGCGAGTCTGAGGTTCGTCTTCAAGCGGAATTAATTCAACTTCATCAGCCAGCACCGCCTGCTGAATGTCGGGATCCTCTGCTGCCACCAGCAGGTGCACACCTCGCAGCAGTTTCTTCATGAGTTTGAAGTCGAAAGCGTCTTCGCACAGCAAAACAACGGCACGAGCGTTTTCAAGGTCGGCAAGGCGTTTTGCCGACTTCAATAGATTTTCAAAGTGCAAGGTTACTTTTTTTCGCTTCATGTACCGAGTGTATGCAATGCCGTTGTTCGGTCAACGCATGCGCGAGCCACATTCTTGCAATTACAGGCAACAGGCTGGTTGGCGGACGGGAAGTGGGCGGTCACACCGCGTCGCTGAATTTATTCCCCTTCAAAATGAGGCCGAAGTTCTATCATTCAGCTGATCCGCTTAGCGTAAACCTGATTGTTTCTATCACACGAAAATACAGGACGCCTCGTCCGCCCTGCCAAGCGAGTCTGCGCTATTCAATACCAGAAAGTTGCCCGACTGCAGCCTTGATGGCGCTGACGTTCCGACAGTCAACACTGGCCTGCGCGAGTCCCGGCGCCGGTCTGCTTCACTGCTGCCAAAGTTTGCAGATTGTCAGTCTGATGACCGAGAGATATTTCGAGCGGGCGGTCATTCGTTACCGAGCGAGAATAGAAATCTGTGCAAACGCTGTGGCTATCCGCCATATTTCACTGAAATCACCGATGTGTCCGTATCAAGCGTGATCACGCGACGGTCGGCATTGTGCACGCATCGAAGTGGTTCGGCTCGACTCAGGTTCTTTTGTTCGACAACCAGATTTCCGGTTTCCGAATCGACAATCGTCAAAATCAAGGAAGACTGTTCGTCCATTAATGCGTCGTCGCCACGATTCCGACCTCTGCCAAGTCGTTGTTCCCAAATGTACTGAGGATGCTGAAACGCCCAGCTAATCATCAGCGGAGTCGCGTCGCCATAAATTTTCGGTACGACGCACGGATCGATGTCCCGGTGCCATAGCAATCCGCCTGAAGCGACGTTTATGCAGCAAAGAATTCCGGAATCCAACCTGATGTCACCAATTTTAGACGAAGCTGACCGCTGCGATCGAGCCGTGTTCCAGTCCTTCAGCAACACGAACAGCTTTCCATCACGTTCGAACGCGGTCATACCAACGACCAGTTCGGGCTGAACGATGTCTGCAACTGAAACCTTCAGTTCTGTTTTTGCAGTCTGCAGGTTGAGTACAACCAAATCCAGTTTATCGGTGAGCGTGACGGCTCGATGATCGCTGAGTTTTCGCGCCTGACCTGCCCCGAGAACTCGCAGTTCGGGCTCCGTTTCGAGCAGGTTGGTTCCCGTTAGCAGATCGATCAGTATCAACTTCTGATCTTTTTGGAACAGCAGACATCGTCCGGATACCAACGGTGTCTGCCCCCGTGGAATATCAAGAAAAACGGGCGCAAGCCGCTTTCCGTCCTGGGTACGAAACACTTCGCAGCTTTTGAGGTTCTGCCCCAGCATCGCTGTCACTTCGCTGTCGCCCACAACCCTTAAGGCACGTTGGAAAACGCTCTGCGATGCCGTGTCGATGGAAGCTTTACGCGTCCAAAGCACCTGCCCTGTTAACGGATGGAAACACATTAACTGACTGCCTGTTGTCACTGTCAGATAGCTCGGCCCAAACGGGCCAACTTCAATGGAAGAGACATCTGAAGCCGGCCGATCGACCCGTTTCCACCACAACAATTTCGGACCATCGGCATTCAGCAACGACACGACTCCCACATGACCTGCACTTGCCAAAGGAAGAATCGATGGCATCTCGAATGCCTGATCCAAAGCCACAGGATCACCAGACGCCGGTAGTCGGTTAGAATGAGTAATCACACCGGCAGTCATGTCCGTGGCAATAATGTCACGGTTCGCGAGAAATAGCTTTTTATCATACCAATCAGGAACGTCGGCCAGCCTGCGAGCAACTCCCAGTGCGGTCGCAACCTGACTTCCGGATGTCAGACTCATTGCTTCCTCGATCTCAATTTCCCACTTTTTCGGTACAAAGGGTGAAGGATGAGTCACTGCCACAGATACGAACGATTCGCGAAGCCTGATAATCGAATGACTCAATTCGGTTTTCTGATCCGTATCTGCGTTCGCATACGCCGATAGAAGCAACAACTCAGCCGCTACCGGTTGCTGATCCGCCACAAGCTGCTTTGCATAACCCAACAGACGCTCGACGGTTCCAGTATGTTCAGGAAACAGTATCGCATGCTGAATTTGCGATAACGAAAGCTCATCTGCTTCATGAAATGACGAAACTCGATTCGCGTTTATCGGCCGAAGCATACCCCACGCCGCCACATCAGCACGTGCAGACCAGTCCGGTTCGAGCCTCAATCTGGTCGATGCAGCGAATATGTTTTCTTCTTCGTAATCCAGAGCGACAGCAGGTTGCAGTATCGCATGACGAATCTGTTGAGCAACCGTGAGCGGAAGCCGCTGCAGCTGTGCAGAAATTTCAGCGTTCGAAATCTCGGCATCTCGCTCCACTGAATTGCCCGAACCTAATAACGACAACAGAGTTTCGGAAAGCAACTCGGTTATTTCGTCGTTAACCGTCAAGTCTGGCCGCTCATCAAGAAGTGAATTCAGCGCCAGAATCCCATTGGCAATGCGCCCGGAAATAAGTTCCGCTCGAGCCAAATCAAGCTGTGTTGCGACGGAGTTACCGGTAATAGGTCGAAGTGATTCAGTGTTTCGTCGGAACGCATCTGTGGTCGGGAGTACTGAAATTGCAATTGGCCCTGCCACACACACAACGTCATCATCGGCGACAACTGTGCCAACCAATTCCAACTTCTCTAAACCGGCAGCCACAGAGGATGTGGTCGCTCGGCGGCCGGTTTCCAGATCAAACTGAGCCAGAGTCCCGTCAATCAGTGGCACCAGGCATGTATCACGGCTGCAGAATGCGCGCCCGCTTTGAGCCAACACGGGCGCAACCCATTGCTGCGTTCCATCGACTGACTTCAAGGCGCGAATGTGCCGCGGGCCAATCATGATCACCTGTCCGTTTGTGGCGGCAATCGCGTAGTCGTCGACGCTGCCTTCCAGTTCGCCGACCGCTGCAACAGAACGCGGAACAGTCCATATAATTTCCCCTGTCAACGTGTCCAGACATTGCACAGTACTGCAGAAAGGCGCCGACCAGATCATTCGTCCAGGCAGTAATACCGGCTGAGAACGAATTGTTGGAATCGGCCGAGCCGTAATGGAAATGGCGCTAAACAGTCGACGTTGGCTGTCACGTTCCGACGAATCTTCCTCAATGTCGCGAACACTGGTCGCCCACAGCAACTGTCCATCCACCACTGAAGCACCAATGACAACACCACCGTTCAATGCGCAGATAATGGTTTGTTTATCGACGCCACATAACGAAGCATTCTGTGCCTGCTCGTAATTCACAGCAAAGCGTTCCTGAACGAGGCCGTTGCCGTCGTTGTTGTAAACCAGCGACTTCTTCCAAAGCAGTCGCCCCGTAGACTCAGTAAGACAGTTCAATCTTACAACTTCATCATCTGACGAAAGTACAAACAACATCTGGTCATGAACCAAAGGAACGCCGCAAAACTTTTGTCCTTCGAACTCTGATGGCAGAACGTCGCCGGAAAATTCTTCTCCCAGAGTCTTGCTCAACTTACGCGGCTGCGGCGGCATTTCAGAGAAGCGATAATCAAAGTCAGGACAATCGCCGACCGACCACGCGATTTCCGGCTTTGGCTGCATTCGCAGTGCCACCAGTCGTCGTCCATCTGCTTCTTCTGAAGATCCACGAGAACGCAGTAACTGCTCCAGCTTTCGCTGGCGCAGCGGTGGACTATTGAACTGCCCGGTATTATATGTTTCCGAGAACTTACGGAAGTGATCGATAAAAAACACGTGCTGTCCTGACACCGCAACGGTGCCAAGGTTTTCCATCTGAAGAATTTCGGCTAGACTCGTGCTACCCTGCAACAGTAACGTTTCTGAAAGTTCGTCCAGACTTGATGCCGACTTTACAGTGTCTGTGTACAGCGACCACTCGACTTTCCCGCTGTGTTTATCAAAGGCCAGAATTCTAACCGGCGTTCGCAAAAATATCGTATTCTCAGCCAGCACGGGCTGCCATGTGTTCACCGAAAATAACGCTCTGTTTTCAGGAAGATTCACCCCACCGAAAACGCTTGCAGCCGGCACGCGCCAGATCGATTCCTTCCAGCTCCATAATGGGTCGGGCCATGGCAACGTGAGCTGATCGGGCGTCACATTCGCCGTGCCACCCGCCATTCGGGCAATCATCGTCAGTTCCTTCGACAGGCTGTTATCCGGTAGGCGACCGTTGAGTCCGAAAGAGGGCTTATCAATATAAAGTGTTTGAAGTTCCTCGTGAATTGCTTCAGCCAAACCGAATTGACCGCGAGATTGCGCTAGCGCAGATCGCGTGGTCAACGCCTGCATTCCGGTGGGAGTTAATGGAAACCGTCTTGCAATCGAAATAACGGCTTCAGCGTCACCCTTCGCCTGCTTCATCGCAATGGCAGCCAGAGGCTCAACGCTGCGCGACCAGGCGAACCGAATGTCGTTACCCGACATTTGCAGCAACTGCACGGCCGTTCGATGAGTACTCGCCGAAGCGCCGCCTGCGGCAACCGGTGTGAATGCGTCGGAGGGCTGAGCAAACAATTCCAGCAAAGCTTCGAAGGCAATATCTCTGTGACCGAGTTCCAATTGACGTTTCGCCAGTTCCAGCAGGCGTCCCTGGTCTCCGGATTCGACCAGACTGTGCTGCAGGTGTTCAAGCGAACCGTGCAGAGAAACTTCGGGCGTTTTCGCGGTCACGTCGACCGCTGAAAGTCGCTCGTTAAGAACAGCCAGAAGCAGAACCGTGCTCAGCACTTTGAACACACAAGGCCTTCCCTGCGACAGCGATTGAATCATCCCGCGACGGTCACTCGTTGGCATCTCAACTAGTCCTGTTCAAAGAACACACAGCCTGACGAAGCCATGCCTCAAATCGAATCGGGAATCGTTCAACATCGCTCCACTTTTGCATCTGCGTGGCATATTTAAGTGAAAAGCGCTTCTCGAATAAGGAAACAGAATTTCACAAGGCATCCCGCGTAACCAAACGTGAATTAACCAAACATATCGTCGTACTCAAGCAGGTCATCTTCTGTCACGAATTCGTGATTTCGTTCTTTCAACACACGCAAAGCTTCATCCACTTCGCTGACAAAAATTGCGATAGCTCCCCGACCGTTGCGGCGATACATCAAGGGATAAATATAGTGCACGTTAAGTTCAGCCGACATCAGGCTTCCGAGCACATTCACGTGGGGCTGATCAGCTTTGGGAAGCATTACGCCAATGACTTCTGTTTCGCAAAAGGGAAGCCCTGACAATTCCAGCAGTTCGCGGGTACGTTCGTAGTTATTGGTAATTAATCTGGCAATTGCACTGTCCGCGGAATCAAGAATGGACAGTGCAATAATCTTCAGATCATCGCGTTCCACACCTCGCAGAAGCTGGTGTAGCGAACCAACCTTATTTTCCAGAAACACAACAAACTGCTGCAGACACGGCCAGTCTCGCCCGCGCGACGTTATTGCATCAACCGGATTGTCTTCACCAAAACCAGCACTCATCGCAGTCAAGCTCCCTGTTCACTAAATCGAGCGTTAAGCCGACTTTCTGAAGTTATCACGTCCATCAATAATTGAACCGGCATCAAAACGTTTACCGAAATAACTTTCGATAGCCTTGGGATCATTCAGCACCTTTTCCGCACTGCCGGAAACAAGCACCCGACCGCCACAGATAATGTAACTTCGATCCGTGATCGTCAGTGTCTCCCGTTCGCGATGGTCGGTCAAAAGAATCGCGATGCCCTGATCTTTCAGCCCGTGGATAATATCCTGAATGCTGTGAATGGTCACAGGATCGATGCCGGTGAATGGCTCGTCCAGCAGAAGTATCTGGGGATCACTCGCTAGTGCTCGGGCTATTTCCAGACGTCGTCGTTCTCCACCGGATAGCGACCCGGAACGCTGACGACGCTTGTCAAGCAAACCAAAGTCACCAAGCAGTTTGTCGATTTTGGCCTTCGACGGTTTACGACCGACACCGCGGAACTCAAGAATCGCCATAATATTTTCTTCGACTGACAGCTTCGAGAAGATACTGGAATCCTGCGGCAGATAACCAAGTCCATGTTGAGCACGCTGGTACATCGCCCAGTTCGTCACATCTTTCCCGCGAAGCAGCACACGCCCTTTGGTCGGCGCAGCAAGACCGCAGGCCATTCGAAAGGTCGTGCTTTTACCAGCCCCGTTGGGCCCGAGCAGTCCGACGATTTCGCCTTCTTTGACGTCAAAGTCAACCCCGTCAACAGCTCGTTTTCCGGGATAGTCCTTAACCAGCCCTTCGCATACCAACAGAGACATCAGAGAATCCTTCTCTTCAACTGTTCTTTATTAACGATTTGCACAGACAGCCAAGGACTTAAAATCAGGCTTCGAGCATTTTGTTGATCCACGAGCCAGTTAACAAATCTGTTACTGAGCATCAATGCAACGCAGCCGATTCCGCATGTTGCGGACTATCGAATCTTCTTCATTCTGGAAAAGTCTGGGTAAAACGGGAAACGGAAAGACGGGTAGTCACCGACTTTTTTTCCGTCCGGCGATTTATGATTCAGAACGGAAAACCCCTCTCCACTATTCAGGAATGGTACTGCGTGAGGCCAGAAGATGAATAGAGCTTTTCCGATGAGGTCTTTTTCGCGAACAGCATATCGATGACTGAAGATTCCGTTCATCGGTCGAGCCTCATAATCAAACAGTCGCCCGTCTTTGCTCATCGACGAATTATCTCCGAACATCAGGTACTCGTCGCTTGCCAGTTTGTACTCACCATATTGACCATAACTGCTAAGCTGAACGGACGAAGACTGAGCATATGTACTGGCCCACGCAGCCGGATTGTTTAGCAGGTGTATTAGATTTGCATCAACTTCGTCACGCTGGGATGTGTTTACAGGAACATGCCTAAAGGCCGTGTCGCCGTACGACGACACACTGACGCCATTCTGTGGATCGAACTGAATCACATCGTTTCGATAATAGATGTCTCGCTGCAGCAACAGTCCGGAAACAGTGGCTGCGGCATTCCTGAAAGCAATTCCGACTGGTGCGAGATCACCGTTTTCCGGCTGCGGGACGTCTGATGAAACGTATTCAGTAGATGCATCAAACTCAATCAGCCGGTTATCAACCCACAGACAGATTCGGTCGTCCACATTGGCAAAGTCGACATCGTACGAACCAGCTGCTGTCATGCTGGTCCTACCGGTGGCCATAACGATCGGGGTTTCACGATTATCGCCATTCAAATACTGCAACGTCGCAGAACCAGTAGATAAGTTTATCACACACTGAAACGTCTGCGGCCCCTCAACAAGCTCCAGCATCATTTCGCTGTCAGGGTCGATGCGATCAATAGAAACCTGAGTATTGATTGTCAGGTCGCCAACCCAATAACCTTCCTGTCGCTGACTCATCATGTTATCAACGCCATAAGCATTGAAGCTGCAGAAGTCATCAATCAACGTCGCTTCTGCAAGCGGAAGGTCGGCATTGACTTGTCTGGAATCAGGCCACGTGGATTCATTGGGCTGAAAATGTCGATAGCGCAGCCAGTGAAAACTGCCGTCACTGGAATCACAAGTATACCGTCTGCCTTCCCGATCTGCCGCCCAACCGTTTTCAACAGATCGCCAGTTTCCAACAGATCCCTCACCTGCTCCAAACGTGGATGCAGACCATCTTTCGGGCCAGCCAAGTTTAAGAAGTTCAGTTGCGGGGTAGTTATCGTCATAAACGGTTAGCTGAATATTCTTCTGAACAAAGGGGTCATCCTTCCGCAGGATCTGCCACGATGTCTGGCCTGCTCGCAGAGCCCAAAGGTCTCCTTTACGAACACGAATTGCCTCGTTGGGCAACCCGACAAGTCGTTTGATGTAGTTAACGTGAGGCTGTTCCGGATTCTTAAACACGACGACATCAAAACGTTTGTATTCACTGATTTGCTTGTTAACCAGAATCCTGTCGCCGTTGAAGACCGGAGCGAATGCCGCGTTCTCGTTCCTCTTGCCGCAATTGGAACAATATGCCTCCGAGATCCTTCCGATCAACCTACCACTGGACTGATCAACCTCGGAACTTGCCCCCAGCGCAAAACGAAATCCACAACCATCGCATTGAACCTCTTTGTGGCGCCCATACAGTGTTGGAGCCATCGACCCGGTCGGAATCACATACGCTTCTGCCTGAAACGTCTTGAACAGAAACGCCAGCACAAACGCGATCGCAATTGACTCGACGGTTTCTCGAGTACCATCGGCAGGTTTTTTTTTCTTCTTGCTGCCCGCTGCTGATTCGCCGGAAGCGTCCCGGGACACTTCAGTTTTTTTCTTAGCTGCCATGATTCCGTTTTCGATCAGGAAATCGTCGTATCTTAAAAATCCAATTCACTAAGCTGCTGACTCGCCCCGGTAAGAAGCAAGAAAGGGCAGCTTAGGTGGGAATATTCGATTGAGGCACTGAATTATTCGTACATCGCCGGAGATTCCAGCGACGAACGTTGTCCCGAATCCGGCCTTTTTTTCAGTGAATGTAACGAATTCGACGGAAATCAGGTATCCGGATTGGCAGTTGAATGCCGCCAATCGTCAGTTTGCCCGGCTTTGACGGCAAATGCACAACAAAAGGCTTGCCAACCAACAGCCGGTGTGGGACGGCGGGGTTTGGCCAACTGCGGCTGTCAGAAGAAACAGGGCTATTATCGCCCTGCACAAAATAGTTATCCAATGAGACAGTGTAAGGGGCATCCACCCCGTTTTTTCGGCGGCCCGGGGTGTAATGCACATCCCGAAACAGCTGTAGGGCAAGAATCTGCACAACGCCATTTGTCACCGACAACCCTAGCCGACTTTGCTGATTCACAAATCGAGCTGTCCGAGCTGCGTCTTTTCCGTCCGGCGAAGTCAGGCCGGCGCCGAACTGTCGTTCGTTCGTGAACGCCTCGTCTGCAGAAAGTGGAACGTCCACGGAATCAAACAGCTGCTGACCGTTTGCCGCCACCAGCATTCGTCGATCAAAATTGGAGACTTCCAATTTCAACAGGCCTGCGGTCAGACTGGTTTCCGCTGCCGCCTGAAACGTACCTGTTCGAACCTGTTGACCGCTTGTTTCAGAAAACAAACTTGCCGTCAGTGTCTGCGGCTGAATGTCCAACCGAAAAACGTCGCTGTCTAATGGCATCCAAACGGAAATCACGTCCGGCGGTTCTGTCAACGAAAGTGTGACGTCGAACATCAGATCGCGCACCGGGTACTCGGGAGACGAAACCAACGAATTATATCCGTAGCGATCGGTGATCGGACTGATATGCGACAATGCTCCGAGGCGATAAATGGCGGCACGGAGCTCTTCTGAATCAGCCCAGCTAATAAGATCTCGCTGCATTTCGTAAGGCATGACACCTCGTAAGCGAAGCACTTTGTTGTCGTTGTCAAATTCCAATCGCGTCATCCACGATACGGGACGTTGGTTCAATTCGCTGACGCAGTTTTTCCAATCCAGCTCGGCCTCAGCTCCCTGCAGAGAAACTTCACAAACATGACTGCCGCCCGCCCAACGCCAGTTTTGAAACTTCAACCAGCTTGTCCGATTGGTCGCGTCGCAGGTCAAAGCGTCAGACGACACTTCCCAACCTTCATCCATTTGCCACGGAAGCTGCCATTCGTCTCTATTCGTCGGGCGATTTGCGAAGTCAAAGACGGCAATTCGCATGTCTCGCTGAGTTTCGAGGTCCTTCCTGGCGATCGCGGCTTCAATAAACAGATCACCGTCGATCACCTGCAGAGTTTCTCCGGGCAGGCCGACGACTCGCTTCACATAGGCTTCACCCGGGCTTGCCGGATTCAAAAAGACAACTGTCTCCCAACGGCGGGGTCGACGGAAGTCGAACACACCCTTATGAACCAGCAATTGATCGCCATACGCGGCGGGTGCCGGGCTGGCATTGATATTGACCTGACCACAGTTGGGGCAGGTGGCGTAGTGTTCCGAAAGCCGGGTTTCATCCTCCGCCGGTGCATCGACTGATTCGTCAAAATTGATTCCGAAAGCGAATTCGTATTGGCACGATGGACACTTCAGTTGCTTATGAAAGCCTCGCAAGCCGGGAGCCATTGAGCCAGTTGAAATTAGATAACCTTCCAACAGGAATCCGCGCAGCATCATCACCGCGATGACGAACAAGATGGCCAGTTCCATCATGTTCCGCAACCACGCAGTATCGCCCTCAGGAAGTGAGTTACTTGTTTGCATCTGGAAAATCAGAAATGGAGTCGAACAATCGCCGCAGTTTAGGAAGACTTCAAAATTGTTGCACGACAACATTTCAACACCGGAATTTGCGGCTTTGGGGGGCTCCAGCGTGTTCAGGCGGCAATAATGGCATTGGAACTGAAGCCTCTGTGCCCGCCACAATTCGGGCAGCCAACGAAAGTACAGGACAGAATCGGACCACGGAAACCGGTATGGGTTGTTCACGGAAAACGTTGCATGGTCGCTTACGCTGTCAAATAAACAGAAGTAAACTCTTACGGAATTGAGATGCGGTCGTTGGCCCCTTTGATTACGTCAATTAGCTAGATGTCCCGGCAACTTACTTTTTGCGCGTCCAAATGCCACCGCACTATCGGTTGGTCGCTAACGGCACCGGCGTTTCTAATCTGCTTCGTGTTTTGCGTTTCACTCCAGCGAGTTTACGATGAAGACTACAATACTTTGTGCGATGCTAGTGCTTTCCTGCATTTCGACGTCCCCAACGTCACTGCGAGCTCAGGAAACCAAATTGCCAACCCGAGCCCCTTCGGCGTCGGCCAATGCAGCCATTGAACGTTTTATTGCGGAATGCGTAAGTATCACACCGGGCGAAGATGGCTTCTCAAAACGCTTTATTTCAGGCACCAAAGAACCAACTGCGCACGAAACTACACAGCAGGAAGTTGCGATCGAGCATCCGTTTCGCATTTCAAAGTATGAAGTCACCCAGGAACTTTACGAAGCCGTGACTGGAACAAATCCGAGCCGCTGGAAAGGGCCTCGCAACTCGGTAGAAAACGTCAGTTGCACGGAAGCGGTGCTGTTCTGCCAGCAACTCACCGAACTCCTGAGCAAAAAGCAACTGATTGGTGACGCTCAGAAAGTTCGCCTTCCAACATACGTAGAATGGGAATATTGCTGCCGCGCGGGAACTGAAACACGTTATTGTTTCGGCCAGAACGCGGGCCCTGAAGGCTTAACGACAGAATTGGACGCCTACGCATGGCACACCGGAAATGCTGCCGGAAACGACCCGGCAGTCGGAGTGCTGAAGCCCAATTCGTGGGGACTATTTGACGTCCACGGCTACCTCTGGGAATTTGTGAGCCATGAATCGGGACAAAATTCCCTGCAAATTACAGCACCTGCAGCGCATTGCATCATCCGTGGCGGATCATGGCGTGACGCTCATCCGCTGCTCTCCTCGTCTGCCTATTTGACGATTTCTGAAAGCGAGCGTAGTGATGCAATCGGATTTCGTTGTGTTATTGCCGAAAAACCTGAGGTAAAGATATCCCTCATGCGGTAGTCAAGCCACATTTGTTTGGATATCCTGAGACCGTGTAATAAGGAATGCTTGTCTTAAAATGCGATCGCGTTACGCAAGACATTCTGCAATTGAAAAAAAATGGATCACATCCGCTTGGTTGATGTGACCAAACAGGACCCCAGAAAAAATGACGACGGAAGAAGTATCGCCACAAGGCGAGAGTGTGCCTCCAACTACCGATTCAGTTCAAGCTGAAGTGTCACTGCCTGAGATCAATGACTCAGCTACCGTTGAACAAACGGGCGGTGCTGGACTCGCTGCTGCGGCGGGCGAGTCTGTTTCTGCAGAGAAACCAGTTGTCGAACAAACAGTGTCTGCGGCCATCGAAACTTCGCCAGCAGTGGCGACAACACCTGTAGTTGAGTCGCCAGCAGCAGTGGAAACACCAGCAGCAGTTGAGTCGCCAGCAGCAGTGGAAACACCAGCAGCAGTGGAAACATCAGCAGCAGTGGAAACACCAGCAGCAGTGGAAACATCAGCAGCAGTGGAAACGCCAGCAGCAGTGGAAACACCAGCAGCAGTGGAAACACCAGCAGCAGTGGAAACGCCAGCAGCAGTGGAAACACCAGCAGCAGTGGAAACACCAGCAGTTGAGTCGCTGGTCACTCAAACCGCTGCGATACCTAACGTGGCCACTGATCAATCTGCTCCGACACCATCGATTGCTGAAATTCTGGCTGCGAGTGCTCCGGACACGACGGGCGAAGTTCCGTCCGCCCCAGTTGCAGAAGTCGCCTCTGCCAATCGACCTTCAGCACGCATCCGCGAAAAACTCGGCACGGGTGGATCGGAGAAACCTGTTGGCAGCGAAGACATCAAGTCTCAGCGTCCGGATGCTCCAACCAACGTCAAGCCGGTCGACATCCCCGCCACAGACGATTTAGATTCGTTACTCGAAGCTGAAATTTCATCTGCTCTGGGCGAACAGTCACAGCCCGCTATGCCTGAAGTTACAGTAGACCCAATCACTGGCGAAACAGTGATGAAGGCTAAGCCGGAACCGGAAGAAATTGGCCCCGGCTCAAAGGTATCCGGCACTGTCCAGCACATCCATGGCGACGACATTTTCATAAACGCTGGCCTGCTGGCAGACGTCGTAATTTCGTCCAAGCAGTTTCCTGATGAAAAGCAGCCAGCCGTTGGCGCGAAACTTACGGTAATCATCGACAACATCGACGGCGACGGACTTTTCCGAGCTCGATTGCCACATGCTCGTACGAAGACCGGCGGAAACTGGGATGGACTCGCAGTAGGTCAGGTAGTCGACTGTCAGGTAACTGCAGTTAACAAAGGCGGACTTCAGGTAACCGTAAGCAGTTTGAAAGCTTTTTTGCCTGCCAGCCAGATTGACTTGGGCTATGTTGCCGACATGGAGCAATATGTCGGCCAGAAGCTCACCGTTCAAATTACGGAAGTCAAGCCGAAGAAGAAGAACCTGGTTGTCAGCCGCAAGGCTTTACTACAGGCAGAGCGTGAAGACGCTCAATCCGGTTTCTGGGAGACTCTGGAAGTTGGAAAAGACTACACAGGCTCCGTGAAGACACTGAAGAATTACGGTGCCTTCGTCAACATTGGTCCTATCGACGCGTTTCTGCACGTCGGAGAAATTTCCTGGTCGAGGATCAATCACCCCAATGAGGTGTTGAAGGAAGGCCAGGAAGTTCAGGTCCGCATTCTGAAAGTCGACAAGGAACAAAATCGTATAAGCCTTGGTATGAAGCAACTGGTGCAGAACCCGTGGCAAAACCTAGGCGAACGATACCCATCCGAACGAATCGTCAACGGGCGAGTCACGAGAGTTTCCGATTTCGGAGCTTTCGTTGAACTTGAACCAGGCGTTGAAGGCATGGTTCACATCAGTGAACTTGCATGGCGTCGCGTTGGCACTGTGGGCGAAGTATTAAAAGTTGGTGATGAAAAAGAGTTTAAGGTTCTTGAAGTAGACCCTAAACGAAAACGAGTCAGCCTTTCACTGAAAGCGCTGGAGCAAAAGCCTGAGTCCGCCAAGAAGCAGGACAATCACGAAGTAGAAGAAGATCGTCCTGCTCGAAAACCAAATTTGGATTTACGAGGCGGAATGGGCGGCGGAAAAGCAGGCGGAGGATTGTTCGGCAATCCATCTGACTTTACAGGCTAGAGGAAAAACGAATCCGAGATCGCCTCTTTCGGATTCGTAACTTTCGCTTGTACAGAAGTGATCTGCAGAGGCAGTCAACCGTGACAATGACGAACCCGGAAAATCTCAAACTACGGCAGCCGCTTTACAGCGGCTGTTGGTATTCTGAATTTCAAGTGGAGCAGCCACAATCGGCAAATGAATTGCGGCTGCTGCGTTTCGAAGGCGACATTTCTTCGTCGCAAAGATTTCGTGCTGCGTTTCGCAAAGACTTACCAACTTTGCGAAACATCCGGCACGGCAACATCCTTTCAATTGTCGACTGGGGTGAAGCCGAAGGGCAGCTGTTTTACTTGACGGAGCTTCCCGAGGGGAAACCACTTACCGAACTGCTGAATAACGGGCAGTTTTCCTGGGACGAAGTCACCGACATTGGGTGGCAGATTGCTTCCGCTCTGCAGCACGCACACAACGTCGGAATTGTGCACGGTGGACTAAACGCCGCGTGCGTGGTTGTTTCAGAACAGATTCGCGTGCAGGTAACCAGCTTCGGTGTCCAAAGATGGATAGAAGCTTTGGAGAACGTAACGGACAAAGTTGTTCTGCCGGACCCGGCCGGCGACCTTCGTCAGCTCGGCGCTGTCCTTGAACTCTTGATTCGCCAGATGTCGGCAGAAGAGGTTGCAACTCAAACCGCGCCCATGCAGCAGCTTGTCGACGAACTTCACACGCGAAGCCAATTCCTGATCGCGCGCGATGTCCAAGGTCGGCTGGGCAATATGCTCCTGAATGAATCAGGCGACGCAATCGAAATGGTCGATGATCGCAGGGGCCAGAATCTCAGCCGCAGGTCGCTGGTGGATGAACTCTTTGATGAACCAGCCAAACAGCCGCCTGTTTTCAAGCGGCGATCGGAAACAGCTCAGCATCAATTCAGCCGTTCAACGACACGGATTTTACTTTGTATTGTTGCCGTAGCCGTGTTGACCATCGCAATCTGGCTAGCAATATAGCGTTTGTCGCCACTTTCTGACGAAGCGAGTTGCGCGAAATCCGTTTTCGGCATTTGGCAGATTGAACTCGGCAAACACTGAGTCTGGCTTCAAAACCAGTTGGATGGCGACGAATTCGGGTTAACGTTCTGAAAGAAATCGCAACAGTTGACGAAAGCCCGTTCGACATCCATCGCCGCCTTGGCGATTGAGCGACGAGATCCACGGTGCATTGCCAAATTTTGGCGATGATCTCACGTTCTTTGCCAGGCCCAACCGGTGTAGAACGATCGAATAATTCCAGAGGCCAACCTGCCGGGAGTCTCCAGAAAAACTGCAATACTTCCATCAGCGGCTGCGATTCAACGTAAAACATAAACGACCATTGAAAACACTCCAAAACGCAACGTGAGGCTACTGGACCCGGGGGATTTAGTTGCCCATAATCGGCCGACTTGGCGAGCTGTGAGTTCGCCGTAATTGATTTATCAAACAGAGGTTAGGACCGATGGGCCTGAAAACCGAAGAGCTGGAACAGTTTCGCGCAATGCTCCGAATGATCCAGGCTCGCGTGCGTGGTGACGTTGAGCAGCTCGAGGAAGAAGTGTTTTCCTCAAGCTCCAGCAGCGATCATGGCTCAACAAATCACATCGCTGACATGGGGTCCGATGCATGGGATCTCGACTTTTCACTAAGAATCGTAGAGAATGACCAGGAGTTCCTGAAAGAGATCTCGGCAGCGCTCAGCAAGATCGACGAGGGTCGATTCGGTCTTTGCGAAATGTGCATCGAAGCCGGTCTTCCGGAATCAAAAAGCCGGATCCGCAAAGCCCGTCTGAATGCCATTCCATACGCAAGGAACTGTGTGGAATGCGAACGGAAGCGAGAAGAAAACGCCTGATGGAATCGCTACCTCGAAATAGAGCACCGATTTTCTTTTGCTGCACGCTATTGTCACTGACGATTGACCTGTGGTCGAAAGCATGGGCCTTCGATACCTTTGGAGTCCGCAATGGATCGCCATGGATTCTGGACAACTGGATACGATTCCGTTGGTTCACAAGCCTAAACGAAGGTGCTTTGTGGGGGATGGGTCAAGGTTTTTCATGGGTTTTTGCGATCCTGAGCATCGCTGCCTTCAGTGGCATTGTTTTCTGGCTGTTTTACAAGCGAGCAGCGACTAGCCTGTGGCTGACATTCGCGCTGTCTTTCGTTTCCGGTGGAACGCTTGGCAACCTGTATGACCGCCTCGGCCTGCACGGAGTGTCTGTACCAGGACAACAGGAACCGATTAAAGCGGTCAGAGACTTCTTTCACTTTCAGTTCGGCGGGCAGCCAAATGCTCCTGGCCTGGACTGGGCCATCTTTAACGTGGCCGACATTTGCCTGGTAACAGGTGCCATCATGCTGATGCTGCAATCATTGTTCGCTGACGAGAAACACGCGCACGCTACGGCGGAAAAAAAAGTGTCAGTTACCCAACCTGAGGCGTAAGGATAATTTTTCCTGTCAGCGTACCCGCCTGTCTTAGAGTATTTTCTTCCTGAAGTTCGTGAGCTTTCCCGGCATCGCTCAGTGAAAAGCGAGCCCCGATAACAGACTTTAACTTTCCCGCGGCCATCAATATGTTCAGCGATTCCGCCGCAATTCTTTGTTCGTCAGGCGATGCGTTGAACATCGCAAAGCCAATGGCGCGCAGATCGTTGACATAGAACGAGCCCACAGGAAATTCGGGCCGAGCATCGCGTCCAGCCATTAACACATAGCGACCACGTTTCGCCATAAGTGGAATTGTGAAGTCCGGATTCGGACTCCGCAGCGATTCAAACCACAGGTTCACCGGACCAGTTTTCTGGAGACACTGCTTTAAGGCCAGGGGCACGTCGACGTCTCGATAATTCAGCACGTAGTCTGCGCCAAGTTCTGTTGCGAGCTGCTGTTTACTGTGGCTGCCCACCGTGGTGATTACTGTCGCACCAAAGGCTTTGGCGATCTGAACAACGGCGGAACCGACACCCCCGGTTCCGCCATTTACAAATACAACATCACCTGCACAAAGTCCCCCATGCAAATGCAGTCCCAGGTGTGCTGTTATCCCCGTCAGAGCACCGGCGGCCAACGTTTCTTCGGCGACGTCCCTGGGCGAGGCATATAACCAGTCTTCATCGATTGCCGAGAATTCAGCAAAGGTTCCCTGTCGACCGGCAAGTCCCTGATTGCTGCCCCACACTCTATCGCCAACTCTAAATCGCGTCACTGCACTGCCGACAGCTTCCACCGTGCCAGCCACGTCACACCCAATGATGTACGGTATCGGCAGAGTAACTTTGACATTCCCGCTGCGAATATAAGTATCAATAGGATTCACGCCAACAGCAGCCGTGCGAACCAGAACCTGACTCACCGCGACTTCCGGAAGCGGCACTTCACCAAACTGAATGACTGACGACGGCCCAACTGATTCAATAAATGCTGCTTTCATGTTTCCACACTTCCTCGTTGTTAGTTCTGGCTCGTTGTTAGTTCTGGTTTTGCTATCCGCGCCGAAGGCCGTGGCTGGCAGCTACTTGAGCGATTGCTTCCTGGGTCTTATTGTGTCCATGGAACAGAACAACATAAAACACAGAACACCACCGAAAACAGCGCTCAGCCCTATTCCTGTTTGAACCGCAGCCGATTGAAAGCTCCATTCAACAACATGCTTTCCCGCTGACACGCGAGTCGATCGCATAATCGGATCCTGCCCGGAAGTCGAATTCGCCGGAAGCCCGTCGACAGTAACTCCCCATCCCGGATACATCAGATCTCGCAGCACGACATCCGCGTCCTGCAGCAGGTCTATGCGAAACGAAACAGAATTGGGCGACACAGCTACAAATTCAAACGATTCCATAGCCTCGCGCGGCTCTGTGACAACTCGACCCGAAGCGGCGGTCAGCTCATACAAATAGCAGGGCTGCGAACCGCGGCCCCAAATAGCATTCAGTACCGCATCGGGAAACTGCTGCATAAGTCGTATTGCCTGCGAGGGCCGTTCAATAGCCTCGGTCGTCAAAACATGAGTGATGCCAAGTTCTGTGAGCCGCTTTGATTCTTCTGAGGAAGGATATTCGACATCAATTGATTCCGGGCCGGTTGGCGGATTCAGTCGATCTTCAACATACACGGCCGGCCCGAGACCCAAATACTGCGGCACGCAGCTAACGCCAAACAGATTCGCCACGTTGGGCCCCGGTGCCAACAGGCGATGGTTCATCGGTTGACTGGCTACGAAGAAATTCCGCAACCAACTTTTTTCCAGCCTGTTTAGCGGAGACTCCGAAACCACAATCGCGTCAGCGACAAACCGCGACGACTTCAATAGATCCGGAATGGTGACCGCGATTAAGACAGCGGTCAGCAGCAGCACGTTGTGCCGACGCCATTTCGACGTCAGCCCGTCCAGCACAAGTCCCGCCAGAATCCCACCACCAAACGCGCAAATAATGGTGTAACGTCCGGGACCGTTAAAAAAACCGAAGCCCGGTAGATGCCGAGTCAACGGCATTAGCCAGCCCGTCGCGTAAATCAGCGCGGCAGTAACCATAATCAGCCATGTGCGGCAAACAAGCTCATCCGTTTTCGCGCGAACTTGACGACTGAACAAACACAGAATCAGAGCCAGCGGAACAAGGCCCCAATACAGATGTGCCTCAACGTGATTTGAATCTGCAGCAATGATTCCCGGCGTCTTCATCATTTCGCGAGACGAAAGAATTTCCGGACTGTGCCAATACCACCAGGACGCGAACAACTGAGTCGCATAAACCGGCGGCATGTGTCCGTAAGACGGATCAAACGCTTGCGTGGCCCCGCCTTTTCTTTGGCTGGCCCGTTTAAGTTCGTAGGTCGGAACCAGCTGAACGGCAGAAACACCCAACGCCATCAGAATCGCAAACACCGTGATGGATGAGCCCTGTAATAATCGAATTCGACGACCTTCTCGGGGAACGCCCATCCAAAGCTTCAAAGCCGTGTATGCCAGAATCGTCAGCTGGTTGATAAAAGCTAGGGTAAAATGACCAGCCAGAAGATGTGTCGCCAGACATGCGCTAAGCAATGCAAATCGGCGGCGACTCGGAACCAGGATCAGCCGATCAGTCAACCACAGCGTCAAAGGAAACCAGACACCGCCAACAATGCTCCATTCATGACTGATCCGAGCAGGAAACCAACCGTAAACAAACACCGTTGCGGCCAAATAGCCGCCGGCGTTTGTCAGCCCCTGACACCGAGCGAAACGCCATGTAAACAGAAACGCCAGCCAGTAGTGCAACAGAACGCAAGCATTGTAAGCCGTGTTGACGTCTGTAATTCGATACAGAATTTGATAAGGCGGATAGAAAACGCCAGTCTGACTTTCTGCCAGCAGCGGATAGCCGAGCCCCGTCAATGGGTGCCACAGTGGAATTTCACCGCGCGCAAACGATTCCGCCAGAATTAGCTTCTGAGGAAGAAAGTAAGTAAACGTATCTCCGCCTACAAGACCACCACCGATTGCCAGCCCCCACCATACGGCAAGTGAAAATCCCAGCCCCATGACGGCGGCGATCAGCCAGTCGATCAGTGTGACGTTCTTGCTGTTGGCAGCAGTATTACCCACAAAGGTCTCAATCGAATTGATGCAAGGGTCGTCCCTAGTCCGCTAAAGACCGCCGGAACGACGTTTTTCCAAATCGGGAATTCACGCGACACACTCAGTAGCGACTCTCAAAATGCTGAGGTCGGCTTGAGTACTGCCCCCACCCATACAGCATCTACTTCTGGTTGCTCACCGTAACACGGCGACCGGTTCACAGCGACCCTGCTAGCAGCGGTCCGAAAACCACTTCGGCGCTCTTCTCAAAACAAGCACGACGCGCGGGAGTGAAGTTTGCAATGTCTTGACTCAATTGCGCGCCGCGTACTTCTCAATTTGCAGTTTCGGACCGCCTCCAGGAAATTGTCGAGCTTCCTTCGTAAGCTTCACGGCCTTCCCGCTGCCCTGCTGCAAAGCACGCGAACGGCAAGTACGTCAGGCCAATGTTGTTAGTCAACAGAGGCATCAAAAACGCGCACCTGCTCCCAGTTTTCTTGGCCGTCGGTAATAAACTGCAGGTGTTTTTCGGAAACCTGATAAACGTCGTGCGAATCTTTATTGTCGAATACCACGTTCAAGGCGATGTGGAAATCGCGGTCGTTGACGGGGCGGTCGAATTCTCCAGCCAACCTTCCAATCCCAAAAAACACGATCCCTTCATGAGGCTTCAAGAAGTTGTGTCCGCAGTCGATCAGCTTCTGGCAAGCGGCTTCAGATGAGTCTTTCAGTGTAAAAAACACGGTGTGCGATAGCATCAATTTGTCTTTCTCTGGTTTCTTCTAGTGATCAGGCTGCCGACGAGGTTCAAGCTGCGGTTCAACAATCTGGCGGAAATGGTCTGGCGGAAATGGTCCGGCGGAAATGGTCCGGCGGAAATGGTCCGGCCGAAATGGTCCGGCCGAAATGGTCCGACCGTCAAACCGCACAAGTCTTTACCAATCGGAAATGGTGAGACCTCGCATGGCTTTTGCCGGGCGGCAGTATGACACCTGAAACGTCTGGACTCAATTCCGTCGGTTTGATTAAGACAGGATCGGTTGGTGTTTGTTGTTTACTGCGGTGCGGCGTGCTAGCCTGATCGCTAATGCATTCGCTGAAGTGCAGGCTGCGACCTGCGTGATTTAATTTTGGCGAACGGTAAAAGCCGAAAACACATTTCGTTTGCTGACCACGATAGCCGGCAGCACACTTCGACAGATCAGCAACTCAAACACAACGAAAACCATGTACCAAACTCTTCATTGGAAGGGCGACGCCACAGGCTCGCTGTTCATGATCGACCAGACTCTGCTGCCAACAGAGTTCAAAGAAATTGAATGCTGGACGGCCGAGGGCGTCTGGGAATCCATCAAAGTTTTGCGAGTTCGTGGGGCTCCAGCGATCGGAGTCGCGGCGGCATACGGCGTTGTGATTGGCACTCGCGATCTTCGAGATGCTGAGCGATCGCTATTTAATGACAAGCTGGCCGAAGTCGTCAGCTATCTCGGCAGCAGTCGTCCGACCGCTGTTAACCTGTTTTGGGCGATGGACCGCATGACGGCGGTGGCCCTGCAAAACAAGGACCTGACTTCATCACAAATGCACGACCGACTCTTAGACGAGGCGAACGCGATCAATCACGAAGATCGTGAAATGTGTCTGGCAATTGGTCGCCACGGAAGTCAGCTGATCGAATCCGGCTCGGGCGTACTGACGCATTGCAATGCTGGAGCACTGGCAACGGCTGGTGAAGGCACTGCGCTATCTGTATTTTTCGCTGCCGTTAACGAAGGAAAATCGATCCACGTTTATGCGGACGAAACTCGGCCATTGCTTCAGGGAGCTCGCCTTACTGCGTGGGAACTGCACCAACGAGGCATACCCGTCACGGTTATCTGCGACAACATGGCGGCTCAGGTAATGAAGGAAGGCCGAATTTCTGCCGTCGTCACAGGAGCCGATCGCATTGCAGCTAACGGAGACGCCGCCAACAAGATTGGCACCTACGGTGTTGCCGTGCTGGCAAAGGCCCACAATATTCCGTTCTATGTGGCAGCTCCGTCTAGCACGTTTGACTTAAGCCTAAGCGACGGTGATAAAATTCCGATTGAACAAAGATCGCGTGATGAAATCGCTCACGGGTTTGGAAAGCAAACGGTTCCCGACAACGTGGCTGTCTACAACCCGGCTTTCGACGTGACTCCGGCAAATCTAATCGCCGCCATTATCACCGAACGCGGACTGATTCATAACCCGACCACAGAACTAATCGCAGCACACCTGGCGTAGGCTAATTTCTATAATTTTGACAATCAGTGAAGGATTCATCAAATGTCCCGCATCAAAATGCTGCTCATCGTTTCGCTGACTGCATGGCACCTCTCTTCGGCGCCTGCTGCCGAATTGACCGAATCAGAATTCCTGTCGCTTCACGCGGAACTGCAGCCGGACAATTCTGCACTATGGCGAACTGTTCCGTGGAAGACATCTGTTCTGAGTGCTCAGAAGCTGGCCGTATCTGAAAAAAAACCTTTGTTCATCTGGGCAATGGATGGCCATCCCCTGGGCTGCACATGAAACAATGGAGTTATCGACCGTGAGTCGACATTCGCAGATCCCGTCATCGTCAACTTTATCAAAACAAGAACCATTCCTGTCGCCATCGACCAGTGGTACCAGCGACGCCAGAAAGACTCCGAGGGCGACTTCTATAGGAAGATCGCCAGCCAGGGCCCTAGAAACGATTTTGAGTCCGGGACAACTCAAGGACTATACATGGCTGCGGCTGACGGAACATTTCTAGGTTACACCAATAACCGAGATCCCCAGCACGTTCTTCGCATGCTCAAAGAGGCCATGCAGCTGCAAAAACCAGGCAATACAACAAAGCAGCCTCAGAACAGCGAAACTTCTCGCCCCGAAACAGATCCTCAATTTAACCCGCAATCACCAACTGCAGGTCTGGTCGTCCGCGTCCAGGCGAAAGTACTAAGTGGTTACGAAGAACCAGACTCGCACTTTGAGAAAGTCTTCCAGACGGCGCTCTCACGCGACAACCTGTGGATTAGTGCTAACGAAACTAATGCGATGATCGACGGAACATTTCCAGCCAGCCTTGCGATCAGGATCGCTCGATTTCACCTTGTGGATAATACTCGCGGCGAACCACCGATGTGGAACGAAGATGAAGTCGTTTCTCACCGATTTGCCGTTGATCAGGGACACATCGTTGGACATGTGGAGCTGAAGTCGAAGGACGGAAGTCGCAGCTATTCAGCGGACCTGCTGGGACAGCTCACAATCGTCGATCGCAAAGTGACTGGAATGAAAATGGTTGCAAAAGGCACCTTCGCCGGAGAAGGAACTTACACTCGCAACGCGCCGAAGGATCCATTCCCGCTGGCAATTTCATTCACGCTGGCAGATGGGACCGACATGGCCGATGCAATTCCTCCGCAGGGCTCACGCGGCTGGCTGCGAGGCTACATACAATAGACAGCCGCATTTCTGCATTTGGCACAGCCCGATGATCTCAACATCTAAACTTACCGGAGTTAAGGACGCCTGAATGAAGTTAAAGAACATATACGGCGGAATCATCATCGTGCTGGCCGTGCTGGCTCCTTCGACAGCCATCGCCTGCACAACGGCCGTCGTTAGTGGGCGAGTTACAAACGATGGGCGGCCGCTGCTTTGGAAGAACCGAGACTTCTCGCAGCAACACAATGAAGTAATCCGCCTGACGGGTGGCACTTACAAAGCAATCGGCGTTGCAAATGCGGGCAGTCGAACTTCCGTTTGGATGGGTGTGAACGAAGCAGGTTTTTGCATCGAAAATTCATTATCACTGGATCTAAATAGCAAAACGACAACCAAAGGCCCCGGTAACGGAGCACTGATTCGCCGCGCGCTCGAAACGTGTGCTACGCTGAATGACTTTTCAGAACTGCTACAGGCAACAGAACTCACCGGACGCGTGACATGTGGAAACTTTGGTGTGATTGATGCCCATGGGGGTGCCGCAATGTTCGAAGTCGGCCGCACATCTCACCGGATGTTTGATGCCAACGATCCGCAGGTCGCCCCAAACGGATACATTGTCCGCTCGAATTTTTCCATAACAGGACAAGAGTTGCCGACGCTGCCCGGCAATACTGAACTGGCAACTGTCTCGTCCGGTGGGCGGTATCTTCGAGCATATTCGCTGTTGGCATCGCAGGGAGTTGGCAACATCTCTGCTGAGTTTCTGATTAGAAATTGTGCTCGAGACATGGCTGATAGCAATGGTGTTTGTATTTCAGGTAGCGTCAATTCCGACCGTCCCGTATTGCCCAGGCAAATCTCGACCGCAGAAACAATCAGCCGTGCCACGACGGTTTCCGCGACTGTATTTCACGGCGTCCGAGCAGACGAAGATCCCAATCTGACAACGATGCTTACCATTCTGGGCGACCCCAAGTTCTCAATCGCCGTTCCATGCTGGGCCAACACTCCCGTCATTCCCGAAGACCTTGAAGGCAAGCATGGAGGAGAAATAGGGGAAATTGCCCTCACTCTGCGTGAATGGGGAATTTCCGACAGCAAACACAAAACAATCAATGGCACCTATCTATCTGAAATCTGGCAGAATCTGTGGCGAATTGAAGATGAGATCCTGAGCGATGCGAGACTGCTTAAGAATGCATCCAGCAAGACATCCACGATGGCCGAATTCAGCCACGCATCTGCGCGGAAAGCAATGGCAGCGATGAAGAATGAATTGCTGCACACGAAAACCCACGCATTATCGATCGACACACCGAAAGCACCCACGTTCGCAGATGACAGCAACCGAACGTTGGACCCGTAGCGAATTCCATGAACGAAACCTAATGATAGAACTGCCTCAAGATGGGTCGAACGTCTTTTGCCAAAATGATGCTGATGACAATGAACTATTTCGCACTGCGCCTCGGCTCGCTTCTGCTTTTATCGATACCAATCTGCAGCTCGTGTGCTGACGAAATTACTCCGCCAGACCCCGCTTCGATCGCGCGAGTGGCTATTTATGATCATTCAGACGGCAGCGCATCGGGCCCACTGAATCTGATGCAATTTCTGACCGTTGAAAATGGCTTCGTCTGCCAGCGAATCAGCCCGAAAGAAATTCAAACAGGAGTACTGAAAGACTTCGACGTTCTCATTATGCCAGGCGGATCGGGCAGCCTGCAGTCAAAGAAGCTGGAAGAAACAGGAAGAAAGAACGTCATTGAATTCGTAAAATCCGGTGGAGGATATGTCGGCATTTGCGCGGGATCCTATCTGGCAACGTCTCAGTATTCGTGGTCGCTTGGATTGGTGAACGCTCGCGTCTGGGATCGCGTTCATTGGGCTCGCGGCACGGGCGACGTAGCTCTATCTATGACGCCGTCCGGACGCCAGCTCCTGGATGCAAAACAGCCAGAACTTTTCGTCTACTACGGACAGGGGCCACTGTTAGTGCCAGATACAAAAGCCGATTTACCAGGCTATGAAGTACTGGCTATTTACAAAACTGAAGTCGCATTGAAGGGAGCTCCCGAAGGCTCGATGGTCGGGACTCATGCCATCATTCGCACAATGTACAAGAACGGGCGAGTGATTTGTTTCAGCCCACATCCGGAAAAACAAGGTGGCCCGCAGGAACTCATGACCGCCGGAGTGAAGTGGGCAGCCAACAGATGCAAGCCCCATTCAACAACGTCCTCTTCCGCCAATTCTCGTTGAAGTCAGACTCACTGGCATTAGTCTTGTGATGATCCGGTGAAGTGACTCAACGCCGCTTTCGGTTAAATCGAATGCCGCAGCCGCGAGCTCCGGTTTTTTCAACCTTTGGCTTCGTTCCGGACAGGCCAGCCGCAACGGCAAGTTCTACATACTTCACGCTCACTTTGTCTGCCAACGTCGCATCGTCCAGCGCACCACGGTAGATGATCTCTCGCTGTTTATTCAGCACATAGAATTCCGGCGTGTAGATGGCGCCGTAGGCCTTGGCCACGGTCTGTGATTCGTCCCAGAGATACGGGTAATTGAATTTCTTTTCAGCGGCCCGTTCCTTCATCCTGTCCATGTTGTCGGCGGCAACGGTGTTTGAATTAATGGCGACAAGCTGAGCATTCAGGCCTTCCATGATGAACTTTTTCTGCAGCGCGACCATTCGGTCTTCGTAATCACTGGCATACGGACAGCTGTTGCATGTAAAGCAAACGACGATCACGCCCTTGTCCTTTAGCACCTCCAATGAATGCTTTCTGTCATCCGTTCCGGGCAGATCCATCCATGACGGAGCCTTATCTCCTATTCCAGGAAGAACTTCTGCCTGCTGAGACATCGCGGTTGCAGTGAACATCATCTGCAACACAAGACATAAGTAAGTAAATTGGCTCATCGGTTTCAACTTCATTCCAATATCGCTGTTCATGGGAATACGAGATATTAGCCGGCTGATCTTCGGTCGCCAATCAACAACAACTGTGAGTTACGCCGACGCTGCGACAACGCTGCAAAACATTCCTGTTGTCGAACGGGCGCCGGAAATAAATCGTGCTGCCGCATTGCAAAACGGAAACCGCCGGGCTCAAATTCCGATCCAAAGACCAGCCAACTTACGCCGCGGAGTGTTTCGGCACAACCGTAACAACGCAAGGATTAACCGGCAGGATACGCCGCACGCTTTGCCGATTGGCGTTATCGAAGAATCACACCAGCTTTCGACTTGAGCTGTTTTTGAAAAGTTTTGTGTTTTGCTTTAGTTTACCTCTGGGTAATTCCGATTAGGACAACAAGGTAACCTTCAAACACGACATCTGATCGACCACTGTACTCCGGACGTTCAGCGACGAGGAATTAAGACTCATGAAACGTTCACTCTTTACCACAGCGATGACACTAGTCATCCTACTTTCGACAGCAACGACAACTCAGGCCTGCCTTTACACTCCATGGCTTGCCCCCTTCGCCTGGCTTGGATTTCATGGATGCGGCGGTTGCGCTGGCGGATACCAGACATATGGATATCAGCAGCCGGTCTACAGCGGCTATCAACAGCCGATGTATGCAGCCCCACAAATGCTGAACTATCCAATTGCCCCAACAGCTTCTGCCTGTGGCTGCACAAGCGCGTTGCCTCAACAGCAGGCAATGACGGCCGTGCAGGTTCCGGTGACATCTTACGGGGCCGTCACACAGTACGTTCCGCAGACGACCTATCAAACTCAATACCGCTATACAGCTCAGCCCGCAATGGCCTACGCGCAGCCTTCGATGGCATATGGCCAACCAACTGTTGCTTATCCTCAACAGTCTATGGCGTTTGCTCAACCGGCAAGTAACTACGGTGCACACTCATACGAAACAACAGCGATTAATACTCCGGAATACAACTACAACTCGATGCCGATGCAGCAAAGCTCAGGATTTTCACCAACGATGTCCGCTCCGATTTACTCACCGCCGACGATCTTCCAGCCATCGCAGAGTATCGCCACACCGATGCATTCAGGTGACATCAACGGCGATCATGAATACCCAAGTCAATCAGCCGTCTCACCTGCTCCAATCCAATGGTATCAGAATCGAAGCTCAGTTCGTCCCGTATCATACGGCGTTACGCCCGTTTCGGCTCGAACATATTCCGCGTCCGTTCGCTAAGCGGAATTCATTGGCTAAGCTGAACTAATGACAGATGACGTCAACAGAGGCACGTCCGGTATTAACCTGCTGGATGTGCTCTTTTTGTAACGCTGCCATTCTTTATCGCCCCGCCATCCAGTTGCCTGCGGCGGATGCCAGGGCGATCCTATTTCGGAGCCTTGAACTCGAACAGCGAAAACACGAAGTGCACCATCAGCGTAAACAAAGTTGACCACAGAATCGTCTGCGTCACTCCTTTGCTGATGTCCGGCGCCGACTGTTTCGGAGCAGCCCCACACTTCCACGAAATCATGGCCGTTCCAACAGCGCAAGTCAGTAGTTTTGCAACCAGCCAGCCAGTTCCTTTGTAGAACATGCTATCCGGAAGTCTCAGTTCTTTGTGAAAATGAGCATCCCAGAATGCGATCCCTTCACTGGAGTGAGTCGCCAGAAATGCCACCGATGCTGTAAGACTTGCCACCGCGTAACTCAGAAACGTCAACAGCGGCGTGCCGATCAAAAACGCATATAAAACAGGAGTGCGCACGGTCCGCCACGGATCCATGCCAATGGTCTTCATCGCGTCCAGTTGATTGCCATAAACCTTGCTGCCCACGTCAGCCGACACAGCCGCACCAGACCTTGCGGCAATCAGAATAGTCGACAGAATGGGCACCAAAAACCGGTACAACGAAAACCCTGTGGCATGCAACAGGTTTTCAATCAGCAAAGGCTCGGTGTACTGACGAAACGGCAGGTACCGAAAGATAAAATCCTGAGCAACAAAGCCAATAATCATACCCGAGATCGCGATATAAACGCAGGCTGACCAGCCAGACACCAGCTTGAAATAGTGCCATGTAATGCGTCCGCCCCACCGAAAGCTTTTCCACAGCGGCAGCAATGCCAACGGCAGCAACAGCACGTTTTCAAGAAACTCGCCTGTGGCATCGAGAGCCCTTCCAACAGATTCGAGCATTCGTGTGGCGATTGATATTTTCCTGCCAACGGTGCCATCCACCTGCGGAGGCTTTCCCAGAAGCTCAGGCAGTCTGCCCCAATCTTCACGCGGAACATCCTGCAGCGTTCGATCATGATGATTCAGCAGCACAACGTGGTCGGCAATTTCCTGCAACGCAGCGTAGTCATGAGTCACAATGACGGACGTGCGCTTAAACCGCATTTGGGCGTCCCGAATTAGTTCGGCCACCTGTCCGGCCGTATTTGTGTCGAGACCTGACGTGGGTTCGTCATACAGCACCACATCGGTTTTCATCCCAAGTGCTCTGGCAATCGCAAGTCGCTGTTGCTGTCCCCCGCTAAGAACGGAAGTCGGGCGATCGCCAGGCACTCCTAATTCTTCCAGCAGATGCAAGGCGCTCGCATTGCTGACGCGGCGGGTACGATCAGCCATCGACGAATGCTCGATCGCGATCTCGATATTCTCTGCCGGGGAGAGTTCGTCGAACAATGCGAAACTCTGGAAGACAACCGCGACCGGCTCCTTCATATGATTCCGTTTCACATCTACGTGACCATCCTTCTGGAACTCAATCTGTCCGGTGTATTTAATGGCCGAATGATTAGGCTCGATCAGCCCTGCCAAAATTCGCAACAACAACGATTTGCCCACACCGCTACAACCCAGCACCAACGTCAGTTGTCCCGCTGCAAAACGAGCGTTCGAATTCACCAGCAGCGGCTTGCCTCCGGCGGAAAGCGAAAACTCTTTCAGGCAGATTTCAGTACCAACATCAGAAGTCTGCACTTCCGTTTTCTTAGTCGCGGACAATTCAGGTTCTGTTTGCTCAGGCACTATTCAGCACCTCTTCCCGCCGGAGTCAGTGGACTCTGAGCAGTCCCACCGAACCCCAGCGGATACATCATGGGTGTGTCGGTCGCGTCCACAAACACTTCACCACGTTTCTGGAGATTGTCGAATGTTGGCATCATGACAAACCATCGCCGATCCTTAGCCAGAATCTGAGCTCTCAGTATTCGTGAGAACGCGGGGGTGATACCGGTTTCACGAGAACCGAAGATCATATCGCCAATTTCGCGAACGATGGGTTCAAGGCGGTCGCCAGCAGTTCTTAATGCCAGTCGTGTTTCCTGAGTCTTCATGAAGTCATCCAGTTCGGTTCGCAAGGTTGCGTTCTCAACTACGGCTTTGCGAACAATGCTCCACACCAGCCGATGTAGTTCAGGATCTTCAGCAACCTGTTTGAAGCTCTTTTTCATTGCCGCTTTTACCCTTGGATTTTCCATCGACCGCTTTACGATTGTCTCCGTGACTTCAATAAACTCGTCACTCCGAGAACGAATTTCCGGAAGCGCTTCTTCATCGATGAACCGTTGGAACTCAATCTTCAACGCGTCTTTTTTTGGCAACGGGGTTTTGTCATAGAAGTACCTCCACGTAAACGACCAAAGCGAAACGCGATTCCACAAATCTTTACCCAGATCCATAGCGACTGGAACGGCCTCTTCTTCGATAATCGGTAGAATCTCTTCACGCACCAAAGGAATTACTTCGGCCTTAATGATGTCGGCTTCATAGCGTTCGCCAAGTTTGCGAAATTCGTCACGGTGACTGCGAACTATCGTGGGCAATTCACCTTCGACCGCCTTCATTGCTGTACGCAATCCGTCCTGCATTACGGGCCGCAGTTCAGTCATCAATTCCAGTTGATGCTGCTTCCATTCTTTCGTAATCATGTCAGCGATCGCTTTTTGACGCTCTGGCGGGATCATCATTTTCGCAACCCAGTCCAGCGACGTGGGCGTGGTGTGGTAATCCAGTTGAAAACCATTAGGAAACTCAGCCATCGCCGATTGATATATGGAGACATCAAAAGCTCGAGAGGCAAAGGCATCCCGACTGAATTTCTGATGCAGATTGGTTGTCAGCCCAACCTGACGAAAAGATCCATCAGGCAGCTCCAGAAAAACCGGGTCGCCAACGGCAACCATCACGTGTTCATCGCACACGGCGTTGAACCGCTGCTGATGCCCGGACACCCACGACCGAACGTCTGAGCTCATCGCTGAAACGCTGCTGGACTGCTGTGACAGTTCCGAGTGCAGGACGTACCAACCCGTTGCGATGGATATCACCCAGAACAGGGCTCCTAAAACCATATGTCTGATTTTCATGGAACCCTTTCGGAAGAATTGCCCATCGAATTCTCGCTGCTATTCATTATCGACATGCCATAATTTCACGACACCTCTGTAATTCGATCGGATCCGGTAGTTCTTCGAAAAAACCGTGGTTTCCATGTCGCCGTCAATCAGAAAATCACGCCCTGCCGCAAAATCATCGGCGGCATGTGCTTGTATAGAATGCGTTTGAGCCCCATCAATCCGTGCCAGCAGATCGATCAGTTGCGGAAACGCAGGACGCACATTTAGCAGCATGTAGCGTACTTTATCGCCCCTGCTTTGCATATTCTTCCGTACGATCATGGTCGCGGACTGCAAGCTCACTTGAATACGTTACACTCTGCGGCGAAATCCCAACACGATGTGGCGGTGCTCGTCCAACCGACTTCTACGTTTCAGCGACTTAGATTCAGTACGTTAATCATGCCTGACAATATCATTCGTATCGCCACCAGATCCAGCAAACTGGCTTTGTGGCAGGCGGAACATATCAAATCACTGATTGAAACAACTTCACCCGAAGTCAGCGTCGAGATCGTGCACGTGAAAACAATCGGCGACAGAAATCAGACCGATGCGCTGCGTGAATTCGGTGGAACGGGCGTCTTCACTCGTGAAGTCCAGCACTCGGTACTGAAACGGGAAACGGACATTGCCGTGCATAGCCTAAAAGATCTTCCGACGCTGGAGTCCAGTGGCCTGAAACTGGCCGGCATCCCCGATCGCGCACCTCACTTTGACGCGTTACTGCTGCCGAATGGGCGAATCATTGAAACGCTCGATGAACTTCCCAAAAGTGCGAGAATCGGCACCGGCAGCCCGCGACGGCAGGCCCAGTTGCTGCATTCTCGCCCGGATCTGCAGATGCTGGAAATTCGAGGCAACGTCGATACCCGGATTCGAAAACTCGACGAAGGCGAATTCGACGCCATCATTCTGGCAGAAGCAGGACTGCGTCGACTGGGGCTTGAAGATCGAATCTCACTGGTGCTTAAGCCGCCTTTGGTATATCCCGCCGTGGGGCAGGGGGCCATCGGCGTGGAATGTCGCGAAGATGATCTTCTCGCTCAGGAAGTGCTTCAGAAGCTAACCAATAAAGACGTACTGGCGGCCGTCACAGCCGAACGTTCCCTGCTCGCAGAATTGCGAGCAGGGTGTCACGCTCCGCTCGGGGCCCTGACGATTTTGGAAGGCAACCGGCTAAGCCTTTGCGGAATATTACTAAGCCTGGATGGAGTAATTCGCCTGGAAGCTGAAGCGAGTGGAACGATCGACGAAGCCAGCAAGCTTGGTGTAACCGTCGCTGAATCTCTGCTGGAAAACGGCGGAGACAAGCTGGTCGAAGCGTTTTAAGTAACAACCAGCCGCATTTGACCGTGTTTATGCGATTCACGAGGAATTCTGCGTAAATCACGTAAACTATTACCAACATTACGCTTACGGAACATCAACGCTTCACTTCTGGAAAAAAAATTCGCGGCCGACAAATTAGTTGGATTCGTTGATTGCCATTTCCTGTCCGCCGGTTTCCAATGCGTGCTGGGGATATTTGCTGGGTAAGAGCAACAGGGCTGTAGCTCTTTTGCGTACCTCGTTGCACATGAAACTCTGAGTGATCAGGAACGATCGGCTTAGATGGGAAGTTTTATGTCGCGGTCGAAGGTTCGTTCTTAATGGAACACAACCAATTCTTGTTTGTGACTGTCGAAAGTCCGACGTGGCTTTTGTACGTCTCGCTTCTCGTGATTGCCGTTTTCTTCCGGTTTTCGCGACTGATCAGCGTGCGCAATCTGGACTTGATTCTGGTACTGCTGCTGTCGACAGCGTTGGTTGTGGCCGCTGCGTCGAAACCAACCAAGGTGGCTGCTTCTTCCACTGCGAACCTGCAGCCGATCGTCGAAACCTCCGAGGTTCCAGAGAAACCGGCCTCAACTTTAAACGAAACGACCGAAGACGATAGCGCCGCAGCCGGAACGAGTGAAAACGAACTGATTGCAGACAAGTCATCCGCAGCCCTGGACACTAGGTCCAAAGTTGTCGCTCCACCAGCCGCTGATGACAATGGCGTCTATCGCTGGACATCAATCGCGGTACTCAGTCTGTCTATCCTATTGATCATTCGGTTAACGTTTGATGAATCTTTGACGCGGCGCCCGCGACTCGAGCAGAACCTAAATCAGGCGGGGTTAACATTTCTGTTTCTGCCAGCGTTTTCGATTCTGATGACGGGCGTCTTTATCAAAGAAATCCCATCAAAAAACGTGGCCGCTGTGGTCTCGGGAGTGGCATTGCTGGAAGGACAGGAATCTGCGGTTTCGACAGATGGGCAATCGAAAACTCCGGCCGCCACTGAAACGATGCTGGCTGCTGCAGCGGCAAAGGTTGCTGAACTTTCCGGTGGCAATTCACTGCAGACAAGATCGAATACTGACAAGACTCCGACCGAAGCCTTCATCGCCAGAATTCTGGTTGTTATCGCTCATACCACGGTCGTCCTGGGCTTGCTGTACATCGGCCGGAAACATTTCTGCAGCATGCAACTGGGCATTGCCATGAGCTGCCTATATCTGCTGCTGCCCTGCACGGCGTACAATGTGCATGAACTAAGTCACGTAGTTCCTGGTGCGTGCTTAACCTGGGCGTTTGCCAGCTATCGAAAACCGGCTGTTGCCGGCGTACTACTGGGGCTTGCCTGTGGGACACTATTCTTCGCCATTTTCCTGCTGCCAGTCTGGGCTGTATTCTACGGACGGAAGGGCGGTCTACGATTTTGCGTGTCACTTGCCGCCGTGGCCGCAGTTGTTCTTGCAACGTTTGCACTCACGTCTGAAAACACTGATTCGTTTGTCAACAAGTTGGTGGTGACTGCCAACTGGACGGTTTTCCGACTGTTCGATGCAGCGTCGCCGATGCCGGAAACGACGATCGGTCACATGTTTTTGCGAATCACGTTGGCGGCTTCGTTCTTTGTCATGCTGGTTGCGATGACGGTGATTCCTCGAAAAAGAAATCTGGAAAATTTGCTATCCAACTCCACCGCTCTGATTGTGGCAGCTCAGTTGTGGTATCCGGAAGACGTTGGAAGCTATGTGCTGTGGTATCTGCCATTGCTGCTGCTGGTCGTGTTCCGTCCTCGGCTGGACCGCTTTGTTCCTCCCGAAGCCAACAACTCCAGCACGACGTCGCGACTGCCTGAACCGCAGAAAACACAACCCGCCGGCACGTTGTCGCGAGTCACCCTGTACAACTAGACGTCGGGCCGAAAACGAACTTTCGCCCGGTCTATCGCAAGGCGTTCCGTTAACTGTAATACAACGGCGGCAACAGTCTCAGGGGACTGCTAAACGTGGCGTTACAAAGGCCGTCTTAGATTTTTCCTGTTGCTGCGATCATGGATTCCAGGTACTGACGCGACCTGTTGATTTCCACTGTCACCTCTGTGGCGGTTTCCAGAATCGGAATTCCTCGCGGCACGGGGTGCATAAAGATTTCGGTCCAGCCACAGTACCTGATGTCTATCAGCGCTTTCACAAGCGGACCAAAGTCAAGCGGACCTTTCCCTGGCAACTGCTTCAATTCCTGAATTTTGGGCAACCGAGTGGTGCACCCATCGCCGTGCTCCCACGCATAGAACACTTCAATTGCATCGCCGAGATCACGAATCAGTCCTCCCAACATTTCAGGATTCTGTTCCAGATGATACGGAGCCAAGGCTACGGCAAGATGCTTTGAAGGTCGTAGTTCAGCGAGATACTTCAGCGAATCCGGTGAATCGATCAGATTGTTACCATGGTTCTCAATCGCAATAGTGACGCCCGTTTCTTCAGCGATGGCAAGATGAGGCTTCATCTTTTCCACAAAGGCAGCGACGGCCGCTTTCAGTTCAGAACCGATCAATCCTTTGGGCCCGCTTCCACCGGTGACAATTGTTCTGCAGCCAAGCCTCGCGGCAAGTTTCATTTCTTCCTGAAGCCCAAACGGGCCAAGCTTGTATTGCGTAATACAGCCCAATGCAATGTTGTGCTTCTTCAACATCGCAGCAAACAATTCCTCGCCCAGATCTTCCAGCTGTTCCCGTTGGTTACCGTGATTCTTTGGCCAGATATCCAGATGCGTGCTGCCGCATTTAGAAACCTCCGGAAGGATCTCACCAAGATACAGATAGCCGTACATGCACGAACCAACCAGATATCTGAATTCAAACCCATCAGAGCTTTCGTTTTTTGCAAGTGAGGATTTAGATGCAGCCAGAAATCCAGCGGCAGAGTACCCCAGTATTTGGCGTCGAGATATTAGTGGAAGTTGCATCGGCTTCAGGCTTTCGAAAGAATCAATTCAGAACGGACTGACATTACAGAACAAGCTGTTCCGGGTCTAGCTTACAGCTTTCGAGAGCCGTCAGTGTTTCGTCTGTGCTTGTTAGGTCAACGGCGCGGCAGGCATCGGTGAGCAGTGCGGCCAGTTCGGCCAATTCACTTCTCCATGTTTCCGGAGGAATACCCGGTGGTTCAATCTGAGCAAATTCACCACACAGCAAAATCATCCGCAGGCAATGGCGAAAGATAATCCCTTCCTGCTTTGTTAAATCCCGAGCTCGAACGTACTTATTAAAGTCGCCACCAAACTGCAGCAGGTCGCCGATGCACCAGACTGCCGTGCTTCTGGCGTCGTGAATATTTGGAAACTCGCACCGAAACAGCAGGTGCATTTTTTCAGCCAGTCGCAGCGGGAAGACGTATCGTTCGGTGACTTCGTCGCGGTAACCGGTCAGTTCGTCTTTGGTGACAAGTCCGCGAGTCAACAATTCCGCGTCAAGATACTCGGACGCCAAAGGTCCGTCAGGCAGCTTGTCAGAAGACGGCACCCGCGCGCTTTTGGCCACAGAAACCGGCATGTCCAAAGCCGCTTCCAGCAACTGCAGTCGTTCTTCGTAATTCGCTTTATGCATGTGCTCGGCAAGAAAGATTGCGTAAATCGAATTGATACTTCGAAAGGCAAACAACATCTCCATCTGAGGCGTGGCGATTGCCAATTCGGGTTCGTAATCGTTGAATCTCACGTCGGCCATTTCAGTCGGGGCAGAACGTCCGCCGCCACCGGCTTTCCCAACCGATTGTTTGGCTCCACTGGTAGTCGCGACGCCTCCCGATTTCCGAGCTTCCTGAATCAGCATTCCTAACAATCCGGACGCCCCACCTGAGGGCACTTCATCAGCTACGTTGCTTTCGGCCGAAGCTTCCGAGCCATGTTCTTCGACTGCTAAATCATCGGTCCGTTCATCACCGCTGCCTGCATCAGATGACTCGATCACGAACCCTAAAACACCATCGAGTGATTCGTCGTCTACGACGTCGTCACCCGCGAATATTCCATCGCCGAAGTCAGTAGCTTCGTCAGCGACGATGGACGAAAAGTCCACCACATCGCCAAGCCCGTCATTTTCATACTGCTGAAGTCCCGAACCCCAAACGGATGTTCGCACGGACCTACCGTGCTCGACTTCGTCCAGCGCCAGGATGACACCTGTGCCAGCTACCTGACTGTGGAACATCAACGTATCGCTGTCGCCCGCTGCGGTTTCGTGTGTCGTTTCGCGTTGACGATGCGGTGGACTCGGTTGCAGTTTTATGAATCCACCGACATCCAACGTGATCAACATGCGTTTCAGGCTTCTCTCCCCATCTTCCTTCTCTTTCGGATCCAGCAATCGCTTCTGAATCGCCTGACGCAACATAAACACAGAGCCGGACTTGCGAATCAAAAATGCCAGCAATCGCCACGGAAAGCGACCTCGACTTGCCAGCTTGCCCGGCGATGCAGTCCGCAATGCTTCCAACTGCTGCTCAGTCGAATATTGCTGCCCCGGCTTACGACGAGGCATTTTCTTTTTCAGATTTTTCTTGGCTCGCCGCAATCCGGGATCTTTGGTGTCTTCCGGAATTTCGTCGTACTTTTCCTGCCAGCGATGAATTCGAACATCATCTTCATGTGCAACCGCAAACACATAACCCTGATTATCAAACTGCGGTCGGCCGGCACGACCAAACATCTGCTGAGCCGAACTGGCGTCGATTACCTTAATTGCATTGCGTGGCCCCTTTAATAGCGACGTCATAACCACAGATCGAGCCGGAAGGTTAATTCCGGCCGCCAGCGTCTCAGTGCATACGCAAATCGAAAGCAGCTTTTTCTGAAACAGGCCTTCGATCGCTCGACGATATCGAGGCAGCAAACCTGCATGGTGAATTCCGACGCCGCGGATCAGAATCTGTTTCAACTTTCCTCCAGCGCCGAGCGACCAATCCTGCTTATCAAGTTCGATCTGCAACTGCTTCTGCTGTCCGCTTGCCAGTAACCGCTTGCCTTTCAACTGCTCGGCAATCGTCCAGCACTCACTGCGATTAAAACAAAACACAAGTGCCGGAGTATAACGTGACTCGTCGTCGTCGCCGTCGGCCATGATCTCAAGCTGCTCCGACAGCATGTGATCAATCACCCAGCGAAAACTTAACGGAACCCGCCGTTCGTCGCTTTGAAGAAGCCGCAATCGTCGACCGTGTTGCCTGTTCAACCACACCACAAACTCAGGCGCGTTTCCGACAGTTGCACTGATTAGAAGAACTCGAACCGACTTCGGCAGCATTCCCAGCGACAACTCCCACACGATGCCCCGTTCCGGATCGTTAAAGCTATGGAATTCGTCCATCACCACACCGGACACGTTGTCGAATGGAAAGTCATCCGGAGACAATAAACGGTTCAATAGAATTTCGGCGACGACAACCAGAATCGGCGCTTCAGGATTAATTTTACGGTTACCCGTTACCAGCCCCACGTCATCCTTGCTGAAGCCCCAGCGCTCGGCAGATTCCTGAAGCTCATAAAACTTCTGTTCCGTCAGAGCAATCAGCGGCGTTGTATAATAAGCCTTTCGCCCGGTAAGCAACGCTTCGAACAAAGCCGTCTCAGCAATGACGGTCTTACCCGTGCCTGTCGGAGCACACACCAAAATTCCGTCTTCGCCTTCAAACCACGACAAAATGGCTCGTTCCTGAAACGGGTACGGGGGCCACGGCAACTGTTCAAGATAACGTAAAGCAATTTCGTCAGATGACGGGTGTTCCGAGTCCATTCCGAATTTCATTTTCTTGCACGAAGGTGAGGAAGGCGAAACTGCAGTGTAGACAAGCGAACCGTCGGATGCATCGTCAGCAGATTCGACTTACCATATCTCAACAAATCCGTTCGAGGACTGCCAGACAATTGATTCTGAATATGAACGCTGCTATGAAGACCAATATGTGGATAAAGATCTGTGGAATCACAAATACCGACGACGCCAAAATGGTGTCGGAATCCGGGGCGGACGCCATCGGGCTGAATTTCTACGCGCAGTCAAAGCGGTTTGTAGTAACCGGCATCGCTCGTGACATTCGCGATCAGCTGGATGATCGAATCGAACTTGTCGGCGTGTTTGTGAATTCGACACCACAAGAAGTCGCCGCCATCACAGAAATCGTCTCGTTGGATACGGTGCAGTTTCACGGTGAAGAATCCGCTGACACAATCGCTGATTTTCAAAAACTTGCTGGCGATGTGAATATCATTCGCGCCTTCCGGGTCGGTCCGGATGGATTCGCGGCCGTCGACCGGGCGCTGCAGGAACTGGCGAATGCCGGCATCACACTGCGAGCCGTACTTCTGGACGCGTACAAACCAGGCGAATACGGAGGCACGGGCCATCAGATCGCGCCGGAATTAGTTCGAGACTGGATTAAAAATTCCACCGCAACATTGCCACCAGTAATTCTGGCCGGAGGATTAAATCCGGAAAACGTGAAAGACGCAGTTTCGATTGCGCGAACCTGGGGAATCGACACGGCCAGCGGAGTCGAAATGGAACCAGGCAGAAAGTGTTCCCAAAAAACACCGTTTTTCGTGAGTCGAGCGCGTTCCGCAGGTGATTAACGAAAGTTCCGAAAACGCTTCCGTCGCTTCCAGTTGAATGATTGAAACTCGTCGATACACTACTCGTTCACCGCTTCGCCGCAGCCGTTTAGATTTGTAGTTTGCAGGTCAAAACCAGCCGTAACGATGCAGTGAAATGTGTTTACAAAACAGGGCGTGGCTCAGCCTGGTAGAGCGCTTGACTGGGGGTCAAGAAGTCGCAGGTTCAAATCCTGTCGTCCTGATAGCAAAAACGCTGGTAGTGAGGTTTAGTGACGGGCTCAAACGGGGGCGCAATACGCTGAAGATTTACTGGCGGGCTAGCTGCGTGACAATGGTTGTGGCCGCTTAGTTCAGGTTGTCGTGAGTGGTGTGTCAACGCGCTCATTTTAGGCGGTGTACCACATGTGGTATTTTATTCCATGCTGTATTCGTCAAGGACTTTTTGGCGAAATTCCTGCAAATTGATCTTCAGCGCGTTGGCCAGAATGCGGCGTGGTGATTGTTCTCTAGCCGGCTAATCGTAATCCGCGACCAGCCGAGCATATCAGCTAATTGCTGCTGCGTGAGTCCTCGCCGGTCCCTCGCCTCGCCCATTCGCCGCGAGAATAGCTGGCCTAGAAATACTAGCTCAGGGGATTTCGGTCCCCATTCGCGGCCTGATTTCGGCTGGAGTTTTGCTTTAACCGCTGCTTTCTTCTTCACCTATATCCCCTACAGTGTGTAATAAGTGACACACTATAGGCGAGCCAGGGAACAATGCAGTAGTGTTAGGCACGCTTCGTGCTGTCTCCGCTGAGATTGGTAGAAACTTGAATGGCTCGGTGTCGACCGGGTTCCTCAACTGGCTGGTTGTGGGGCCGTTGGCCGATACCGCAGATAAATTGGCGCAGCGTGAAGCTCGGCAGACGAGACGACGCATCGTCCCGCTAGATTAGTTCTTCTGTTTGTCGAGCCGGTTGATATGAGCCAGAAGCTCTTCCTCATCTGCCATGGCGCAGAAGTACCAACAAATCATTTCGTGCGTTGGCAGTGTCGGCTTGCGGCCGGTCTACAGGCTGATCAGCATGCTCGCGATAATCGCCCAGTCGACTTGGATTTCAATGCCCTTCTTTGACTGACTGAGCAGATGGCGGCAGCCGACGATGTCTTTGGAACTCTGAAGAAGATTTCAATTGTCCACCTGTAGTAGATTAGCGCGATGATTTGCACCGAGACGTCGTGCAGATTGCCGGCGATGCGCAGAAAACCATCGCCGTTCTGACCGGTAAAACCTGTGCCCGGTCGCCCATTCGATGTCGACCTGACCAGTAACATGGAGTTCTGTTCGATTGCTTTGGAGACGGGAGGCGAAGCGGATGGCAAATCTGTTGTGGCCATGAAGATTACTGTTAACTGGGGAAAAGTCCTCGTATCCGAAGTGGGACCATTTCAGCTTGCAATTATTACATCACATTCGCAGTGCAGGGAGATTATCGGTGCACTTCAATTGGTTACTGGCGGCCACTAGACCAGTTGTAAACTAAAATGGGACAAACAGCCGGTACTATACACTGTGCGAATTGCAACCGGCTCTGACGAAGGCAAATCCTCATACACCATTTTTCGACATGGAATGCCTGTTTGAAACACCCCTAATCCGCGCCCACTAAACCTACGGAAGTTCACTTTCGGTCGGGGCCGGAACGCTTGTTTGAATCAAACGCAGAAGAAGCAGAAGTATGTTTACTCCGCCGATGCCGACTCTCGAAGCAATTTCAACGCAGCTTCCACCAGCATCTCACCGGAACCCGGTTGCACGGCTGAGTTCGTCACTTCATAGCTACCGCCCGCATACGCCGCGCGAGTGGGGATGTACATTGTTTCTACGCAGTTCGATAATTCAAAGATCATCGTCGTGGCATACGGAGACGCCTGCTTAATCGCCAGCCCGAGTTCCACAAAGACCTCACCCGGCAGAAACACGATCGCGACCTCGTTGCCAATCGTGATCGTGGTGACTTCGACCGGCAGGCTTTCTCCAATACCGCGCCAAGTATGCGACAACCCCCAGCTCAATAATTCATCGCAAGCCGTTCGAGGTTCCTTGTTCTGCAGCTGATCCAGCACAACCGCTTTGTACGCGGAGACCAAATCGAAGAAGGCAACATTTCCACCGGCTTTGGCGATCGGAATCAAGTCTTCCGCGCGTTTCAGATCCTGTTGTGTGACTTCCAGCATCGGCAGGTTGACAGTGGCAGAACGTATCTGAAGCCGAGTTGCGTCAACCGGTTTCATTTGCGGCAGGGCATTGCCGATCGTTTCAGCGATTGAGTTGCCAATGAAGTCGGTCTTGTTGCGTTCCTTGCGGTTTGGGTCAGAGTGATTGATGTCTCCACAGCAACCCAGCCCGAAAACGGAAATCATCTCGTTGCCGAATTCTTTCCGCAGACTTTGTTCGATGTAATACGGGTAATCAGCACTCCATTTTGTTCCGCCGACTGTATCAAGGTGCAGGGAGAAGTTACTGACAACGCCAATTGCCTTTCCGTTGTCTGATGATTTGAATCTTAACAGCCCGACTTCAGGATCGATCGGACCTGCGACACGCACGACCTGCGAATTGGAGTAGTTCTGCCAGGTTTTGACGCTGCCATCTTTCATAACAAAACGGCGATTGAAGGCCACCGGCGTTGCCTGTTGACCGGTACCTGCGTCAACCGTCACCGGTCGCACCGTTTCGTTCGCCCGGACGAGTGCGTCAACGCACCCGTCGATCAGCAGCAAAGGGTACGAATTCTTTGTGGCTGGATCAGCATCGGCTTTGAGACAGCGATACAAATGCCCACTGTAATCCGGAGCCGTATGCGAATGCGTCGCGCTCAGGACAATATGTGACTGCGGAATCCCGGTTTCCTTCGACGCCTTCCGCCTCACTTCTTCGTACAGATCCCGAGAAATTCCCGTCAGGTCGGCCACCACAAAGGCCGCCAACACATCCCCCTGACGCAGCACAACGGCTTTTGCTTTGAGCGGATCGCTCTGACCCTCGGCCAGGCGTTCGTGATAATACCCGGCCATCGGAAAACCGATCGGCGGCGTAATATCCGCTTCAGCAACGCCGACCGACAGACTTTGAGCACTAACGATTGGCGACGTAAACGTAAGCGAGGCAATACAAACGATGCGAAAAATCGACTTGAGCATCTCTTCATCTCCGGAATGCGTGGACGGTAGCCAACACAGTACTCTCAAAGAACAGGTAAGCCAACTCAAGCGGGGCTGATTGCGAAGTCGTGCGTTCTTCAACATTACCACGGCGACGGAATGCGTGTTTGGCAGACGGTTCCAGTCACTCGGCTGAACTGCTGTCTTCCAGAAACGAGATAAGGTCGCGGACCTCACGAAGTGTCAGCGTGTTCACGATATCCTGCGGCATAAATGACACCGTGGCCTCAATCATCGATTCAATGTCGTTGCGGTCGAATGTGCGATTCTGCCCATTGGCGTCACGCATCGCCTCTTTTGTAGACGATCGAAGCCGAATGCCGGTGAACGTCTTCCCGCTTTTCAGCACAATGGTTCGCGGCAGGTACTCCGGAGCCATCTGACGGCTTGGCTCAAGAATTGACTGGAGCAGCCATGTCCGGTCTTCCCGTTTGTTCACACGACTTAGATCAGGACCAACAACGTTACCTCGTCCGTTGTGCCGATGACACCGCGCACATTGTCCCACACGAGTATGATGGAAAATGCGACGACCGCTTTCCGGATCTGGTTTACCTGCGACCGCTTCCAGCGCTGCCAGCCAGGCCGCTGTGTCAGTCACGGCAGGGCGGCCGGTTTTGAGTGTTCGTGGATTCAGAACGGCCTGAAACAGGTCCGCCGATTCTGGGTGCCGAGATGCCATTTCTTTCAGTTGGCGAATCTCTTCAACGGAGCGAGTTTCGCCGCGTAGACATCGCAGCGCCTCTTCACGGACCGCCCGCTTAGTGTCATCTGCCAACTGGAGCAGCAGAGCGGTGTGCTGACTCGTTACGTCTGCCAATCCCGTTACGGCTTCGGTCCGCAGCTTTGAGCTTTGCGTCTGATCGGCCGCGATCGTTGCGAGTACCTTTTCTGAGACACGGGGATTTCCTGCGAGTGTACGCACGGCTTCCAGTGACAGCACTTCATCATCAACTGACAACAATTGTTGCAGGATCTCTAACGTGAGGCCCTTTGAGAAGGCTCGAACAGGTGAAACGCCGTCCTGGGGTGCCGATCGTGATTGGTTCGGAAGTAATCGCAATGCGTAAGCTCTTAGACTGGCGGCACTCTTGCCATCGCTGACTTTGGCGAGCAGCAATTCCGGATTGCGAATTCCATCTTCCGGTTTTCCGTTGAGTGTATTCCAGGTCGCAATCGCCGCTTCAAAACGCTGGTAGTCCAAATAGCTGCGGTTCAGGAACTTCTCAACGTCTGGCAGAAATGAAGTCAAACCTGCGTCAGCGATCCAACGCAAGGTTTCGAACTGCACGTCAGCGTTTTCGTCGTTCAGTAAAGTCGGCACCCAAACGTCTGGTGACGCTTCAGCTAGTTTTAGGGCCAAAACCGCCTGAACGCGATCGCCCGCCGACAATGTGGCGACGACATCCAGTGTCCACTCGCACGCGTCTCGTGCCAATGCAAGCAGTGCGGCTCGCGTGAGGAACGGATCTTCTTTCTGAGCCAGTCGAAGCAGCTCGCCGCGTTTGTGCGTTAGCTTCGGATCTCTCAATTTGGCGGCTCGTTGAGCATTCTTTGTTGGCGGTTCAAGGGTGAGGACGCCGACCCATTTGGCTTCGTTCAGGTCGACTTCGAGTTTCCACAGCCGACCAAATCCATGTGCCTCATAGCGGCCATCAACCCAGTCGCTGAGATACCACGTGCGTGTTGAACGACTGTCGTCTGAGTTGTCGTCGGCACTGGCGATACAGCTGGGGCGAAAATAGCGGCCGCCCTGCACAAGCGGCATTCGGTCGGCTTCGAAGCTGGCGCCCTTTGCACGCAGGCGAAAAAAGTCGATGCGATGATCGCTCCACGATGGGACGAGTAGACCGTTGCCGATTGGCATAACGCCGCAGGGAGCTTCGCCTGATGGGTGGACCATGGGCAAAGTTCCCCGAAGCTCACCATTCCAGCCAACGAACGGATGATGAGCTTCAGAACCATACGTTCGTTGATAGCCGTAGTCGCCGCCCTCAACAATATGCAGCAGACGGCACGGTGGCCGTTCGCCGGGATCGTTCTCGGCAGCGAAGATCTCACCGTCCGATCGAACGCAAATCCCGAATGGGTTCCAAAATCCCTGAGCTATCCTGAGCAGGTTCTTTCCGTCGGGCGAACATCGAAAGATGCCGCCTTCACCGGTTCCGCTAATGGCAGTGCCGTCCCTGCCTGTCAGTGTCCACGGCTTGGCGAAGTTTTCCCCGATCCCAAACACAAGAGTCCCATCAGGATGCCACGCCAGACCCTCCAGGCCGTTGTGCGGATAGTCGACTTCCGTTTCGAGCGTCGCCACATTCTCTTTTACGTCTGCTGTGCCATCGCCGTCAGAGTCTTTGATACGAATGATTCTGTCACGCTCGGCAAGATAGACCCAGCCGTCCGGACCAAGTTCCAGATCCATGGTCGCATCGGTGGCGTTATAGAAAAGATCCCGCCTTTCCATGCTTCCATCGCCGTCTTTGTCGGTGAAAATCAGAATTTCGTCGTGTTCCGGGCCGACGTAATCGTCGGGGCGAAAATGCGTGTGAGTCGCCACCACCCAGACGCGACCCTGATCGTCGACATCGATGCCGGTCGGGGTCGCGAGCCCAGGGTGTTCAGCGACAAGTGACAGCGTCACGCCGGGTTGTAACGTTTCGATTTGCGGCTCTCGTTCGTCCGCCGCGATCAGAACAGAAGGCAAGAACAACAGGCAGGCCAGCGCTGAGACTTGGGTGCTACTCATGAAAATATACCTTGTCGCGATCTGGGTTAGCGTTTAGTTTTCGAACGGTTTCATGGCGAATTTCCATCCCGCAGTTTTCTGCTGCAAGTCGATACGCAGTTCCTGCCGCGAATCTTGCGCCTGACCGCGAACAAGCCGTCAGCGACACAGTCGAAGCTTCACGCAAAAACATCGTGCGCGACATTGCCATGAACATCGGTCAACCGAAAATCGCGGCCGGCATAACGATAGGTCAGCCGTTCGTGGTCAAGGCCTAAAGCGTGCAGCACTGTCGCATGCAGATCGTGCATGTGCACAGGATTCTCAACCGGGGCGTAACCGAACTCATCCGTTGAACCGTATGTGAATCCACCTTTCACTCCGCCGCCAGCCAGCCACATGGTGAACCCTTGTGGATGATGGTTGCGTCCGTCGGCGCCCTCAATCATCGGGGTGCGACCAAATTCGGCACCCCAGACAATCAGTGTGTCGTCCAGCAGGCCTCGACGCGAAAGATCTTCCAACAGTCCGGCGATCGGGCGATCCACCTTGGCAGACTCCGTGAGGCTGCCTTCCCGAACTTTCGTGTGGTGGTCCCAAGTGTAATCGGTTGACACCTGAATGTACCGCACGCCGTTTTCCGCAAGTTTGCGAGCCAGCAGACACTGTCTTCCGAAGTTGTTTGTCGGCTCCTTATCGATTCCGTACAGATCAAGTGTCGCTTTCGTCTCGTCATTAAGGCTCATGATCTGTGGCATTGTGGACTGCATCCGAAATGCGAGCTCATAGTTTGCAATGAGTCCTTCCATGTTTGCGTCTACACCAACTTTCTGCAGATGTCTGCGGTTCAGCGACTGAATCAAATCCAGTTGGTTTCTTTGCAGATCGGGTGTCAGTCGCTTGTTGCCGAGATTCGACACCACAGCATCAGCAATAGGAATTTCCGCAGATCCGATGGCTGTCGCCTGATGGGCAGATGGTAAAAACGCGTTGCCGTAATTCTGTACACCACCATGCCCGCGCGGCGGCGAAACAGTAACGAAGGCAGGCAGGTTTTCGTTTTCACGGCCCAGCCCGTAGCTTACCCAAGCACCGACACTCGGCCGCACGAGATTCGCCTGACCGGTATGCAACCGAAGCAGCGCCTCGCCGTGCGCGTTGCCTTCGGTGTGCAGTGAACGAATCACGCACAACTTGTCGGCGTGTTGAGCCAGCTGCGGATACAATTCACTGATCCAGACGCCACCGTCCCCATGCTGACTGAACTTAAACGGCGAGCCCAACAGTTTTCCAAGATTTTCCTTCTTGCTGCCAACGGACGTGCCGGCGAGCTCTTTTCCGTCTTCAGAGTTCAGTCGCGGCTTCGGGTCAAACATATCGACATGGCTCGGCCCACCCCACATGAATAAGAAAATAACACGTTTGGCTCGTGCCGGAGTGTGCGGCAGCGGAGCGAAGGCAGACTGCGTGTCAGCGCTAGCCTGCGTTCCTGCCATCGCTGCAAGCGCCAACTGACCGAATCCGGCAGCACTTGTACGCAGCAGATCGCGCCGAGTGGCAGTGGGAGCGAATTGATGACACTTCATGACAGGTGTTCCTGACGTTACCGGCCGGGATCGGCGACTTATTCCAAGATATGAAATCGACTTGACGCAAACAGAGCATGACACACCATCGTCCAGGCCTGGACCTGTGATTCCCGGCCATCGCTGGACAAAGATACCGACGCATCCAGAAAGGCGAGCACGTCGGCAAGTTCCTGTTCGTCTGGTGTTGCGTTAAAAACCCGTTCGAAGAGTTCAGTCACCAGTGGAGGGTTATCTTTCTTATCGGTCGACGTCAGAAGTCTTCTGGCTGTCTCTTCGGCGGCCTGCATAACTGATTCGTCGTTTAGTACAAACAACCCCTGAGTCGCCACCATGGTTTGTGGTCGCATGCCGGTTGTCGCATGAGGATCTGCGAAATCGAAGACATTCAATAGTTCGGGCAGATCATTGCGAATGACGGGCAGGTAAACAGTGCGACACTTGAAATCGGTTCGTCGTCGATTTTCATTCTGGCCGACTGCTGTTGCCTGATCGCCGAGATACGACACGGTGGAATCCACCTGTTCCAATTCGAGAATACCGGCGACAGATAGCATGGCGTCTCGAAATGACTCCGGATCAAGGCGACGACGATGAGCTCGCCAAAGCCAACGGTTATCAGGGTCGACAGCATGTGAGTTGTCATCGTGCCGACTGCTCATCGCAAAAGTCCGGCTCAACACGATCTCCCGGATCAGGGATTTTGTAGACCAACCGGAATCGATCAGTGTTTGAGCCAGATGATCGAGCAATTCGGGATGCGTGGGTGGTTCTCCCGAACGACCGAAATTGTCAACCGTTCGCACGATTCCTCGGCCGATTAAATGGTGCCAGATGCGATTTGATAACACTCGCGCTGCCAGCCTTCCCGCTCCGTTTTCAACGTCCGTCAGCCAGCCTCCAAGTTGCAACCGACCGCTTTGATTATCGGGAATACGTTCTGTGGATTCCCCAAACACCTGCAGGAATCCGCGGTTCACTTCGTCTCGTTGCTGATCAAACTGTCCCGCCAGGCGGATGTGTTCGTTTGCGGGCTTGTCGCTTTCGGCCGATATCATCGCTCGCGGTGGAATCGTTGGCGGCGTGGCCGCAGCTTCCAATTCGGCAATTCGTTGCTGCTGGGCCTGAATTCGTTCTTCCTTCGGCAGATCATCCTGAGTCGCAGGCGCAGCAACCACCTCCGCGTGAGTCTTCGCAAAATCTGCCAGCCCCGTTGTGTCGTCCTTTTGCAGCAGTTCCAGTGCCTGCTGTCCCTGTTTCAGGCGTTCGGTCCGTTTGTCTCGTTCCCGCCAGAATAGTTCGTATTCATCGTCTGTCCTGTCACCGTCCGCGCCCAGCCCGATCAACTGTTCCATGTTTCGCTGCTGACCGAGCATGAAGCGAGTTTCCATAACTCGTGTTGACGTGAAGATCCCAGCAAGAGCGTAGTAGTCAGTCGTTGGGACAGGGTCGAACTTATGGTCATGGCAGCGCGCACATCCAAGAGTCTGACCGAGGACTGTTTTACCGATGGTATCCATTTGCTCGTCGGCAACATCCATGATGCGTTCGTCCGGGCTGTTCCCCAACAAAACCTTCGGGCCCATCACAAGAAAACCGGTTGCGATTCGCTGCTGGTCTCGTTGTTCGATAGAAGCGAAAGGCAGAAGGTCGCCCGCGATCTGTTCAAGAAGAAACCGGTCGAGTCGCTTATCTTCGTTGACAGCATCGATGACCCAGTTTCGGTAGCGCCATGCTTCGCGAAAAAGAAAGTTTTCGTCTAGGCCGTTTGAGTCGGCGTAACGGGCAAGATCCAGCCAGTGGCGTCCCCAGCGTTGTCCGAAAGCGGGTGAGTCCAACAACTTATCGACCAGGCGATTAATCGAATCGGGGCCCGTGTCGGAAAGAAACTCCTGCATCTGTTGCGGCGACGGAGGCAATCCGTGTAACTGAAAATACAGACGGCGGCACAGCGTTCGAAGATCTGCATCGGAACTCGGCGAAAGGTCGTTCGCGTTCAGCGTTGCCAGCACAAACGAATCGATCGCTGTGCGCGACCATTGGTCGTTTTCGAGTATCGGCAGCTGAAACCGCGTCAGGGGGCGAATTGCCCAATGCTGGCGGCCTGCAACAGGGTCTGACGGTTTGATGAACGGTGCCGCAGATTCGGTCCGTGGATCCGGCGCTCCGATGGACACCCATCGTTCCAGCAGCGCTATGTCGTCTTTGCTTAACGCCTTTTGGGGCGGCATTTGAAAATTAGGATCGGCGTAACGTATCGCATGTAGCAACAGGCTGTCGTCAGGCTCGCCGGGAACAATTGCCGGTCCTCGATCGCCGCCGCGTTGCCACCCGTCCTGACTATCCAGCAGCAGATTCCCTTCCGACTTTCCGGATTGCCGGGAGTGACATGAATAACAATGCCTGACCAGTAATGGGCGAACGCGTTTCTCAAAAAACTCGATACCCAACGTGGACGGATCCTGTGCCACAACCGTCACCCCACAACAGAGACAGCACGCCACGAGCATAGTTTTTGCAAAGTACAGCATTCTGTAAATCGTAACTTTGCCGTCGCGCCAAATCCAGCGTTGGAAACAGTATTGAGGACGGAGCACGGTAGAGACAGTCTTAAAGGCGTTAAACGAACCAGAAACAACAAGGTGTCAAAGTTCAGCACCTACGATGCTCGCCCGACTTGATGACTATATCGGACGATCATCTCGCACGGACACTGATTGCCAGTGCCATTGTCCACAAGGTCGCCGCGTTAAGAACGCGGCAGCACAAGCCGGCGGCAAATCAAACATTTGAATCAGCGGCTGCAAACCGGCGAAGCCTGTTGACGACCCTTTTCCGAAGATTCGTCGATCGCCGTCGACTTAACGCGATGTCGGACACACTACGGTTCTGCTCGGCGAGAACTCGACAACCCATCCCCTGGATCACGAAGATTGCAAGTCATTCGTGATCTATTATCTGGATCATCTACTCGCAAGGCCAAACGTTAGAAGCCGGCGTTCGGATACCAGCGGCTGTAGTGGTTGTGGCCGAGGCGTGTCAGCGGAGTTGCGACGGGTTTGTACAGCAGCGATCCGTCGTGGAGTTTCTCACGGTGTCCCAGCCGCTTCGAGCCTAAGACGCGAAGTCGCAGGGGTGCCAACAATTCTAATTGCAATATCGGGGCTCTTAAGCCGACGTTGTGCCGTTTTTTGTTTCAGCAATTTTGCAATCAACAGGTCAGCAGCGATACGATGTCCATGTTCGTTGGGGTGAATACCATCCAGCAGGAGGTCGTCAACGCTGTTGCCTTCCGTTTCTCCGTAGTGTTTGAAGCTGCGATAAATATCGATCAACAGGACGTCTTCAGATTTGGCGATCTGCCTGACGGCTTCAGCATATTCCTGAAGCTTGATATTGAATCCGTTTGGTTCTGCGGGAAGGTACGGAGGCTTGCCATACAGCGTAAGCATCTTCGGCGTCCATCGCAGCGGATTTGGCGTCATAAGCATCACCTGCACTTTGCGAGCCTTGAGCGTGCGGACGAAGTAACGCAGATTCTCAACGTAGCGTGCCTTCGAGATTCGCGGTTCTGTCGCAGGCGGATCTTTCCAAACGTCGACCGCCGCATCGTTAATCCCAAACTGGATGACAACGACATCCGGGTTGTAATCAAGCACATCGGCTTCGAATCGAACGCGAGCGTGATCGGTGTTGTGGCCCCCAACGCCCGCGTTCACCACGCGGATCGGCAGCCCAGCTTGAGGTAATTCCCGCTGGAGCAGTCCGGCGTAGATTTTCAAATCGCCACGCCTCGCTGTCGTGGAATCGCCAAAAGCGACGAGCGTCTTCGGTTCCTGTGCAACCACAATGGTGCTCGAAAACACCAGCAGCAGAAACATCACTCGTATCGGTCGTCTATCGATGAAAGGCATGGACTACGCTGCTTGAATAATATTTAATGCAGACAACCCAGGTACTCAATAAAACAACGCAGCCGGCCTGAACAGTAGCTGGAACGGCCTGAGTTAAGACTTTACGTAATCGCCTGAATCTCGTTTGTTTGACCAGATACAGCAGCTGATTCTAAGCTCCCAAGAGAAAATCACGGCAAGAATCCGGTTTTGACGCATTTCAGACATGTTACGAAGTTCTTGAGCGATCGGCTGTTTGTTCGCGGTAGAAACACTTGTTCGAGTCGAAGCTGTTGGTGATGGGCTGTTGTGCCGTTACCATATTGGTCTCACCCTTTTTTCCTGCCATCCAGCGCTATTTGCGATCAGCAACCCCCGGCGCTCAGCATAGTTATTTTACTATGAAGTATCAGCGACGTAGTTTCATCGGCCTGGGTATCGCAGGCGGATTATCAATCCGAACAGCCATGACGGCTGCTGCGGAAAGCGGTGGCCGACCGGCTCAGGCCAAAAACGTACTGGTCATTCTCGAACAGGGCGGCCTGTCGCATATTGACACCTGGGATCCAAAACCCAAAGCCGTTGCCGAGCATCGCAGTCCGTTTAAACCGATCTCCACCAACGTGCCTGGTCTGCAATTTACGTCTCTGCTGTCAAAGACAGCTCAGGTGGCCGACCGACTGACTGTGATCCGTGGCATGCACCATACCCAATCCGGCGCAAACGGACATCCGTTGGGGACGCAGTACGCGCTGTCCGGTGAAATGCCTGGCGGGCCTTTGGAAATGCCGGACATTGGTTCCATCGTCGCACATCGCATGGGCTCGTCATGTGACTATCTGCCGCCTTACATCATGGTGCCAGGTAACAGCGAACAGGCGAAAGAAGCTCGTGTCGGCTTCCTGCCGGCCGCTGCAAAAACATTCAAGACTGGCGGACCCGATCTGTCTGATCCAAGCTGGAAGGTCAACGATCTTGGGTTGATTGCCGGCATTGATCGCGGGCGATTTCAGGATCGACGCGACCTGTTGAGTAATCTGAATATCGGTGTCGCGCCGTCGAAACGAGATTCGGTTCGCACGTTTACGGACCTTTCGAATCAGGCCGCTGAATTACTGACCAACAAACAGACGCAACAGGCATTTGATCTGGCCGATGAATCAGAAAAGGTCAGAGACACATACGGTCGTGGTCACCGCGGACAGTCTTATTTGCTTGGCAGACGGTTGATCGAACGCGGCGTGCGATTTGTAACGGTCGATGTTCGTGAGCCGGAGACGAAAGCGACGCCGGGCGGGTTCAACATGAACTGGGACCATCATGACTATATGTACAATAAAGGTTCCTGTGGCACAGTTCGTAACGCAGCGGGCGGCGAAGGCCGTTACGGAATTGCGCATTGGGTCATGATGGGATCGACCGACCAGGCACTGGCCGCGTTAATTGCCGACATGGAAGATCGCGGTCTGCTTGATGAAACTCTGGTCTGTTTCGTCACGGAATTCGGTCGGACGCCTAAGCTGAATCGTTTTCAGGGACGCGATCATTGGGTCAATGCGTATTCGATGGCGATGGCTGGTGCGGGAGTTCCCGGTGGTCAGGTTCTGGGATCCTCAGATGATGTCGGTGGTTACGTGACAAGTCGCCCGACAACTCCTGACGACTATGCGGCCACAATCTACGAAAAGCTGGGACTTGATCGCAACAAGCCGATCTACACGCCATCCAATCGCCCGGTATTTCTGGCACACAATGGTACTGCCATCGAAGAAGTCTTCTAAAGAGGCAGGGACCCAGCCCTTGAGAGCTACTGCTCGGAACTGCGCGGTTGTCGCTCTGCATGTTTGACCCAACTAACACATCTTTCCATTGATCAGCGTCGCGAACGATCGCCCCCACATCCATGTCGTATTGCTCGAGCAAATCCCATCTCCTTAGACCATTGGCTCTGCTTCTGCTGTCGGTAGTCTCGCCAAAGTTTTGCCCGGCTGACTTGCCGAAAGCGATTTCCCTTTCCCAATGGGCCGTGCCGCCAGGTGAGACCACGGTTGTGACTGTCAATGGTCTGAACTTAACAAATACCACGGAGCTCTGGACTAACCTCAAGGCACGCATTCAGCAGCCTAAACAGGCAGAATCTGAAGCCGCGCCACTGGTCTCCGCTTTATCCAACGGCAAAAACGTTCCCCAGGGGACTGTCGTTGTCGAAGCAGAAACTTTTGATCGAGGCCAATATCAAATACAGGGAACATTCATCCTTAACGGCAACTTCACCCCTAACTATGCGGAATGGGACTTCGACATTCCGGCCGACAGCTGTTACGTCCTGGAATTGAACTATGCCGCGGGAAGTTCTCGGCCTGTCAAACTTTTCGTGAATGGAAAACTGTTGACAGAGAACGCAGCGGCCGGAGTTACGGGAGGATTCGCGGAATCGGATGCGAAGTGGATGGCGGAATGCGTTCTATGCCTGAAAAAAGGCAAAAACATCATTCGACTTGAACGGCCCGGCGGGACACCTCACTTTGACAAGCTGGCACTGGTCCCGACCGATTTTCAGGCAACTCAATTTTCGTCCCGCGTCGTCACAGCGACGGATCGAGTAGCTCCATTTGAATTCAATGTTCCCGCCGGCACCCCCGTCGGCATACGAGGTTTGCGAGTCGCGACGACGGAAGGAATTTCGAATCAGCTGTTGTTTATGGTGGACGATCTGCCGACCGTAAACGAAATCCGAGGCCAGACCTCGGGAGGGAACGCTCAACCAATTCAGTTACCGGTTGCGATTGAAGGCTATTGTGATGTGGGAAACGCCGACCGCTACAGTTTTCACGCTGAGGCGGGTGACAAAATCTCGTTCGAAGTTGTAGCAACCCGCCTGGGCTCGAAATTGGATCCGATGATCCGCCTTGTATCCGAGCAGGGCAGTGAACTGGCGTTTCTTGACGATGCTCCTGGCATGGCTGGCGACTGCGGCCTGCGCTACCGCTTCGAAACCGCAGGCGCCTACATCATTGAAATCGAAGACTCACTTACGGGTGGCGCGGCCGGGCATTGGTATCGATTACGAATCGGCGACTTCCCATTGATCTCAGCCACGCTGCCGGCTGTCGTACATCAGGACCACGAAACACCTGTGACATTCGGCGGAATGGCTGTGGAAGAACTGAACGCATTTAGCGTGCCTCCTGTCGGCGATCAAACCTATGAATTTGTGAGCGCCACGTTTCCAGGAAAAATTGGTTCCGGTTTTGCAGAAGTTCGCACCTCGAAGCTGCCACAAATTGTGATCAGTCCTGGCAGCAGCCCGAGCCTTCCCGAAATCCCCTGTGGCATTAGCGGAGTGCTCGCCGCAGAAGGCGATGTTCACACCTGTCGATTTACTGCCAGCAAGGGCCAGCAGTTGGTGATGCGAGATACCGGACGACTGAACGGTAGTTCGACTCTGCTGGCCATCACTGTTCGGAATGGCAAAAACGAAACGCTTGCCGAAGTGCGGAATGCGGGATTGAAGGGCTGTGAACTTAACTGGCAGGCACCGATCGATGGTGAATACCAACTGCTGCTTAGTGACTTGAACTCTCGGGGCGGTCCGAACTTCACGTACTACGTCGAAGTTCAGCCGAAACAAAACGATTTCGAATTGTCTGTCGAACTCGACAGCGCGATCTTGCCACCTGATGGTTATACGCTGCTGAAAGTGACAGCTAATCGAAAAGGATACAATGGGCCGATCAACCTTACCGTCAACGGACTCGGCAACGAGGTAAGGTTGGGCAACGCAGTGATCGCCGAGAAGGCGCAAGAAACACGGTTGAAAATTTATTCACCTCCTGACCGCAAAACCGGACAAACGCAGACAGTTGAAGTTATCGGCACCGCAACGATCGAAGACGTCTTTCTTAAACGCCACGCGACGACGATCGCCGCGATGCGCAAGGAGAATCCGCGAACATCATTTCCTCCGGCTTCTCTGAATGGTTTGATCGCCACTGTTACCGGCCCTGTGATCCCGAATTTCTTCTCATTAACGCTCGATGAGAATCCCGTACTATTCCCAAGAGTCGTTGGTGAAGTTTACTTCACGGTGCGTGTTTCCGACCGAGCGAAGGGCTTCAAAGATCCCGTCAACATTCGCGTGGAAGGTCTGCCCGACGGTTTTCGGGCGAGCGGTGGTGAACGTCCGGTCAGTGGCAGTGATAACAACGAATACCGTTTCCAGCTTAGCGGCCCCGCCGATCCGGATCTTGATGAATCGCCGATTCAAATCATTGCGGAAGCCAGCTTTAAAGGTCAGACCAAAGAAGTGGCCATCGCAAAAAGCCAGCTGCGAGTTGTCGAACCGTTGCTGGTCAGCGTCGCCGCTGATGGCACGTTATCCGCAGGGGCAACTCGAACATTGAAAATTGCGGCTCGAAGATTTGTCCCGCGTGCGGGTGGCGACAAAAAACAGATCGACGTGACATTCACGTCCGTGCCGAACGGTGTCACCCTGCCGCCATCAGTAGTTATCCCTGCTGGCAGGAACGAGGCAAACATCAGCATTCAGATTCAGCCGGGCGTGGATTTAAGCACGCTGAGTGAAATTCTTATCACGGCACGCACAATAGTCAAAGAGCAGGAGGTCGTTGTGAAGTCACCATTGATTCCGGAGATGCAGCAATGAGCCATTGGACATTGACGCTTCCAGTGCACAGAAAACTGGTCCTTCTGTTAACGATCGTGGGCTGTTCCGGCATCACACGAGCCAGCGAATTCGGTCCAGCGGAGCATTCCATTGACAGCATCCACGTGTACCCCCTGAGTCTTACACTGGATTCGATGCGACGGCCAATGCGTTTGATTGTGACGGCGACTGACAAATTCGGCACCGAATTCGACGTCACTGATCAGGCAGGTTTTGATGCTTCGGATTCAACACTCATTCAAATCGAATCCAACCGCGTTTCGCCACTCAGAAATGGCCAGACGGATCTCTCCGTTTCCGTCGGCAGCGCAACTGCCAAAGTTTCGGTAACGATTGCACTCAAACAAAACGACGCGGTCTCGCTTTGCAGTGAAGTACTGGCTGTGCTTTCAAAACAAGGCTGCAGTTCCGGCGCGTGTCACGGTTCGCCAAAAGGGAAAGGCGGGTTTCGGTTGTCGCTACGTGCCTTCGATCCAACGCTCGATGAGACAACATTGCGGAGTGAATTTTTTTCGAGGCGAACCAATCCTCTGAATCCGGACACCAGTTTACTGTTGCGAAAACCACTGATGGAAGTTCCACATGCTGGTGGGCAGCGACTGACATCAGGATCCTTATCTCACCAGCTGCTACATGCCTGGATCGCTCAGGGCACGCGTCTTGACGCGGAACACGCACCGCATTGCGAAAGTATTCAGCTGTTTCCTGCCTCAGGACGCGAACTAACGATCGACCATACCGCACAACAACACGCCGTGTATGCGACGTTTTCTGATCAGACAGTGCGAGACATCACTGACCTTGCCGTGTTTTCCAGTTCCGACACAGCTGTTGCGGAAGTGGATAAATCGGGGCTGGTCACTAGAGCCGAAGGTTCCCGAGGACAGACGGCGATCACGGTGCGATTTCTGGAGCACATGGCGACTAGCTATCTGGTGTCAGTATCGAAGGTCGAGGGCTTTCACTGGCTTGATCCAGCAGAATCCAGTTTCATCGACACTCTGGTACACCAACGACTTCGACAATTGCAATACGTACCGTCCGCTCGATGTTCCGACAGTGAATTCATCCGACGAATCTATCTGGATGTCACCGGTCTGCTGCCAGCCATCACAGCGACGCAGAACTTTCTGGCAGATGACAGCTCAGACAAACGGTCGAAATTGATCGATCGATTGCTAGTTACTCCTGAACACGCAAAATTCATGGCGTTAAAGTGGGGCGACCTGCTGCGGATCAAAGCGAGCAGCGTCAAAACGGCCGGAGTATTCAAGTATCACCGCTGGCTGGTGCGATCGTTTCAACAAAACATGCCGTATGACGAGTTTGCTCGACAGTTACTAACAGCATCGGGCAGCACATTCGAATCTCCCGCGGCAAACTACTTTCGGACAGCCGCTGATACAAATGACTGCACCGAATCGACGGCACAGATCTTTCTGGGAGCCCGGCTGGAGTGTGCAAAGTGTCATAACCATCCTCATGAACGCTGGACTCAGGACAACTATTACGGCTTGGGCGCATTCTTTAATCGCATACAGCGCGACCCAACAGAACGCGCGGATGAGATATTCGTATCCGTCGCGACAAAAGGCGAAGTCAGTCAGCCCCGGACTGGTGAAACCATGAAGCCGTGGTTACCGGAAGCCGGTACAGTGGACAGCGAAGCCGTTGATCGCCGCTTGATTCTGGCTGATTGGCTGACAGAATCCACGAATCCATTCTTTGCTCGAGTCGAAGTCAATCGATTGTGGAGTCAGGTGTTGGGCACCGGCATCGTGGAGCCCATTGATGATTTTCGCGATTCCAATCCCCCGTCAAATTCAGACCTACTGGAACGTCTTGCGCAAGAATTCGTTGGAGCCGGATTTGACCGCCGCCACGTTCTGCGTTTGATTCTAAACAGTGAAACTTATCAGCGATCTTCTGAGCCCACTCCGGCAAACGAAGACGACGAGCTGTATTTCAGTCGCTATCCTCGCCGTCTGCTTTCGGCCGAACAACTGGTTGATGCCATTTGCGACGTGACTGGTGTTCCCGAAACATTTGACGGTCTTCCGGCGGATACGCGTGCAACACAGTTGCCCAGCCCCGATTTTGGAAAGCCGTTTATGAAGGTCTTCGGCCAACCGGAACGCAAATCGGTTTGCCGTTGCGAGCGTTCCGACGACCTGAATCTGTCTCAGGCCTTGCAGGTTGCCAACGGTTCTTTCGTCAACAATAAGTTGACCAACGGAAACAATCGCATTCGCCAACTACTGAAAGCAAAGACGCAGCAACAGGATATTGTCGAGGCGTGTTACCTCGCCGCATTTCAGCGAAAACCCACGAAATCAGAACTGGCAACATTTCAACAGTTTGCCAGCAAACGAAAAGACAATTCAGGCGAACAGGCATACGAAGACCTGCTGTGGAGTCTGATTAATTCAAACGAATTCCTGTTTCAGCACTAAACCTCATCGACATGTGACTACTCCGACTTCTTTTCGCGAATCAACTTAGCAGGGTACTTCGCCGTTTCGTCGGCGATCACGTTATAGCCTACAAGGCTGGGATGTCGATCATCCAACCAACCGGGCAGCTGGTCCAGAATTCCGTCGCGTTCGTTGCCCATCACTTCTACGCTGGGACCGAACACAAATGGCTTGACCAGTTCGTGGTGTTTTTTAGGAATTCCTGTGAGCGGGTAACGCCGGTAATTCAGCCTATTGAATCCTCTCTTCAGCTCGGCGGCGTAACGCGGATAGATATCAAAAACCGCGAGGCGGTCCTGCTCCGCGACAACGTTAACAAGGTCACTGATTTCCTTACTGGCTTTCTCATTCGCGAAGGGAATAACTGTTATTGGAATCAGTTGCGATTGCGGGTGATCACGTCTCAGACAGGCGAGTAATTCGTAACAGTCCCTGACTAAAGTTCACGGGAAAGTCTTCACGTCTGGCGCGGTCGTTCAGCCCGTAGCGGATGAAGATGTAATCCACGTTGGGAAGTTTCGCCGCGTCGCGATCGTACAGTCCGGAACTAAAAAGGGGCCGGATGTATTCGCCACTGAGGCTGGAATTTATCACATGTCACGGAGACAAATCGCCTTCCGCTGTCCACAGATTGGCCTGAGCATTGAACGCGTTGCTGACCCGCAGGCTGGCTTGCTGACCTGTAATCCCGTTGGTGGATTCTTCATTGGCCGTATGGCACTCATCCACGTTTCGCTAAAAGAAGCTGCTGGAGTAGCGCCTTTGCCGATGGCAGATGTCTTCCCCGAGCGGCGGTCCACCAGTTGGATACGGTAGTGACTCAGCGACACTTCACGCTGCGCACCATGGACAGCTACCTCAGCGACGGACCGCTTGTTCGGAGCGTTTGCTGGTTTCATCCTGATCCTGTCCAGCGCTGCCGTCTCCCATTTTGGATTATTCCGGTTGTTCAATCCCCGCAGACGCATCACGGATACTGAGCTGACTGTCCAGGATTTCGTTCAGTACTTTCCCCAGCACCTGACACGGCCACGTGACATTTTCCGCCAACTGTGGCGCCCGAACTTCAGCAGCCGATCCGTGACGGTTTCTCGGGCGTTAAGCTCTGGCAAAATGCTGCGGCCCGGCAACCCGGCCGCGAGCACACACCGGCTAAGGGCAACCATTTGCCTGTGAGGTGCCGTGGAATCTATTCAAGGCTACAATCTGAGGGATGATGTGGATGGTTCATTTTGAACGGTCGTCCAAATGGTTCAAAATGAACCGTCGTCCAAAAGTGCGGGCTTTACAGCAAGGTAAGCGATGTTATTCCGAAAACGTTTGGCCATGCTCGTCGCCATTTCCTTCTTAGGGCTTACGGCGTTTTCTGTGAGTCAGACGAACAGCCAGCAACCGTCGGCAAATCTCGACAGTACCGTTTTCTCGCAGCCTCGCATTCAACAGGCGATTTTTTTACTGCGGCAGCAGACAACGGCGGCGTTTGCCAATGATAACTACACGCTGGCAGAATCACTGACGCAACAGTGTCTTGAATTATTACCCAACGACTCAGCCAGTCATTACAACCTTGCCTGTGCGGAAGCTCGATTAGGAAAGAATGAGGCAGCAGTTGAAAGCCTTCGCCGATCAATTGCCAACGGTTTTCGTGATCCAACACACATCGCAAACGATGATGACCTGTCCAGCCTGAAGACGGGTGACAACTGGCAGCAACTACTTGAACTTGCCGCCGTGCCATTCGCCAGGCCCCAGCCAGAAACTGTTACCACAGCTGCTATCATTGATGGCGTTGCTTTGGTTGCAACAACAAACACGGTCTGGAATCCTGCGGTGAATCGTTTTCAGGTTGTCGTTGAGAAACCATCTGATGCCGCGCTCAAGCTTTCGATCGCCGTTGGTGAAGATCCGATTGCCTTACTGCTAAACAAGTGGCAGGCAGCAGGAACAGCTGGCGGTTTAGCCAATGTTTTATATGACAACCATGACCGCGACCATTCAAATATGAATTGGAAACGCTTTCCGCAACTGTCACGTATTGAGTATTCGGAAGAGGCGAGACGCGAGAACCTCGACAACGGACTCCAGTATCAGTTTCAATTTTCAAGAACAACATTCGGCAATTCATCAACTGCGATGGTCGGTAATCCGTTCTGGAGAAGTCAGCCACGACTGGCCTACGCCAACGGCGCAGCGACGGCTCAATTAGCATTTCAATACTTCCGGAATCATCTGTACGTTTACCCGGAACACAAAGACTACGATCCCGGACACAACGGCAATGGCGGCTTTGGCGATGTCTTTCCCGTCAATACCCCTTTCGTGCTGATTTCGCAGGGATCTTCTTACTCGGACGCACCGTTTCTGGAAGCGATCGCCGCAACTCTGGCGGCCTTTCACCCGAATGTGATGAGCAAACTGGAATCGAATGGAATGGTAAGCCCCTGCCTGCAGATGATTCTTCGCCGGTGCCTGAAGCATGTTAAAACAGACAGCGACTACCTAACCGGGATGGCTCACCCCGTCGTTTTTGACGGCCAAAGCCTGGACGTCCTGCGGATGATAAAAATGGCCCATAAAATCACCCCGTCAGACATTCCGCCAATCGCCATTATGGAAGTTGTAGAAGAGTCCGAATCAATTGTTGGAAAAGACTATTTTGAATTTGTGGCTCGAGAAAATCTGTTCACTTCTGCAGTCGCAATTGCGCGAGCTTTTCGTACAACAGCTCAGACCAGCACAATGACCGTGAGCGCCATCAAAAGTGTTGACCTTAATCGAAGAAAACTAACATGGAACTGGGTTGTGCTGCAGGGCGATCCCGAAAAAATCGAAATTCAACCACTAAACACACAGGGCTCTGCCGCGACTATCACCATCAAACATCATCAGCGACGGCCGATTCAGCCAGGTTCAAAAATACAATCAAGCCGCGTCGACATTGGCGTTTTCGCTAATAACGGAACGTACTATTCGCCACCTGCCATCATTTCATTCTACTGTCCGGAAAACGAACGGCGCGACTACGATGACCGCGGCAGAATCCGGTCGATTCAATACACCGACTTCGCGCACGGCGGCGATTATGCAGACCCCATGATCGCAACAGCGAAAGACTGGCGAGATGAATATTTGAACACCGAAACCGGAACCCCCAACGGCTGGGTTCGCCATCGCGGCGATCAACAACAGACGTTCACGGCCGACGGAACGGTGGTTACGGCATCCGATGAACTTGGCCGCCCGACAGCAACAAAAACGGTTCGCTACGTCGCGCTGCCGCGTCCCGGTAAAACGCCAATTTTGCAGCAACTTCCAGGCATAGAGACCATTGAACACGCCTACGATTCCCCCAGCGACATGGTCGGCACCATGCAGAAGCGTTTGACTGAACAGGTTCCCGCACAATAAGACGCTTGAACAATGGCCATTCAACTTTGGTCCAAAGAATCACAACTGCATACTTAATGTCGAGCTATTGACGACTCATCAGTTGTGTCAAGTACAGAGACCTGAGTGAAGCTAATGGCGAATCAGCTCGCACGCTGGCTGACTCACTGAAACTCTGTCGAGCAGAGTCTGCATCGCCGATTTCAAGTTGAAGGCAACCAAGATAAAATAACGCTTCTTCCCGGACTATTTCTGAAAGGTGAGTTTGTAGAACGTTGGTCAAATTTCGCAGCAGATCTGACGGAGAATCCGGCCTGAGAAAACATCGATAGAATTCTTGATCGGCCGTAATTTTCAGCTTTTCAATTTCCCGTTCAGCCACATCCCATGCTCCCAACTGAAAAGCCGACCTTACGGCAAGATCGCGTTTAGTGGCCTGACGATCGACGGACACTAATTTCAGGTCGCTTAATGCTGAACTGGACAACGGAACAGCGTTGCGTAATGGATTAACAGCGAATAGCAGACTGCTTTGTAAATCCTGCAGTCCCCGAATTGCTCGCGGATGATCCAGCAAAGAGATTCGTCCGGTTTGTCGCAAAACACGATGGGACAGTTCGCAGTAACTCCACGTTCTCGTTGTGGTTGTTGCATTGAAACCTTCGTCATTCTGCAAAACTTTTAAGGCAGCGTAGGGAAGCCTTATCGCATTCAGTACGCTGGCAACCGCGTGCCTGTCCGATTTAGTCTCGAGTCCCAGAATGCCGTCAAGACTTCCGGTAAAACTCATGCGAGGCCATTCAAGATGATACAGCAATTCAATCGCTCGCCTTGACTGCACGACTGTCGACTCAACGGAAGCACGTCCGAAAATCGTCCTGCGCTGATCGATTGACATGATTCTCCAATTACGATCGACTGACATTCGGCGAATCGCGGCGAAATCATGGGAATCAATAACAAGTAACGTTGGAGAATGGTGATCGACAAATGGCCCAAATCCGCCGAGCGTGCCTGCTTCAGTGAGATAGCGATCTTCCTTGCCTTGCCTCACATCTCCGCAGGCCATTGCATACTGCTTTGCGACATCACATGTAACTGCATCCCAACGATCGCTCAGCAAAAGTGGAAACTGCGTTGAAAGCTCTGCCGATTGCCAGTCGCGTGCATGATACGAAGATGTCAACATAACAGGTCCTGATGTCTGCCAACGACTTACATCCACAATCGTCGGGGACGATGAATTTAGCCAATTTAGTTCGCCGCTCTCACAAACCTGAAGACCACACAACACAAATGCAGTGAGGAAGCCAGTCGTCGGGATCCACCAAACATGCTGACTCTCCAGCGGACGTTCAGCCACGTTTGGCCGGGCGTGGGAACGTACCATGCGGTTACCCTCAAGCATGTCAGTAAGCATACATAAGAAAACAACTGCCAATGCCGTGTACCAACCGCAGCCAATTCCAATCGCTGCAAGCACCAGGCCGGCTAAACAATCTGGCGACGTTCGATTCCACGCAAACTGCATTCGAACTAACTCGAGCGTTGCAAGCAACAGTAACAGTCGTCCGACAAGCGGACCGTGCTGTCCCAGTGCATGGCCTAACTGCGGAAACGTGCTTATAAAACCGGAACATAACAGCCAGTCCACGGGACGTAGACTAGCCCCCAAGGCAGCCGGTGCACTCAGCATGAACACCGCAAACAGCCCCAGAATTGAAGCCACGCACGATACGCGCGTTCGCCAGTCGCGGTGCAACAGACCGGCATCAAGGAAAATGCAGCCACTGGCCACGACGATTGAAAACTCAAGTGAAATGCATAGTGCAGCGCCTGAAACCAGAATAACGGTTGCCAGCCCTGCCCATGCACTGGTGGCACTGGTCCACCCGATCGCCTTCCGCAACAAGATAATCATCGTTGCCGTAAAGAGATGTTCCGGCGGCAATGAAAAACTGACACCGATCAGCAACAGGCACGCCAACACAGTCTGCCCCCGCTCCGAAGCCTGTGCTGCGACATAGGTCGAAACAAACGAGACGATTCCCGCAAACACCCAAAAGGGTACAACAATGCGCTGCAACGAAGTAAACACCAACAATGGCAGATTCCAAACAGACTCAATCGCAAGCTGACTGCTGTCGGCTGGCTTGATCAGGTCGACTGGTGTGGCCATCGGCACATCGCTGGCTGCGACACAAATCAGGAAGGCACACAACCAGCAGGACTTCAATGGAAAATGACTGCAATCACCGCTCATGGGGTCGGCTCACTCGGTTCACGCACACGAATCCAGTGGTCAGTGAAGGACAGAGCGGCTTCCATTTTGACCGGCGGCATGTGGCAATCCAGACAGCGATCAGACATGCCAGCCGCACACCGTGTGTGTTCACTGTCATCTGAACTGTGGCACTGGAGGCATTGCCACAGACCCTTTGAATCCTGCCGCGACATTGGCCTGTGTGGATCATGACATGTTGTGCATGTCATATCCGATTCGGTGTAGCATTTTGCCTGCAACAAACCGACTGGCTGAAATCGTACGATGTCGATATTGGTGGTGTTAATTTCGTGTGGTTCCTGTTCATCCGGCCAACGATGACAATTTGCGCATCTTCCGACTGCTTCTGCACGATCTTGCGGCTTCCAGGCAAGATCGCGAAACTCCCCACCGGATTCTACATGCATCCCTCGAGGTCCGTGGCACCGCTGACACGTAACGCCCGGCATAATGCTATCCTCGTGAATTCGGCCATCTTTGACCTGCATCTTCGTCGTATGACAGGAAAAACACCTCTGAGCCCGCGGGCCGTCAAACATCAATCCAAAAGCACTGACGGCACTGTTTCCATTTCCATTTCGCAAAGACTGGCCAGGTGTGATATCAAATCCCTGTTTGTCGCGGAACCATGTCCAGTGAAACTCAAGTAACTCGCTGGAATCCTGACTGTCTGGAAGCGTTGACACCCATGTATGAGCATGACTGCCTGAACCAAAGCACCAATCGAGCTTCAACCGACGCTGTACGTTTCCTGTGGAATTGACAGCAGTGATCCCATCGACATTCTGTTCAACACTAATGCTTTGGTCGCCAGATAGATCCAGCTGCAGACTCCGCAGCAATTCTAAAGAACGCGGCGAATCTGCAGCCCGCAGAGTTCGAGCATGACCAGTTTCATGAAACGTTTCCGCTTGCTCATGACATTCCACGCAACTGCGTTCATCAGCCCAGCCATTGGAAATCTGCAAAGCGTCAACAGAATAATCGGTAACACTCGATGAAGTAAATCCAAGCCACCCGTAAACCGCAGTTAGTAGAGCAACAGCCACAATCGCACCGCTTCCGAATCGTGGTCGCGGGCGAAAGTCGGGGCTGTCTGGCGGCTCGCTTTTCGGGTCTATGTCAGTGAGCGGTTTGATGAAGCGACTTTCGAAAATGGGCGATTCACAGCGGTAACAGGTCGACACCGATTTTCAAAGTATGCTGAATCAGCAAGTCGCCGACAAGCATCAGCTAACGTGCGCATCACTTGCAGCTGAGGTATTCTCAACGGCCACCTGAGCTCAGTTACTCACTTTTACCAAGCGTGCTCATCCGCCATTCGAACAGTGTCGTTTCCAACCGGATTCCTGAAATCGACCTTGCTGGCTCCAACATTAGAACATCGACAATGCACATGAGAATTACTCATAAACGAATTATCAGAATTCAACCTCGCAACAGCACCGCCAATTAGTCATCAAGTATTTCTTTCCACCACGATTGCCCCTGACCTCTGTGCTTCATTCGACTCACAACTGAAACCAGCACATCTCGAAACCCAGTCTCATTGACGCCCCTGAAAAAATGAAACGAACGAAATCAGTCCACAAACGACCGCCCCTGACCGGTTCAAGATCCCCGCTCCCTATGCATCAGAGCAGCATTCTTCTGACATTCGAACGACCAGACTCTTCACACCGTATCTGTCATCAGAACGCAAGACGCCCCCTCCAAATAAAACATTGAGGCTCCGCATTAACAACGTAGCCAAGCTCAGAAATGCAGGGCCACGCCATAACTTTTTTAAAAAAACACAAACATTTTTAAATGTTCTCACAAATTACTGAGCAGACAGCGGTTGACAGTGATGTCAAAAACGAGAAAACTGAAAGGTTCAGGGCTAATACATTTTCTGTTGTATTTGTTCTCATTTCGAATTTCCCTTTCTACCTTTCTACCTTTCTACCTTTCTACCTTATCTGGAGACTACTCGTGGTCAAATCACTTCCCAGGAATCGCATCAGAGGATTCACGCTGATTGAACTTTTGGTTGTAATCGCAATCATTGCTATCCTTATCGCACTACTGCTTCCCGCTGTGCAACAGGCTCGCGAGGCGGCGAGGCGGACTCAGTGCAAAAACAATTTGAAACAATATGGCTTGGCACTTCACAACTACCACGACGTACACAAAATGTTCGTTCCCAATGGTGTTGCCGGAACCACTGAAAATGTAGGCGGTCGCTACAAACAGGCATGGTTGGCGTGGAGCGGTACCTCCATGTTGTTGCCGTACATCGATCAAGCCCCGATCTACAACAAGATCGACTTTGGCTGGCGTTGGGACTCGAACAGAAACGGCAACGTCAACAACACCATGGCGCGAAGTCGGGTTCCAGGATTTGTCTGCCCCAGCGATCCGGGAGCGGACGCGAGCTATACAGCAAACATGGCACCTACATCGTACACAATTTCCGCCGGACCGGCTTCCGACTGGTCGATGAGGAGCAACAATCCTGGCTTCGCGACATTGTACAAGGGCTCGAAAATTCGCGACATCACCGATGGTTCGAGTAATACGATTGCCGTGGCTGAGGCACAGATTGGCCTGAACACGGGGCAATGGGACCCGTCAGAGCCTCAACGCAGGAAATGGATGCGAGTTGTTACTGGTTCTAGACCACAACGGTCCAACAATACAAATGGTCGCGTTTGGAGAAGTACAGCGGCGCACATCGCATTGCTGAACACGTATTACCAATCGTGTCTGGCAATGTACGACAGCGGTTCGGGCTGGGATGGATCAAGTGATGAACAAGGTCGATTTTGGGCTGCCGGACGAGTTTACTGGGGACCATGGAATACAACGCTGATTGGCCCAAATGCTGGTCCTTCCTGCGATACTGACATTTCCGTGACAAACATGGATATCAAAGAGCCTAGCAGCTATCACACGGGTGGCGTTCAGGTCCTGCTCGCAGACGGTTCAAGCAGATTTGTCAGTGAGAATATTGACCAAGGCGTCTGGATTGGTGCTGGTTCAATTAATGGTAATGAGATACTGGGAGAATGGTAATCAAGGCACAGACGTTGAAGTCTGTTCTTTAACTAACAAAAGCGTGCGGCGACACTTGGGTGTTCCGCACGCTTTTCCATGTGGAGCTATCGGTTAGACAAATGTTAAATATAAAAAGGCATCTATAGGATGAAGAAAAAACTAATTCACCTGTTCGCAATGACAATGCTGGTCGCCGTCTTCGGATGCGGAGGCAGCGCTGGCAGCATCGGGGATGAGAAAGATCCGGGCGCAACCACCGACGATGAGCAAATGGGCGACGAAACTGGCGAAGCAGGGATAGAGGAGACAGCAGAATAATTTGAACTTGCGATCTCTTTGCAGACCTCTAACGCCCGTCACAAACCGGGGTAGACATGCCCCATAGACTGCTACCTTCGCTTGGAACGAATTTACAGCGTGCTCGACTCACAGTAAGTCGGGCCGCTGTAATTCAAGTTCGCCAATGAAAATTGAATGCGTACAGCGTCTTGGCGTGTGTACGATAATGGCTGTCGATTGAGAGCTTAAACGGAACATCCTTCCAGCAGTCTAACGAAACAGATGTATCATCTAAGCCGTGTCAGACACGCATCGTAGGTTTAGACGCGTTCATTGTGACGATAAATCAGCGCGTTCCTTAATTGCGAGCCGATTTCCCTGCCGGTACAACAGGTGAAACACTCCGTTCATCGCCAGAACACCACCCAGTGAAAGCAGCAAAGGCAGTCCGCTGACTTGCTCATGCACAATGGTCCACGCAAACTGACCAATGCACAGCACGGACACAAAAATCAGTGTGGGTGTACGTGACACCAAATTCACAATGATCGCCCCAAACGGTGCGCCAAGGGCCACGATCGGTGCAGCGGCCAGCCAGTTCGCAAATACTTCCGGATCAACCGCGTATCGCACCGGATCGAACTGCCCCAGTACTAGGTTGGATGTAATACCCACAACGGACGTGAAAGCCATGATGACGACCGATGTGGGGATCGCGACCTTCAGATCTTCACGAAACAGCAACACCAGGATAGCATAAATCACCATGTCGATTCCAACTCCTGTAGTCGCGGCCAGCACTCCACCGAACAAGCCAACTGCCAACCCCACGGTCTGGTTCCAGGGATGGTGCCTGATTGTTGTGCCGTGAATACTGACCAGTTCACGTATCTTCAGCAGGTGCATAATCCCAAAACTGCACCACACCACAG